>NZ_BNJW01000004.1 GCF_015751045.1 Enterococcus lactis
AAGTCCGATAGATACCATCCTCAGCCCATAATGCTTTAGGGGTGACTCTTTTCGCCTTCATCATTTCTTTATTCACATAAATAGGATAATCTTTCATCTTGTCAAAAAATCGGATATCCGTATAGTTGATTTTTTCTTCTCTGAATTCGTAAAGTTTTTGTGCATATATTTTTTTAGAAACTACGAGAAGCCTTTCGCTAATCCGCCATGACCTGGCAACACACAATCTATTTGAGTAATTGAGAAATTCTAAAACTGCCTCCTGATGACTAGTTAGCCCGTCATACTCTTCTTCCTTGAAAAAAGCATAGCGTAAAACGGTCCAATCACGCTCCAAATAAAAATCAATACTTTCTTTTTCTAATAGTTCCATCTTTTCTCTCCTTGTGTTCTTCTAACGGCACTCCTGATACACCAACAAATCTGACCCTTTCATCTGCTACGTCAATACATGTTTCTCTCGAATTTTATTTATCCATTTTTATTTTATCGCAACTATCAAGGCTTCTATTCCTATTATTTCTTTTTGAAGAAAAGATAGTTCTTGACTCATGGGAATCGCTGGATTTGTAAAAAAAGGTTGTGAAATCAGCGCCTTGGCTTAAGTATTAGAAAAGCAAAACAGCAAAATATAAGGAGCTATTTTACCGTTTTTTGAACTAATACCAAAGGGTAGCTGATTGCACAACGTGTCTTTTTATAGTATAAAATTTTAGACAAATACATGATGTAAAAATAAATTTCGCAAAAAAACTTAACAACTTTCGAAAACTTTCGTCACAAAATATTCACAACTAATGACTATTATATAAGCATACCAACAAACAACCCTAACAACACTTTTTCATTTTTAACTCCTTATCCTGCTAGCTCCCCGGCTAGCAGGACCTTTTTTTATCAAAAAAACTTGTCCCATACAATCGATTCAACTAATCAACCGAATGCTGTCATGCTGTGATACTCATCGTAAAACGTTTCGTTTTATCGGTATCCGCTTAAAGCATTCGGTTATTTTTGATTAGTAATGATTGATGGTACAAGCTCATACGTGCTTTTCTATCTGGTATAAATTATTTTGATAACCGTTCCTGTTCTCCTGCTGGCGAAAGGATTGTTATTTTTTCAATTTGTTCTACGGGAACCATGCGGATCTGCTGCTCTTCGTTTTGTAGGCGGATCATTACTCGGTCTTTTTCGACCGTTTTTGTCGCCACCCAACCTGAGATCGTTTCATACTTGCTACTCAAACGATTCGCTCTTACTTGTAAGATAACTAGACTATGTTCAGTCGCAGCTGTTTGCAGCTCAAGAATAAACTTTCCTTGCAATCGTACATTCTTAGCATGTTCTTCAGTGTCATTTACAAAAGAATCAAAAAGTTGATACGAGGTATGAGTAACTAACTTCGTAAGCTTCTTCATTGGTGATACTGTCTCTTCGTTCATCGAATGCACTCCTCCTTTAGCTAAGAAAGTGTTACTTAATTAATCTTATTTTACCTAACATTTTACAAAAAAACAAGGAAATGCTCTAACGTCTCTAAAAAAAGAAAGCGCTGATTTTAGAAACTGTTTGTTATTTTATTTTCATCCATCCAAATGTTCCACCAATGATCTAACCCTTCTGTGATCAATTGATATGTCTCATCAAAGTTATTGGTATAGTATGGATCGGGAACATTTTCTTTTTCTTTTCCAGGGATGCTACTTAAAAACAAATGGATTTTTTCCTGTGCTGAGCGTGGTGCTCTTCTTTTCAGTTCTTCTACATTTTCTTGATCCATGCCAATGATCCAATCAAAAGTTTCAAAATCGTGGGGTGTGATTTGACGAGCAACCATATTCGTCATATCCACATTTTCTTGGTTCAATATTTTTTTCGTTCCAGGGTGCGGTGTCTTTCCAACTTCATACGTACTTGTAGCAGCAGAATCCACAAAAAATTCTGCTTCCTTTCCTTCTGATGCTATTCGTTTCTTCAACAAGCCTTCTGCCATTGGTGAACGGCAAATATTTCCCAAACAAACAAATAAAATTTTTGTCATTTTCCCATCTCCTTTTAACGATCATGGCTTTTTCAACGAAAGATTATTTCTATTACTGTTCTTCCAACTCTTCTTTTGCATAAAGACGATAAGAGTATAATTCCGTATCCTTGGCTAAACGGAAAAGCTGCATAGCGATTTCCATCGGTGTTTCTTCATATTCATTCGTGATCCAATTGACTAACACGCCGCTGCAACCGTAAGAAAAAAAACGAGCATAAAATAGTTTATCTTTTGCAGAAAGCTGTCTTTCTTCATCCATTTGCTCAAAAATCTTGATAAAAGATTTTTGGATTAGTTGAGAAAATTCTTTTTGTAAAATTTCTTGGTCAGAAAGCACAGTATTTGCGTAAAACTCTTTCTTTTCAGCAATTGCTTTCAGCATTTTCAATGCTTGCTCTTCCCAATTATCAAGAGTAAGACATTGCGGGTCTAAATAATGCAAGGCATCCTCACAATAGACCCAACGAAGCAAATCGTATTTATCTGTAAAATGATAATAAAATGTTTGACGATTGATTTTTGCTTCATTTGCGATTTTTTGGACGCTGATTTTTCGAAAAGATTGTGTTTGGCACAAATCAATCAATACGTTTTTGATCAATTGTTTCGTACGTGTTGTATCACTCATTCATTTTCCTCCAATCTAAAAGCAAAAATCACATATGATAGTCGTAGCCGAAATGTTCATAAGCATAAGCCGTAGCCATTCGCCCTCTAGGTGTACGCTTTAAAAATCCTTTTTGGATCAAGTACGGTTCATACATATCTTCGACTGTTTCTCGTTCTTCTCCTATATTTACGGAAAGCGTGCTTAATCCTACGGGTCCGCCGCCATATAATTCGATCATCGTCCGTAACAATTTCTGGTCAACATAATCCAAACCAGCTTGATCGACTTGTAGCAAAGTAAGCGCCTGATCTGCTATAGGACGATCGATTTTCCCGTCTCCTTGAACTTGCGCAAAATCACGAACCCGTTTGAGTAAGCGATTCGCGATTCTAGGCGTTCCTCGCGATCGGCGAGCAATTTCCAATGCCCCTTCTTCAATGATCTCTGTTTGAAAAATATCCGAAGAACGTAAAACGATCTCCTGCAGTTCCTGTTCGTCATAATATTCCATATGTGAAATGATGCCAAATCGATCGCGTAAAGGTGCAGAAAGCATACCTGCTCGCGTCGTCGCCCCAATCAAAGTAAAGGGAGGAAGAGGGAAATGGACCGGATGTGCGGTTGGTCCTTGTCCTACCATGATGTCTACATAAAAATCTTCCATGGCCGAATAAAGCATCTCTTCTACTACTCTAGGCAATCGATGGATCTCATCGATAAATAGGACATCCCCTGCTTCCAGTTCATTCAAGATCGCTACTAAATCACCCGGACGTTCGATAGCGGGGCCGCTTGTCGTACGAATGTTCACAGTCATCTCATTAGCAATGACCATAGCCATCGTCGTTTTCCCTAATCCAGGAGGCCCATACAACAGAACATGATCTAATGGTTCTTCCCGATTTCTGGCAGCTTCGATGTAGATCTGAAGTTCTTGTTTGACTTTTCTCTGCCCGATATACTGAGAAAGCAACTGCGGACGAAGAGATTTTTCCAAACTCAGTTCATTTTCGCCAGTTTCTGGTGATAACAAGTATTCATCTGTCATTTGGTCTCCTCCTTATTTTTTCATCATCAGCTTGAGTGCTTGGCGTAAATACTCATCTGTTGTCTGATTGTCGACTTCTTTTAATTGTTTTTCTACACGTTTGATTTCTCTATCACTGTAACCAAGAGCTGAGAGAGCCTCCATTGCTTCAGATAGAGCGGTAGCGTCTTTTGTATTTGCTTCATCGAATAGACTGAAGGGCGTATCGATACTCAGCTCACCAAATTTTCCTTTTAGATCCAAGATCATTTGTTGCGCCGTCTTCTTCCCTACCCCTGGAAATTTTGTCAAATAAGTGACATCACTGGATTCCACTGCTTGGATCAAACCGGAGTGGTCTTCACTTGCCATGATCGCAAGAGCACTTTTTGGACCGATTCCTGAAACACTGACTAATCGCAAAAACAGTTGTTTTTCTTCTAAAGAATCAAATCCATACAAAAGATGCGCATCTTCGCGGATCACCTGATGGACATAAATTTTTATTTTTTGATTTAGTTTGCTGCTGTAGCGGTAAGGATTTCCTAGTGCGATCTGGTAGCCGATACCATTGGTTTCTACTACTATGTAATAGGGGTTGATAAAGGTAACCACACCTGTCAGATATTCATACATATTCTAGTCCTCTTTCTTTTGCACACATACGTTCCCTTTATTGTAGCACATTTCACCTTGTGAAAAAAGGAGTCTGGGGAGCGTTTCTTTCAAATAGCAATCGCTTGAATAAAAAAGAGCGGACGATCGAGTGAAGCCCCGTATTGTACCGCTCTTTTTGTATTTTCATTATTCTACCAGTGATTTGTATTCGCCATAACCGAGTTCATCCATCTTTTCATAGGGAATGAATTTTAGTGAGGCAGAATTGATGCAGTAACGCAGACCGCCTTTATCTACTGGGCCATCGGTAAATACATGCCCGAGATGAGAGTTTGCTTCTTTGCTTCGAACTTCTATTCGATGCATGCCATGAGAAAAATCGGCTTTTTCGCGTACTTGTCTTTTCGCTATTGGTTTGCTGAATGATGGCCAGCCACAACCAGCGTCATATTTTTCCGCAGAGCTAAATAACGGTTCGCCGCTGACGATATCGACGTAGATCCCTTTTTCGTAAAAATCATCGTATTTTCCGGTAAATGGACGTTCTGTTGCATTTTCTTGTGTGACTGCATAAGCCATCGGTGATAATTTTTCTTTCAGTTCTTCTTTTTCTGGTCTTGTTGGTTTATCCATTAAAAATGCCCCCTTTGTGATCCTATCATAGCGCCAAAGCAGACAGATGCCAACAATTTGCTTTCTTTCGAAACATTTACACTTTTCGGCGCCGGGCAAACTCAACGAAACGGAATTTATCTAATCGGTGTACCGACTCAGAATACTCAAAACAGCGGGTATCTTCCAAATGAACAAGACTTCTGACGACCACTGCGTAAGTGTCATCGTGAAGATCCATCGTTGTTTTCATGATATCTGTTACTTCTTCTACTGTGATTTCCTTTTGTGCGTAAGCAATCGTTAAAGAAAGCTCATTTTCAAAATATTCATAGATCGATCCTTGTGCTTGTACTGGGGTTAAATGAGGAACGATCTCCTTTAATAGATAATCAGTATCTAATATAACCACTTCACCATCGATTTTTCTTTCGCGTATCAAATGCCAGACAGGTGCACCAATCTCCCAGCCAGTAATCTCATTCAGTGCTTTTGTTACTTCTGTTTCTTCTAACGTATGAACGATCGTTTCACTTGGAATACGTTGGGTTTCCTGTAGCTCTTTATAGCTTGTCAGTCCAGAAATAGGAAAATCAAAGCGGTTTCGATCTAGTACGATCGACCCTTTTCCTTGTTTTTTTTGAATATATCCTTCCGTCGTCAAAAGATTCAGTGCTTTTCTAATTGTTTCTCGTGAAACACCGTAGATTTTGATCAATTGGTTCTCACTAGGCAAAAGCGAATGCGGAGGATATTCTTTCGCTAAAATTTTCTGTTCCAAATCTAAAAAAATTTCATTGAACTTGTTCATGTTTTTTCCCTCACTCGTTCTTCCATCATTTCTTCACTATACTACAGCTCTTTTTGTATTTCAATGTTCCTCTTTTTAAGAAAAGCTTATTTTATGCTTTTTAAAACGATATCATTTTTCTGGATGTTTTTGAATAAAACGCTTGCAATTCTTCCTAAAAAAAAGTATAGTAAACGAAGAAGTAACTTGCATAGACAAGTTAAAAGAAAGGGGTTTATTGATATGGCAAAGTATCAAGCAGATGCCGAGAAACTGCTACATGATATCGGCGGAAAAGAAAATATTGCTGCAGTTAGTCATTGTGCAACTCGTATGCGTTTCGTCCTAAATGATCCTGGAAAAGCAGATCAAAAAGCAATCGAAGATATTCCTAGCGTGAAAGGGATGTTCACGAATGCTGGGCAGTTCCAAGTCATCATAGGAAATGATGTTTCTACTTTTTATAACGACTTCGTTGCAGTATCCGGTGTTGAAGGGGTTTCCAAAGAACAAGGAAAAGCAGCAGCAAAACAAAACCTTCATCCCGTACAACGCGCCATTGCCGTCTTGGCAGAAATCTTTACACCACTGATTCCTGCAATTATCGTCGGCGGATTGATCCTTGGGTTCAGAAATGTACTTGAAGGTATCCAGTTTGAAAGTCTTGGTGGAACGATCGTTGAACACTCGCAATTTTGGAATGGCGTCAATGCCTTTTTATGGCTGCCAGGTGAAGCAATTTTCCATTTTCTTCCAGTAGGTATCACTTGGAGTATTGCGAAAAAGATGGGTACTACACAAATATTAGGAATCGTTTTAGGAATTACATTAGTTTCTCCGCAATTATTAAATGCTTATAGTGTAGCTTCCACAGCCGCAGCAGATATTCCATTTTGGGATTTTGGTTTTGCTCAAGTCCAAATGATTGGTTATCAAGCACAAGTTATTCCAGCTATGCTGGCAGGGTTTATGTTAGCGTATCTAGAGATTTTCTTCCGCAAATATATCCCTCAGTCGATCTCAATGATCTTTGTTCCATTGTTTTCATTGTTACCAACTGTTTTAGCTGCTCACGTTATTTTAGGTCCTATCGGCTGGACAGTCGGAAGCTGGATTTCAACTATCGTAAATACCGGGTTGACGTCTTCTATCAGCTGGTTGTTTAGTGCTGTATTCGGGTTCCTGTATGCACCTTTAGTAATTACTGGTCTCCACCATATGACCAATGCGATTGATATGCAGCTGATTGCAGATTTCGGATCAACGAATTTATGGCCGATGATTGCTTTATCAAATATCGCCCAAGGCTCTGCAGTCTTAGCCATCGTCTTCTTGCATCGTGGGAACAAAAAAGAAGAACAAATCTCGATTCCAGCAATGATTTCTTGTTACTTAGGTGTAACTGAACCTGCTATGTTCGGAATCAATTTGAAATACGTCTATCCTTTCGTCGCAGCAATGGTCGGTTCTGGATTAGCTGGCATGTTTGCCAACTTGATGGATGTTCGAGCAAACGCGATCGGAGTAGGTGGTTTACCAGGAATACTAGCCATCCAAGCAGAAACATGGGTACCTTTCATCATCGCAATGATCATCGCTATCATCATTCCATTTGGCTTGACGATCGTCTTTAGACGTCAGGGAATCTTGAATAAGATTGATCCTGCTGTTCCTGAAAATGCTGCTGATGTACAGCTTCAAACAGCGAATGGCGCAACAGCAACACCACAGTCTTTCGAACCTGTTTCAGCAACTGGTACGGCAGTTGCAACAAAAGAAACATTATTCGCAGTGGCTGCTGGGAACATCAAGGAAATTACTGAAGTAAATGACCCAGTTTTCTCACAAAAAATGATGGGTGACGGTTATGCTGTCGAACCGTCAAACGGCAAAGTCTATGCACCAGTAAATGGTAAAGTGACGAGCGTCTTTGAAACAAAACATGCCATTGGTATTCTTTCTGATGAGGGGCTGGAAGTACTTGTTCACATGGGATTAGATACCGTTGAACTAAAAGGCGTTCCTTTCACTGTATTCGTGAAAGAAGGAGATCTTGTCACACCAGAAACTCTGATTGCTGAAATGGATTTGCCAGAAATAGAACAAGCTGGTAAGAAAACTGACATTATTGTTGCTTTAACTAATAACGAAAAAGTTGCTGGTCTATCCCTTGACCAATCAGGACTTGTTCGCCCAGGCGAAGCAGTCGGTAACGCTGAAGTAAAATCTTAATCAGAGTAGATAAGTAATCTTTTCAATAAAAAAGCGGGCTATCATGGATTTTCAATCGAAAATCAGATAGTCCGCTTTTTTGTTTAATTGAATGTTTTCAGTGCCTGATTGACAGCACCAATCGGAAACCCTACGATACTGTAGTAATCTCCAGAAATTTCTTTGACGAATACACTTGCAGCATTTTGGATGCCGTATGCCCCTGCTTTATCCGCATAGTCTCCCGTCTCCAAGTAACGATTGATTTCTTCATCTGTCAGTGGGTAAAAAGTGACATGTGCTTCTGCTAGTATTCGTTCTTCTCGCTCCTTTGTTTTTAAAACAACTGCTGTGTATACAGTATGTGTTTCCCCGCTTAATTTTTTCAACATGACTTCAGCCTCAGCCATATCTTCTGGTTTACCCATGATCTCCTGGTTGAGAACAACAGTCGTGTCACTAGCAATCACTAAGCTGTCTTTCTTTTCTTTTTGTTCCCAAACAGTTCGTGCTTTTTCTTCAGCCATTCTGCGTACATAATCGACTGGCAGTTCGTCTGGAAATGGCGTTTCATCAATATCAGCAGGTTCGATCTCGAATTCTGAAACGATGTGAGCCAATAACTCTTTTCTTCTTGGTGATTGGGATGCTAGTATAATCTTCATGTTTCCCTCTTCTCTCTGACTTAATGCGGGTCTTGGATCCGTTTGAACATTCTTTCCATATCCGAGTTGGTAAAGTGAATCAATACTGGGCGGCCATGGGGACAATTGAACGGATTTTCGCATTGTGCTAAATCTTTCAGCAGCACACGTGCTTGTGCTTCATTCAAATAATGGTTGGCTTTGATCGATCGTTTACAGCTCATCATGATTGCTGTTGCTTCACGGAATTTTTTTACGCTCACACTTCCTGTCGTCAGTAGCATGTCGATCATCTCGCGAATAATCGATTCTTCTTCACCATTGGGATACCAAGTAGGATGAGCCCGTACAATAAAGCTGTTTTGACCAAATTCTTCTAAATAAATCCCTGCGTCTTCTAGCAAATGCTTTTGCTCTTTTAGTTTCAAAGCATCACTGTTTGGATAGTCCAACACAAATGGAACAAGCAATTCTTGCAGATCATCAGATACTTCCCCAATTTTTTCCCGAAAATATTCATATTTGATACGCTCTTGAGCAGCATGCTGATCGATGATGTACAATCCGTCGCTACTTTGGGCAAAAAGATACGTTCCGTGCATCTGTCCAAAATATTCCAATTGAGGAAAACGTTGAACTGGTTTTTCCGTTTCTAGTTTCTTGATCGCTTGTTCTAATGTTTTGTCGTTTCCTTGAGTGAAATCAAATTCAGGATGGAGTGTCAATTCTTCCTCGTAACTCTGTTCATCCTCTTCCAAGGATATATCTATTTGTTCTTTATTTGTTTCTTCCGTGTTATCCACAGTAGGAATTTCTTTCTTTTCAGATTTTTCCACTGTTTTTTCTACAAAGTTATCAACATTTTCACCAAACTTATCCACCGTTTTCGCTGTTTTTTCTGGATAACTGGTGTTTTCTTCGGAAAAACCAGAAAAGTTTTCAACATTTTCCACAGACTTATCAACAGATCTGTCAACAAATGTGCTCTTTGGTTCTTCTACAAAAAAGGTTCCTGTCTCTCGGTCAAAATTCAAACTACTTGGCTTTTTAGGTTTTTCTTCTTCAAAAGCGTAGGACAAATCGATTTCGATTTGTTCCGTTTTAGGCTGATCTGGTACTTTTTTCTTGAACCGTAGATTATCCGCGGCACTTGGGATCAGGTTTTCTTGGGACAATGCTTTTTGAATGGCGTTACTAATTAGCTCTGTTAGTTCTTTTTCCTTCGACAACCGGACTTCCTGCTTCGTCGGATGGACATTTACATCGACTAAAAGCGGGTCCATCTTGATTTCCAATATAGCAATAGGAAAACGGCCGACCATTAATTTTGATCCATAACCTGCAACGATTGCTTTATTTAAGGAAAAATTCTTGATAAAACGTCCATTGATGATCGTCGATAAGTAATTCCGACTGGCACGAGTCACCTCTGGCAATGAAACATAACCAAATAACTCAAAATCTAGATCTTTTCCTTCGATTTTCAACATTTTTTTAGCGGTAGATAATCCGTAGATTCCCGCAATCGTTTGTTTCAGATCGCCATTTCCAGCAGTTGCCAACATTTTGTTTCCATCATGTACTAAACGAAAAGCGATTGATGGGTGACTTAATGCCAGACGATTGACGATGTCCCCGATGTTCGCTAATTCTGTGTGCAGTGTTTTCACGTATTTCAAGCGGGCTGGCGTATTGAAGAACAGGTTGCTGACGGTAATCTTCGTTCCTTGACGCAGAGGCGCTGGCCGATGCTCCAAGACCTCACCGCCTTTGAGCGAAAGATAAGTACCTTGTTTTTCTTCCTGATTCGCCGTTTCCAGAGTCATTTCAGAAACAGAGGCAATACTTGGCAAAGCTTCCCCTCGAAAGCCCAGCGTTCGTATGCGAAAAAGATCATCGCGATTATGGATCTTACTTGTCGCATGCCGCTTGAAGGCATTCTCTACGTCGTCTGCCAAAATGCCTTCTCCGTTATCAATCACTTGGATCGTCCGCAGTCCCGCTTCTTCAACTAAGATATCGATCTGAGTACTACCGGCGTCAATTGCATTTTCCACTAATTCTTTCACGACGGAAGCTGGTCGTTCCACTACTTCTCCCGCAGCGATCTGATTAGCTAAACGTTCAGATAATTCTTGGATTTTGGCCATCGATATCCGCCTTCTTCCTACAGTTGTTTTTGTAATTCATATAATGTGTTTAGTGCATCCATTGGCGTCATTTCTAGTAAATTTATTTGCTTCAGTGATTCAATGACTTCTGTTTCATTTTCGGATAATTCACCGAATAAAGAAAGTTGTTGGTTTTCTTCTTTGACACTGTCTTGTATAGGGTCTTGGTTTACTTTTTCTTCAGGTGGTTTTATTTGCTCCTGTTTGGCTGTTTTAGTCTTCTCTTCTATTTCAGCTGGAACAGTATGGTGTCCGTTATCGCCATTTTCTAGCGTATGCAGGATATCTGCTGCTCGCTCTAGTAGATTGGCAGGCAATCCTGCGATTTTTGCCACATGTATACCATAGCTTTTATCCGCAGGTCCATCCATCATTTTATGCAAGAAGACAACTTCTCCGTCTTTTTCAACAGCTCCAACATGGACATTTTTAAGCTGCGGAAGTTCTTTTTCAAGTACCGTCAGTTCATGATAATGGGTAGAAAAGAGTGTTTTTGCTTGTACATGACGATGGATATATTCGATGATTGCTTGGGCCAACGCCATTCCGTCATAGGTTGCTGTTCCTCGCCCGAGTTCGTCAAACAAAATCAAACTATTTGGCGTAGCATAACGCAAGGCTTGATTGGCTTCCATCATCTCTACCATAAAAGTACTTTGTCCAGCAATTAAGTCGTCACTTGCACCAATTCGGGTAAAAATCCGATCAAAAATAGGTAAAACTGCTTGTTTTGCCGGAACGAAACAGCCCATTTGCGCCATCAGAACAGTTAATGCCAACTGGCGCATATACGTACTTTTACCAGACATATTCGGTCCTGTGATCAGCAAGATCATTTCGTCTTCTGCCATTTCTACGCTGTTAGGGATATATTCCTGATGTCCTAATACTTTTTCTACTACAGGATGTCGCCCGTCTTTGATCAGAAGCTGATGCTTGTCACTGACGAGTTCTGGACGAACATACTGATAGCGTTCGCTGATCGTTGCAAAACTTTGTAGCACATCTGCTGCGCTGATTGCTTTTGCAAGTACTTGTAGCGGCTGGATAGCCTTTTTGACTTCTTCTCTCACAGCTAAAAACAACTGATATTCTAAATCAACAGATTTTTCTTCTGCTTCGAGGATTTGTGTCTCCAATTCTTTTAGTTCTGGTGTGATGAAACGCTCTGCATTTGCTAAGGTTTGTTTTCGTTCATACTTCTCCAGCTCTGCATTTCCAAGATTTGCTTTTGTGATTTCTATATAATAACCGAAAACGCGGTTAAATCCGATTTTTAAGTTCTTGATTCCTGTTTCTTGACGCTCTTTTGCTTCAAGTTCTGCTAGCCACTTCTTTCCGTTTCTCATAGCAGAACGGTACGTATCGAGCTGCTCATTGAATCCATCTTTGATGATGTTTCCTTCCGTTATTTGTAACGGCGGATCATCTTGGATAGCTTGGTCAATCAATTGGACGAGATGGTCCATCGGTTGCATTTCTGAAAGCAGACTTTGCCATTGACCTTGATCGATTCCTTCAATCAACCCTCTGATCATTGGCACTTGTTCTAAAGAAGTTTTCAACTGGATCAAGTCTCGCCCATTGACATTACCGAAAGCTACTCGACCTGCTAGGCGTTCCAGATCATAGACTTTCGTTAATGCTGACTGCAAATCGATACGTTCAAAATAACTGTCTAGCAAAGAAGCGACCATTTCTTGTCTTGCTTTAATTTGTTTTGCCTGGATAAGCGGACGGTCTAGCCATTGTTTTAATAAGCGGCCGCCCATTGCTGTTTTTGTTTCATCTAATAACCATAGAAGAGTGCCGTGCTTTTTCCCAGTCCGAATAGATTGGCTTAATTCTAGGTTGAATTTTGAATAATAATCCATTTTTAAAAAATGATCTGGCTGGTATTCTACTGCTTTTTGGATATGCGCTAAACTCCGCTTTTGTGTTACCGCTAAATAAGTCAATAGTTTGCCGGTTGCTTCTTTTTCCAGCGGATCGACTAGTTCGCTTGTCAAAAAGCTAAATTCCGCGTTTTCTTCCATCTCATTTTGTTGAGAAAAGACTAGCCCTAAACGCCCGCTTAGCTGTTCACGAAGGGTATCAGTGATCTCACTGCCTAATACGAGTTCTTTTGTCTGCAATGCAGAGGCTTCATTTAAAACAGCTTCTTCATCATGCAACCGAGCCGTCTTCAATTCTCCCGTACTTAGATCGGCATAAGCAAAGCCAAATTCATTTCCTTGACTAACTACAGCTGTTAAAAAATTGTTGTCTTTTGCCGACAATCCTTTGCTGTCCATGACTGTACCAGGAGTGACTAGCTGGATCACTTCGCGCTTGACCATCCCTTTAGTCGTCTTTGGATCTTCTACCTGCTCGCAAATCGCTACTTTATAGCCTTTTTCAATCAAGGCATCGATATATCCTTGTGCTGCATGGTGAGGGACACCGCACATAGGAATAGGTTCTTCTGCATTTCGATTTCTGCTCGTCAACGTTAATTCCAAAAGCTGTGATGCCTTGATCGCATCTTCATAAAATAATTCATAAAAGTCTCCTAAACGATAGAACAAAAAAGCATCTTGGTATTGTGCCTTGATGCTTAGATATTGTTCCATCATAGGAGTGTTTTTAGTTTTTTGAGGCATGTTTTTCCTCCTCTATTTGTCCATTAATTTCTTCTTGTATCATCGTTGTTAAATGATGAAGCAGATCATCTGCTTCCAACAGCTGTTTTCTATAAGCTATAACAAGCGGATGCTGATCAAATTCTTTCATGAATTGATCCGCTCGCTTGATTGCTTCTTGTTCTGCTGCTGGTTTGTCATAGTGGGCAAAATGAACAGCTTCTTTTTGCGCTTGTTTGATTTTCTCTCTCAACTCAGTTAAATACTGGTTTTGATGGATCTTTTCTTCAAGTTCTTTGTAGCGAATGATCGTTTCATTTTCTCTTAAAAGTTTTGTCAGTTTCCTTACTTCTTTTTGAATTTCCGGCTCCTGCTGCAAAAAACTGCCTCTCTTTCTACTCCATGAACGGTCGATCCTCATTGATTTGAATCAGCTGGATTTCTTTTGCATGACCTGTCGTATCATCCAATTCTAAGATACAGCCGCTTAAAATCGATCGGCCTTGTTCGACAACTTCAAAACGTTTTGGTAATGCGGTCAGAAACTTTTCGATCACAGGTTCTCTGCGCATACCCAAAATACCATCATAGGGTCCTGTCATCCCAACGTCTGTCAGATACGCTGTGCCTTTTGGCAAAATTCGCGCATCATTTGTCTGGACATGTGTATGTGTACCGACCACTGCTGAAACTTTCCCATCTAAAAACCAGCCCATCGCTTGTTTTTCACTTGTTGTTTCTCCATGAAAATCTACAAAAATGATTGGCGTACGTTTTCTAGCTTCTTCTACTAGTTCCTTCATTTTACGAAAAGGATCATCCAAGTCCACCATGAAAGAACGAGCTTGCATGTTGATTACTGCCAATTCGATCTGATTCACTTTGACAAAGACCATCCCTTGTCCAGGCGTCCCTTCCGGAAAATTTGCCGGCCGAACCATCTTTTTGGCTTCATTTACAAACTCAAAGATCCCGCGGTTGTCCCACGTATGATTTCCCATCGTCACGACGTCTACACCGTCTTGCAAAAATTTTTTATAGATTTTTTCTGTGATTCCACGTCCAGAAGCGGCATTCTCACCATTTACGATCGTTACTTGCGGACGATACTTCTTCTTCAACCTAGGAAGATATTCAGTAATCATCTCTCGTCCCATTGAACCTACTACATCACCAATAAACAATACCCGCACACTAAATTCCTCTTCTCTTTTAACATCACTCTATATTATAGTTGTTTTCAATAAGAAAGAAAAGGTCAAACAAAAGGAACTCTTTCTTGATATTTCTTAGATTTGAAAAATAAAATAAAGAAATGGGGCTGTGGCAAAAATCTTGTCACAGTCCCATTTCCCGAATAAACGTTGTTCCATCTGCTGCTTCTTCAGAAATAAGCCGAAATTTTTCAAAAATTTGAGAAGCAATTTTCATAAATCCCTTCTTATTACTTGAAACTGATCACTTCTGTCACGCCATCTTCCTTAAACGGTGTTCAAAAGCTTTCATCTGCGGTAATAAGCCCAGCCAAACGAAAAATAGGAGGAGCTATTTTTGTTTGGCTGTTCTTATTACTTGATGCAGAACAGCTTTTTCACAACCTCTTTTAAATCACACTTAACTCTTTCAATGCCTTCCAGATACCATCTTGATCATTTGTATCAGTGACCATCTTGGCTTCTGCTTGTACTTCTGGCACAGCATTCCCCATAGCTATTCCGATTCCTGACATACGCAACATTTCACGGTCGTTTTGTCCGTCACCAAAGCTGATAATATCTTCATGCGGGATGCCTACTTGTTCTGCTAAGTGTAGGATCGTCGCCGCTTTAGAACCGTTTTGGGGAACGACATCTACACTGTTCTCATGCCAGCGGACAAATCGAATCTTATCATATGAGGAGAATTTTCCATCATATGTTTGATCGAAAAATGCTAACGCTTGATAGATTTCTTGTTCCTCTGCAAAAAACTGATCTAGTTCAGGCAAGACAGCACCGAAAGAATGCATCGCCTCTTCCATCACCGTTACATCATTGGAAGAAGAACGTTTGATATTGTCTAAGCTGACAAAAGCTGTGTCGATCTGTTCATGATGCGCTTCCTCGACGAATGCATCCAACTGTTCGCGATCTAGTAAGTTCTTATATACTTGTTCATGGTCTAAAAAACCGGCCGCTCCATTACATAAAATGTAGTTCGTAAAATCCAGATCTCGAATGACTTCTTGCGCATGGAACCGGCTCCGCCCTGTAGCAATCGTGACCAGATGACCGGCTTTGCGTAATTTTTCCAATGCTTCTCTCGTGCTATCTAAAGCTTGTTTATTTGAATCTAACAACGTTCCATCAATATCAAAAGCAAATAATTTGCGTCTCATCTCTTGTCGTCTCGCTTTCTTATAAATACTTGCTTGCCTCGCGAACAGCTAACTTGCTCAAATCTGTTGTCAGCTGACTTTTTACCCAAGCGGCATCGGTCTTACTATAATCACGCAATGCCCAACCGATTGCTTTTTGGATAAAGAATTCCTTTGTTTGACGGTCTTCGTCTATTGCTCGGATCAATAGTGCTGTGTCTGTTTGCTGTTTATAACCTAATTGCAACGTGATTGCTATTCGACGCAACCAGAAATCTTCCTTTTTTTCGAACAACTGAAAGACTTCTTTACGTTGCTCTGGATGGGCTTTACACCATGTACTGTATACTTTTCTCCAAGAATCGATGCTGTCCCACCATTCTTTTTTCTGGACTAGTGGTAACAATGCAACTATCTCTTCAAAGGTAAGCCGTTTGATGTTTTTTTGGACTAAATCGATCGCCACATACTGATATTCTCTTTCGATTTGTTCATAATAATAATGAACAAAAGCTAAAACTTCAGAAACAGATAAATGTTTGCTTTCATCTAATAACGGCTGTTGCAAAAGAGCGCGTTCCGGCTTAGGTACCCCAGCAAAAGGAAAGAGATTTTTCATGTACTTTTCCATTTGCAGCGCTTTTTCTTCATTTTTTGGAAAAACTAACACTTCCATGGTATTTCCTCCCTTAATGAACGACTTTTTAGTCCACATAGGATGATTTTGATTGATTCAGCCAAGCATAACCCAGTCCCATCACTAAACCGCCACCAATATAATTCCCTGCCAAAGCAAAAAACAAATTATGTAACACATTGCTGGCTGTCATTCCATCCATCTGGCCATGGGAAGCAAAGTAAGCAAGCGTAAAGGCAGGAAAATTCGCTATCACGTGTTCATATCCTAAAAAAGCAAAAATGAAAATAATGAATACGACTGTGATCACTTTCCCAGCATCCTCTTTCATCCGCATGCTGATCAGTACAGCGGTATTGACAACGATATTCGCAAACATCCCTTCCACCAAAATCGTTGTTGCAGGTTTTGCTAGTTTTACTGCCATTGATTCTAACATAAAGTTGTCCAACGTTAAATCTTGAAATGGCGTAGTCATAGAAATAAGAAATCCACATAACATACCGCCAATCATATTGAAAAAAATACAGGCAAATAGAATCTTGGCTGCCTTACTTAAAGCAAGTCTCTGCCGAAAAACACCCACGGTCATATAAAGCATATTCGATGTTCCTAATTCGGCGTTCATGTATAGAATCATGACTAGACCCCAGCTGAACATAAATGCGTATAAAATCTTTCCTAGACCGTGCGCGATATCTTCCCCCTTCATCGCGATCGCAAATGCCACAGCCGTTCCTAAAGTCAAAAACAAACAGGCAAGAACCGCTCGAACAGCGTAACGTGAAAAGCTGTTTTCAAAAAGGTTCGCCTTCTTTTCAATTGAAGCATCGATTTTCTCAAATAATGGTGATACCGGATTCATTGATTTTCTCCTTAAACTTCCTTCACTTTTTTCCATTTGCACATACCTTCTCATTTTATAAAGAGAGCCTAGGTTTGTAAAGCGTTTTTACGTACTAATTATCTTGACATTCATGGATGATCTATCATATACTGTAGTTTGTGTAAAATAATGCAGCAGAAAAATAATAACTCATCCCTAGTTTGTTGCCCCGTCTCGGGTTCGATTGTGTAACCGCGGCTGCAAAGGTGAAGATTGAAGAACAAACTATATGATTATGAATTTTTCAACGGATTATTTTACTCCAAAAACTTATATTCATTGGAGGAAATTTTAATGTCTCGTTATACAGGACCATCATGGAAAATTTCTCGTCGCTTAGGCATCTCATTGTCAGGCACAGGAAAAGAATTAGCACGTCGCCCTTACGCACCAGGTCAACACGGACCTAACAGCCGTGGCAAACAATCAGAATACGGCATGCAATTAACTGAAAAACAAAAACTTCGTCACATGTACGGAATGAACGAACGTCAATTCCGTAACTTGTTCGTAAAAGCTAGCAAAATCAAAGAAGGTAAACATGGTGTTAACTTCATGATCTTACTAGAACAACGTTTAGACAATGTTGTTTACCGTTTAGGACTTGCAACGACTCGTCGTCAAGCACGTCAATTAGTTAACCATGGTCACATTTTAGTTGATGGCAAACGCGTTGATATCCCTTCATACCACGTAGAAGTGGGTCAAGTGATCTCAGTTCGTGAAAAATCACAAAACATCGTAACAGTAAAAGAAGCTGTAGAAGCAACTGTTGGACGTCCAGCATTCGTAAGCTTTGACGCTGAAAAATTGGAAGGTTCATTGACTCGTTTACCAGAACGTGACGAACTATATCCAGAAATCGACGAAGCTCTTGTCGTTGAATACTACAACCAAAGCTTATAATTTCAAAAGCTTTCTTGAAAAAGACCGCTATCTATTGGATAGTTGGTCTTTTTTTTATTTTCTATTTACAAAGCAATCACTTTGTTTTACAATTTCGTTAACCAAATAAAAATATTAAGTTAACGAAAAGAGGTCATTATGAACCGAACATTGAAAGAATTGATACTGGCTGCGGAATTTGCCGCGATTATTTCTGTCCTTTCTCAGATGACCATTCCTTTTGGTTTGGTTCCTTTGACAGGGCAAACATTTGCTATTGGACTGACAGCCACTTTTCTCGGAAGAAAACTGGGATTGATATCGGTTACAGTTTATCTTTTACTGGGTTTGATCGGTCTTCCTGTATTTTCAGGGATGACTGGAGGCATAGCTGTTTTATTTGGTCCAACTGGCGGATATTTGATTGGATTTCTCTTTCAAACATGGCTAACTGGCTGGATGATCGAAAAAACAGACGCTCATTACTTGTACGCAATCTTTGCCAATCTAATGGGCTCTCTTGCCGCCTTAGTCTGTGGGACGATCTGGCTGAAGATAAGTGGCGATCTTACTTTTACAACTGCATTTGCCAGTGGGCTGCTGCCTTTTTTACTGCCGGAAGCAATCAAAGCAATTGGAGCAGCCTATATCGGTGTCTTGATGAAAAAACGGCTAAATCGATTTCTTCGAACGAATTGAGCAAAAAAGCAGCATGGAAGAAGACTCAACATCCGGTCTCTTCCACGCTGCCTTATTTTAATTTAAACAGATCTTTATTTTGTCAAATCTACTTTTTTACCGATCCAATAAATAATTATCCCACCGACAATCATTGATGCCAGTTCTCCTAAAGCAATCACCCACCAATTCAAGAAAAAAGGTAGTTGATATAAAATCGTTAGCTGACCAGCTACTGTAAACATGGAAAAAGCAAATACGCATGCTGTCACAGCCATTTTGATTTTCATGTTTTTGATGCGACTAGTGATTTTATAGTTGATAAGCAATACAATCAGCGTGCTGACGCTTCCTACTACAACATCTATCAGTCCAAGAGGAGAAGCAATATTAGCCAAAGCTACTCCCACTGTTACCGCGGCGATGTATCTTTTGTTATATAAGGACAGATAGTTGAACATCTCCGAGAGACGAATCTGAATCACTCCAAAGCTAAAAACAGACAAAACCAGCGTCACTGCCACATATAAACCAGTGACTAGCGCCATCCGAGTCACATCTGTCGTTGTCCAGCGTTTGGCTGAACGGGTATTATTTTTTTCCATGTTCTATTTCTCCTTTGCAAGATAATTTTATCTTGGTAATGACTGCGACCAAAGGATGGGAAGAAAATTCCAACTGAAGTGCCGCAGAAGGTTGTGAAAAAGCTACCCTGCAACAAGTAATAAGAATAGTCAAATAAAAATAGCTCCTCCTATTTTTCATTTGGCTGGACTTATTACCGCAGTTGCAAGCTTTTGAACACCGTTTATATCAGAAGGTTGTGAAAAAGCTGTCTGACATCAAATGCCGGGAACAATCATCGACTTTCTTTTATCATCAACCATTTGGTTCTCTCTTTATTTCTTATCATACAGAAGCTTGAAAAAAACACAAGGTTATTTTAGCAACCAGCCACCGTCGATTGGAATAATCGTTCCTTGTATATAGCTTGCTTGAGGAGAGGCAAGAAATAATGTCAGCTCCGCTACTTCTTCCGGCTGTGCCCATCGCTTGACTGGTGTTTCATTTGCCACCCACTCTGCCATCTCACCTTTTCCTTCAAAATCAGCCGCATTCATCGGCGTTTGGATGGCTCCTGGAGCAATTCCTTTTACTCGGATCCCCTGCTCCGCGTAATCCAGAGCGAGTTGTTTAGTAAAACCGACGATTGCATGTTTCGCACTTGTATAAGCGATCCCACCTCCGCCAGCAACCAAACCCGCAATCGAAGCCATGTTAATGATTGTTCCGCTTTTTCGACGGATCATATCAGGAAGGATGATGCTTGTTAGATGATACATGCTTTTCACATTCGTTTCATAAATCAGATCCCACAGCGATTCGTCAGTTTCCATCAAGGATTTGTATGCATCTAATACCCCCGCAGTATTCAATAAAATCGTAACTTCACCAAAATGATTTTGGCATTTCGATACCGCTTGTTGGAGTTCTTTCCTCTGTCGGACATCCCCTAGTGCGTAGGCAAAAGTTTCAGGAAATCGAAAAGAAAGTTCTTCCATTTTTCCAAATTTTTGATCTAATCCAAATACAAAGGCATCCTGTTCCAGAAAAGCTTGGGCTTGTGCGGCACCAATACCAGAAGAAGCTCCTGTAATAAATACGACCTGTTTAGCTAAATCTGGATAACGGTTTTTCATTCTACGATCGCCCAATCATCTGCTAAAATATCGCAAACTGTAGGAGCAAAGCTAGAAAAACCTTCATCACTTGTTTTGATCAATAAGTAAGGCGTCACCGGACAGCCATCAAATTCATCATCGGATACGAGAACAACATAAAGCTCAAATCCACTCCATCCTTTACGAATAATCTTTGCACCTTTTTTCAATTCTGGTAAAATTTCTTCAAATGTCATCTTTATTCTCCTTTTTTTATTATTTTTTTGATTGTTTTTGTTTTTGAATCATTTCAAATTTTTGAGATAGCTGAATGTAATCTATCAATTTTAATTCTTCGGTCACAATAAAATAGTCAAGATCCGCCCACGGTTTTCGATGAACTTTACTTGTGGAAATCAGAAGATCCACTTCTCTTCCCCGATAATCCGTTGGTAGAAAAATCAGCTGATAATCATTACGGAAAAACGTCCGTAACCCCTCCTCTAACAGTTGCTCTTCAAATAATGGGAAATCTGTCATCAAAAGGATCGTGATCTTTGGAAGCTGTGGAGTAAAGGCTCCTAATGTTTTAAACACAGTCAGATACCGTCCCATCAAAAACGCATGATTTTTAAACGCTAGATGATTAGGCTGTTTGTGTCTGCTTTCAAAAAAGCGTACTAACCATTGTTTTAATTCTTTGTTTTCAATGACTAAATGATTAATGAAGTCACTACTGTTTCCATCAATCGTTTCTTTTGCGTTAGGAAAAAGATAGGCGAAAAAATGACTACTGAACAAATAGTTTTCTGCCTCAAAGGTCAGATCTTCCGCTGGTAGCTCCTGCTCTTCTTGATAAAGAGAAAGAGCTGCTTTTGCTTCAGAAAGAGCTGCAAAAGGCGGTGTTTCTGCTTGTTGATGAAAATCAAAAATTTTCTTCCGTATCTTAGGATCACTATAATATTCTTCACGCGTCATCAGAACAAGAAACAATGCGCCTAATTCGTCTTCTACTTGAAAATAATTAGGAAATACCGGCTCCATGACTTGGCAGAATCGCTGGAACAACAGATTGTCTGCGATCAGCCCTCTTTTTTTCTCATTCAATACCACATAATGCTTCTGTGATTTTCTTAAAAAAAAGGCACCTAGCATGTATTCCAATCGTCTTTTTTTGATTTCATTCAAACGAACGTTGAAAAAAGCCATGATATGTTCTGCCATATTTTTTACGTCCATTTGAGAAATCGTTTCAAACGGCCAGATTTTCCCTCGAAACAACTGCCAGAATGTCATATGCAAGTAAAGTCGAATGATTTCTTCTTCGCCTTGCGCGATATATGTACCTCGTTGCAGACGAATGCCATAAGTTTGCAGTTGCTGTTTCCATTCATTGATTTTTCGATGAGCAGTGGATTCACTAATGTAATGCTTTTGCGCAAATTGGTAAATTGTGTGGAATTCTTCAAAAAAAATGTCGTGCAGCAGCTGGAATTTCAGCGTACTTTGCACGAGATAGATCAAAAAACGCTCATGTTCGATTGAATCGAGCGTATCATAAAAGTTATAACCAGAACGGTGATTTTTTGTAAACAAAGGGTGCGTCTTACCGCTAAACTGCTGATAGTTTTTAGACAGCTCGTTTAGGTATTTCGACACACTGCGGGCATCCAGCTGAACAACTTGCGCTAATTGTGCAGCAGTATGCCAAGCTTGATCCTCAAAACTTTCTAGGAGGAGAATCTTATAATATAGATCTTTATCAAATTGTTTAAGATACTCGGAAGACAAATACACGTCTTTCCCTCCTTTTTTATGCTAGAACGTTTTGGTTATTGTAGCATAAAATAGTGGTTTTCGCATCAAAACAAGCCAGCAAAAGGCTGAAAGAATAACGGCAGCAACAAAACGGTCAATATCCCATTTACGCATATCGCAAGCCCTGAAATGATCCCTTCTACTTCGCCAATCTCGATTGCTTTTGCTGTACCGATAGCATGAGAAGTACTTCCTAACGCCACACCGCGAGCAACGGGACTTTCGATCTTGAATAAGCGGAAAATATGAGTAGCGATCAGCGAGCCAAAAATACCTGTAGAGACAACAATAGCAAGAGTCACGGCATTCACCCCACCCATCGTATGAGACAAATCGACAGAAATAGCCGTCGTTACAGATTTCGGTAGTAATGAGATGACCATCTCTTTATGAAGAGAGAAGAAATAACCGATCCCTACACTAACCAAGCAATTTGCGACTATCCCTGCCAAAATCGCAGCTATTACAGGATAAAAATTTTCTTTCAACAAACGGAAGTTTTTATAAAGCGGGATGGCAAGTGCCACTGTCGCAGGAGTAATCAGCATAGTCAAAAAATTGCCGCCGATATTATACTCTTTATAGCTGACGCCAGAAAAATGCAGAAATAAGATAATAACAACAATCGATAATACGAGAGGATTCAAAACAGGCAGTTTATATTTCCGCAAAAATTTGTCAGATAATACGTACACTCCTAAAGTCAAACTTAAGCCAAATAATGGATTCACAAAAAACTCAGTCAATTTGATTCTCCTCCATTTCGTTTACAGATACCCTGCTTGCTTTTTTCTTACGGATATAGCCTAGCAAAGCTTCTACCCCTTCTGCCGTTTTTCCCGCTGTGACCATCGTGACGATGGAGCACACGACGACTGCCCCCAGTAAAATAGGCCATATCGAAGCAATGTCATCAAAATATTCCAATAAACCTACACCAGCTGGAACAAATAAAATAGCTAGATTATTCAATAAAAAGTCACCAGTTGCTCCGATTTTTTCAGGATCAACAAGATGCATTTCAAATGCTAAAAATAAAAAAAGAATACCTAAGATACTCCCAGGAATAGGTAAATGAGCAAAAATTCGGATACCTTCTCCTAATACAGAAAAGAAAATAATAATGAAAAACTCTTGAAAAAATTTCATCAAACAACACTCCTTACGTATAGCTTTCATTTTACTAACAAACCTTTTCTGAAAGTTTCAAAACATGCTGTTTCTAAGATACAATTTTTGAGAAAAAAAACGTTTTTTTTTTGGTATATTTATAGTTAAGCTTGGTGATTTGTGGAGAACTTTTAAAAAGAGTTGGAGTTTTACTGTTGGTCTGGTTTCTTATACGTAATGGAAATCATTTTTTTATTCACATTTGTTAAGACTGCAGAAATCCTTCCGACACGAAACACTGCACCGATGCTTTTCGTGTTGATGTTTCTTTTTTTTTGCATTTTTATAACATTTGGAGGTATTTATGGATTACTCACTAATGACCCGTCTTGCGGCGGAAATGATTGGTACAGCATTACTAATCGTGCTAGGTAACGGTGCTGTAGCAAACGTAGATTTAAAAGGTACAAAAGGATATGGCAGCGACTGGATGCTGATTGCTGTCGGATATGGATTTGGGGTTATGATGCCGGCAATGATCTTTGGCGGAATCAGCGGTAACCACATCAACCCAGCATTTACGATTGCCTTAGCGTCTAACGGATTGTTCCCTTGGGCTGAAGTTGTTCCTTATATCATTGCACAATTGATTGGTGCAGCGATCGGACAATTGATCGTAGTGGCTTGTTACAAACCTTACTACGACCAAACAGAAGATGTAAACCATGTGTTAGGTACATTCTCAACAATCAACAGTGTTGGTTCTAAATTCAATGGTTTCGTCAATGAATTCTTTGGTTCATTCGTTTTATTCTTTGGAGCTTTAGGTATTACAAAAGCACCATTCTTCCAAGATAACCTTGGTACAGCTCACTTAGCACTTGGTTTCCTTGTATGGACATTAGTTGCTTCACTTGGTGGTCCTACAGGTCCTGGTCTGAACCCAGCTCGTGACTTTGCACCACGTCTTGTACACGCACTACTTCCATTGAAACATAAAGGTTCTTCTCAATGGGGATATGCATGGGTACCCGTTGTTGCACCTATCTGTGCTGGTGTCGTAGCAGTATTCTTATATAAATTATTATTTATGGCTTAATTAAAAGCTAAATAAAAAAACTTGGTACAGCGATTGCGTACCAAGTTTTTTTATTTTAGAAAAAGCAGGTGGACTTTCTAAAAGAAGTTCACTATTCGATCCTGTCGATGATTTCTTCAGGAAAATCGTCTATTTGCTTGTCAATTTTGCTGTCTTTGTATTTCTCTTCTTGGATAGTCAACAAAATCTTTGTAAGGTTCCCCCAGTCTACTGCTCTTGGCGGATCAAGCCAAACCACTACTTGAGACACACTTTCTTCATATAAATTGTTTCTATTCGTGATTATAACATCCGGAAAATCAGTTTTTCCAGCCTCTATCACTTCCGTATTCAGATTAATGTACAAACTTAAATTTTTCTTGATAAATCGATTATAGGCAGCACCATAGGAAAAATCGATGATGATCTTTACTGGCTCAGAAACTAGTTGAACGGGTATGTGATTGATCAATAACAATAAATAACTGAAAAAAAGAAAAAATTTATCTTGAAGCAACTCTTTGTGTTTTGACATTAGATCATTCATATACTCTAATAGATAGCAATAAAATGTAGGATAGTTTTGATTAAAAAAAGAAATATCTAGTGGAAATTCATCCGATTTATTAAGGGTATAATGCAAAAGTTTAAAATGTATTTTGGTTAACTCATTTTGGATCGATTTTCTCGTTTCTTTCGGTAACCGTTTGAACCGTTTTTCAAAACTTTCAATGAACCGCTCATTCAACCATTCGATTGTTTCATCTTCTTTTTTCCTCAAATACTTTTGATCTAACTTATCATGGAGATAAAGCCACGAGAAGATCTTACAGATAAAAACAACTGATTCTGTCTCCAGTACTCCTTTTAGATAGAAAAATCCTATATCTGAGAAAAATAGCGGCTGATTGTTGACAATATCTAAAGAATCTTCTTGTTCAGACAATAGATTGATTGCTAAAAAGTGGAATAATTTCTTTTTTTCATAAGCGGAAAGAGGATAATACCGATTTAAATTTTTTACCATTTTTTCTGTTTTTATAATTATAGGTAGCGCATACAACTTTTCAACACTTATTTCTGTTGAGTTAAAAAGATTATATAAAAAAAGGCGGATGTTTTTAGGATTTCCTGTCAACTTTCTTTTCTCAAAAAAAATTTGATACTTTTTTAGATTTCTTTTCAGCCCTTGCAATACTTTATACGCCACAGAATAACTCACATGGTGCTGTTCAGCAAAATTTTCTATTGAGATATATTTTTCCTGAAAGAAAGCCAATACCATTTTCATGGATAAAGAATCTGTTATATAGCGAGATAATAGGGCTTTACTAGAACTTTTACCATTGATTTCCAAACATATCATCAATTCACTAACAGTTAGACGAAAATTTTTCTCTAAATCGAACATTTGTAAATCATGTTTTAGCTTATCGATAGTTTTTTTCAAGAGAAATGTCGATAACGATAGTTTCTCTTGAATATCCGAGATTGATTCTGATAAATTTGAGCTTGCTTCTAAATATTTAAGTAATGAATAACTTCTATAATCTTCCTTGCTTAAAAAAACTCATAATTCATTAGCCATCAGCTCTTTCTACGTATATTGCTGTTTCCATTCCTTCACTGCTACTATCCCTTCTTATTCGTTTATTCGGCCGTTCTTGCTGTTATACCTGTTATAATGATTATATCATTTACTTATAGGCATCTACGCTAATACAAAAGCATTTTATACTATCGAAAAAGGACTTAAATATCACGCAATAAGGAAAAACTATTATTTGTTATTTTGATTTTACTTTTCTTTCTCTTCTTTCTTTCTCAAAATAAACCAAAGGATAAGTATTAAAACGAACAACAAGAAAATTAGCGCTTCCAAGATGTAGATCCAATTATTGGCCTTTTTAATCGTCACATCTTTCGTATTCAATTCCTTGGCTTCTTTCCCGTCTATCATAAACACTTTTTCAAATATCCATTGGTCGGTATAGTTGATGGTGGTATTTTCTTTTTTTCTTGAGAATTTTCCGTTTTCATTTTCATTTCCTAGAATGGTCATTGTGAGATGATATTCGCCTGGAGTTAGTGGCTGACCATTCAAAGCTGTTGGAAAAGAAAAGTTTGTATTCGGCGCAATCTGCAATCCTTCTTTTTCCTCCTGATATAAAACTTCAGAATGTCCTTTTTTTGTAATTTTTGTTTCAATAACTACTTGATTGATATAGGTTTTTTGATCATTTTGGACGTTTGCTAAAATGACATTTCTTGCATTGATTTGATCAGGTTTAACTTCATGGAGTACTAGGTTAGGAGCAACTTCATTCAGTGTCTGTCGCATTAACAAGGCAACAGTATAGGCGTATTCATTCTCAATCGATAAGCTTTGATCCTTGTTTTCTGTTTGATCCTTTTCCGTCACAATTTCTTTGAATGTGATTCCACCAGCCAATACGCCATCGAATCGATCTTTTGGCATCTTGGCATGAAAAACCACGGTTTGAACGCTTTTAGGTTCCAGTGTCACTGTCTCTGGGTAACTCACATAGTCGATCAGATCAAAGATTAGACTTTCGTCTTTTTCAATCTCATTTTTTCCATATTCAACCATTACGTTTGAATTAGTCGTTGCGCTATTCACAGAAATGTCGATTTTCACTTCTTTTTCCGTATCATTTATCAATTCTGCTTTTAATTCTACTTCCTGATCTGGAACAAGTTGGAGATCGAAATAAGTTTTTCTTTTATCGATCTGATTCTCTGAAGTTATTGGCGTCACCGAAAAATTGAATGCACTAGCTGTCACTGGTAACTGGTTAAAAAGTGTCCCTATAATAACTAGGAGTGTTATAAATAATTGCTGTTTTGGTTTCAAGAAAATCGCTCCTTTCATCATATGTAAGAAAAGATGGGAACAAAAGCGTGTCTCTGCCATTTTAAGCTGTGCAGGAAATAAGTATTTATGGTTCCTGTTGTCCTTGGTGATCCATGCTTTTGTCCTCATCTTCTCTTTTTATTAATTTTCTGGAACATCTGCAAGAATCCAGGATAGTTTCCCCTCAAATGTTCCAATCCTTTGATTTTCTACAGGAATATCTATTCTGATTCCATGTTGAGATGTAGAATCTAAAATAGCAGACAAATCACTTTCGCCTTTTTGGTCACTTTCAAAAATCGTAACAGCAGATGACCCTATAACCGTTGTCTCTTCAGAAGTAACAAACGAAAGAGCTTCCGGGAGTTCAAACGTTCCATTTGTAAGAACTTTTTCTTGTTTCAATTGTAATATCCAACCTCCAGAAGCCCGTTCATCCATGATTTTCAATCCACCTGAGAACTGCCCAAATACACTTAATGGTTTATTGGATATTTTATGTTGCCCAAAATCTACATACTGAGGAGCCGCTGAAAGATAAAGCTTTCCTTTTCTGTAATAAAAATAGATATCCGCTGTATTTTCGGAAAAGACACCTTCTGTATTCGCTGAATCAGAGTCAAAAACATATCCCTCAATATCAATAGGAACTTCTTTATAACTCTCTCCGATTTTTCCAGTGATTGTTTTCATTTCTGCGAGTTCATTTTGACTCTCTTTCTCTTTATAATAAACATGGACATCTATTTCCTTCAGCTTCGCAATCGTCAGACTTATATCATTTGACTGCTCAATTAACTTTGCATTCTCAAGATATTCAAAGTGCATAGTCAGTACCTTTTCGGGAATGACTTCTTGCAAGTCTGTTTCCAACTCAATAATCAATGTATCTCCAAGAACAAAATAATCTCCTAGATTGAGTGTGACTCGGTTTCCTGTTATCAGGATATCTTTGGCATCAACTTGATTTCCGTTGATCAAGATACGCTCAGGAATATTTAATTCTTGTGGTAGGTCTATACTAGTCTCCAATTTCTTATCTTCAAGAAAATTCCCAGTAACTTTCAATGTATTTCTGATAGTTATCTTATCGTTTCTTTCAACTTCAGCGATGGCCCCATAATCACTATCATTGACTTTTACATCAGCTGATGATGACACATTAGATGGAAGTTGCGTCATCGCGATAGCGTTTTCTTGAAAAAATGTACCTGTTGAAGAAGTAAATCCCCAATTTACTTCTGTAGAACCGAATTGACTGATGAGATCAGGTACAATGTGAGAAGAGCGACCGACACCTTCCAGATCATAGGTGAGACTTCTTTGAGACGCGTCCCATTGAATGATTAATGTACGCCATGTACCATCAGAGAGAAAAGTAGGTGCTACTGTTACGCCAGTATGCTCTCCGGAATAATTGTTGTTATTTGGTTTAGGAGTGACAAAGGCGACATGTCCATGTCCCTTATTATCGGCAGTTATTTCACGATCCATTCGATCAGAAGAGCCACTATTTTTATATGTGTCGAACTCAATCGAGAGTGCATTTGCGACATAAGGCTGTCCTGATCGAGTCGAATAAGAACCAATTCCCATACCTGGGGAACCGATAACTTGACTGGGATCATTAGCCATTCTAGAATCACCAGTCAATGTAAAAGTCATACCATCTCCTGCTTTATCTCGTTGATTTCCTAAATATAAATAACATTTAAATGTAAAATCTGAGCGTAAATCGATTTTATTGTTTGACCAAATAGCTCCTCTTTGAGACCTCTCTGCTGGATTCAATTGCAATAGCTTCCCGTTTTCCAATATGGACGTGCTGGTACCGATAGGTTGTTGAAAAATCTTATCAATAGAAATAATATTGGGATCATTAGGCAGCCCCACTCGATAAGTCGGGGCATTCTCCAATGGCTGTTTGATTAACTCTTCAGATTCTTCTTTGTCAGTGGTCTCTTTACTGTCAGTAGTACTTGAATTCTCACTGCTTTCTTGGATCTGGCTGGATTCTGTTAAACGATCGAATGTCGAAGCCTCTTTGCTTTCTTCGACTCTTCTATTATCATTCACCAACTGATTCGATTCCAAAGAATACCCTATAATCGGAAAGATATTAGTCGCTAATAGACTGCTTAAAATGAGCGCGATCCTTCTCTTTTTCACTATATCTTTTCCTCCTGATCGTTGAATTCCCAGATGAACTGTTCCTGTCCAAACTAATATAGCTTGGCCTTTACCAACCTTTGTTTAGATTGTCTTCACAAAACCGTTTGACTGCATGCTTATTTTCAATTGTTCTTGCAAGTAAACTAGTTATTGGGTGTATCTTCTAATGTCCAAACTAATTTAGTAGAATATTGTTGCGCTAACTTGACAGATGTACCAGGTACCGAAAGCTGTACCGCATCTTTATTTTCATTTTCATTCGCACCAAATCGATAGACCCAAGTCCCCACACCTGTTCCTGATTTAGCATTGATTGCTAACGTATTATTTCCTCCTGGTGTCAGCGTTAATTCAGAATTAACCGTTTCAGGTGTATATGTTGGATCAACCAAAGAAACAGCCTGTCCTTTCGTAAACTTCAGCTGTGCTCCAACTAGTTCGTCCCCACTGGCAGTTTTAAATTGTTCTGGTTGTGCTACACTTAATTTCCACCCAGATAGTGTTCCTCTTTTATCTGTCACTTGGACATATGTCGGTTTTTTAGAACCATCAGTCATTTCATCAGCAGATGCATAATACGTTTTATCTGCAGTAGAAATTTTTTTAGTCCCAAATTTGAATTTTGATCCATAATCAATCGATAATGCTCCTCCTGTTCCAGGACTTGGAGGGTCTACTGGATCGACAGGGACGTTGGGATCAGGATCTTCCGGATCAACTGGAGGAGTTATTCCCTCATCTCCTGCTTCAAATGTGATCGTTCCGTCTGTGTTATATTCCTTTGGGTATACTTCAGCTGCAGAGACAAAAGTCGCACTTACTGCCATACTGAATAACATCGTTGCTACTAATATAGTTTCTTTTTTCATCATTGCCATTCCTCTTTCTTTTTTTAATAAATATACAATCGATCCATAGCACATGTTTGCTTTACGGAACTTATGAGAGAGAAGAATATCGTCCCGTGTCTGCTCATATATGTCGATTAGTTGTTAGGTGATCATCAGTCCGTTTTGATTCTTATTTTTCTATTGCCGCTTGATGCAATTAAAATTAGAACTATAGCTGTCATAGTCTTTAAAATCATTTGTACGTCTCACACCCCCATCCATCAAAATATGACTTGACTGTCAAGACTGCAATCAATAGTTATTATAAGTAAATAAAAAATACATATTATATTATTTTTTGACAGTATCAGATAAAAAAAGAATAAACGCTTGCATCTAGTACTCCCTATGTTATGAACCAATTGATCAAATAAACATTCGCTAACTATTCTCCACAGCAAAAAAGCAGCAGATCCACGATAAATGGATCTACTGCTCTTACTTATCCTTATATTTAACAGGGATTTTCTTTGTCGTTGATGATATTCCATCACTGCCGTAGTAATAATAGAAAAAATATTAGAACTTATTAAAATCAATAGGTGTCGCGGTTTCCTTCAATACGGTATTTAAGCTTTCGATATTTGCTCGTCCTTGTGTATTCATCCATTCAATTGCTGCCTCTTTTCCATCAAGGACATAATGTTTGATTCCATCAGCCCAAGTGGCACGACCACAAAGAACACCGTTGAAAGTAGAACCGGCATGTTTTGCAAAATGTAAGGTTTCTTGGAATAATTCAGAGGTTACACCAGCACTCAAAAAAACGTAAGGCAGAGGAGTAGATTCAGCTTGTTCTTTGAAAAAAGCTGCTGCTTCTGATTTTGTATAAATGGCTTCATCTATCCCATACCCTTCGACATATTTCATATTGACTGGCACTTCTACTTTTAGTGCATCCACCCCGTAACGTGTTTTAGAGAATTCTTTCATCATTCCAATCACTTTATGGGGTTTTTCGCGTGCATATTTTTTCGATGTTGAATCAGGAATGGTTGCATCATAAGACAGCAATTCTAGAAAGAATGGTAACTTCTCTGCTTGACACTCCAAACCAATTCGTTCAATAAAGGCGTGCTTTTGATGATTGATTTCTTCAGATTCATCAATATCATAATATAGCAGTGTTTTGCATGCATCCGCACCAGCTTCTTTCAAGCGCTTGACTGACCAAGCAGTTAACAAATCTGGAAGGCGTCCAGGAGTGGAGAGATCATAGCCGGTTTTCTCATAAGCTAACAACAATCCTGAATTTTCGTTCTTTACATCAGCAGCAGGTAGCCCGTAGTCTGGATCTAATAAAATAGATGATGCATATTCCGTTAATTCAGAGGCAACGATTTTCTTAAATTCTACAATCTCTGTGTCTTCTGCTTCACTGAATTGAGCAATCATTTTCTTCCATGCACCACGTTGGTCGATTGCTAAAGCACCAATTATCCCCTCGCTACTACATAAGCGATTGATAAATCGTCGTTTTTCTTCATTCAAATCGATATCCTCCTAGACTTCTTTTATTTGTATCTGCTTAATTAATGTATGATAATTTACTAACTCAATATAACCCGTGGTTTCTTCTTGTGCATTTAGTATTCCCAGAGCATTTCCTTGCTTCAGCACCACATCAACTGATTTCTCTTTTTCAATAGCAATCGCTAAACCAGCTAACATTGCATCACCAGAACCTACAGGGTTTAAGGCTTTGATTGAAGGGATCATCACATGATAGAATCGATTCGAATGTTTAGCAAATGCACCTTTTCTACCCATCGAGACTACAACCCAGTCAATACCAGCAAACAACGGATCCGATAAAGCTACTTTCAGTTTCTTCACATCCGTAGTGATAGGCTGATCTAATAACTCCGCTAATTCTTGTATGTTTGGCTTAATCAAATACGGTTTAGACTCTCCTTTAAGTACTGTCATCAATGCTTCACCAGAACAATCTAACATGACCGGCTTGGGTCTGCAGACTTGTATCATTTGCTGGTAAAAATCTATCGGAAGTCCTTGAGGCAAACTACCAGAAAAACAAATAACATCAGCTTTTACTGCCAATTTTCCTAAATGATTGAGAAAGTCAGAAGCCTCTTGTGTAGAAACAATTGGTCCACTTTCTAAGATTTCCGTCTGCTGACCTTCATGTAAAATAGCGATGCAATTTCGTGTTTCGCCTTTGATAGACAAAAATTCATGAAGGATATTATCTTGCGTTAACCTCTCTTTGATTTCTTTCCCTAAAACCCCACCAATTAATCCACTCGCCATCACTTCTGCATCTAATTGCTTCAAGATGCGTGTGACATTCAATCCTTTCCCACCGACTGTTTTTTTCACATTTTTCACACGATTGACTGCATCTAAACTAAATTCTGTTAATGGATAAGAAACATCGATTGAAGGATTCATCGTAATCGTTAGAATCATTGATTAGCCTCACAATCTTGGTATTCATCGCGATTCCATTTTTCGATAAATTCATCAAAAAAATTCGGATCAATTTGATACTCACTAGCTTTTTCGATTTGTTTGATTTTAGCAATCAATTGCTTGTTCTCATCCGTTTCTTGATATTTTGCCTGAATGAAAGCATCAAGAATATCACAAATCAAAAATTCTCCAGTAATTCGAGCGCCAAACCCGATCACATTTGCATCCAATTGTTCTTTTGCATAGATAGCTGTTGTCATATCACGCACTAATGCGCTCCGAATACCTGGAACTTTGTTTACTGCATTATTGATTCCTACCCCGGTCCCACATAAACAGACCCCTAGATCTGCTTTTCCCATCACTACTGCTTCTCCTACTTTTTTTCCATAAATGGGATAATGAGTCCGTGTGAAATCATAGGTTCCCATGTCTAATACTTCATGTCCTTTTGCTTTCAAAAAATCTGATAGAGCCATTTTAGTATCTGTGACGATGTGGTCACAACCAATTGCGATTTTCATACTTTCTCCTTTTTTATGCCATTTTATTCAACATATCTACACGAACTTGATGTCGACCACCTACATAAGTTGCTTGTAAAAATTCCTTTACGATCGATAACGCTAACTCTTCTCCTATGATCTTCGATCCAAGAGCAATCATGCGAGAATTATTGTGCTCTCTAGTCATATAAGCGCTACGTTCGTCTGAAACTACTGCTGCAATCATTCCTTTGACTTTTGTTGCTGTGATGAAGCTCCCTACTCCGTAGCTGTCTACTGTAATACCTAAACTTCCTTCATTCTTCATTAGATCATTCGCGACGGCTAAAGCAGATGCTACAAAATCTTCCGAAGGTATCTCACTTTTATCTGCTATCATAAATCCTTTTTCGATTAGATCTTTCTTGATCACTTCTTTCAGTTGCATTCCATCTTTATCCGAACCGATTACTATACGCATCTTCTTACCTCTCTTCCTTATTCAAGCAATTTGCTGTTGCTGATTTTCTTATACCAATAGGCACTTTTTTTCGCATATCGATTTTGATTTTTAAAATCGACATAAAATAAGCCATAGCGTTTCTTATAGCCATTTGTCCATGAAAACACGTCCATCAATGACCATACAAAGTAACCTTCTACATTTACCCCGCGCTCAATAGCTTTTAAAATGGCTTTCAAGTGTACGAAAATATAAGCGATTCGAGAATCATCTTGCACTTGCTTGTCACATAACACATCTTTTTCGCCCATTCCATTTTCTGTTACATAGATTTTTTTATAGTTTGGATACCGTTCCTTGATAAAGACCAACATATCCTCTAGCCCTTGCGGATAAATTGGCCAATCCCAGTCTGTTGTTGGAACTTCAGGGTTATTGACTCTTTCTCCGACCCCTTTCAATGCAAAACGACTACTTCCTTTTTCTCCCGTACCGTTGTGATGGATAGCAGATTCACCAATATAAGCTTTTACGAAATGGCTAGCATAATAATTGACTCCAATAAAATCAATTTGATCAGCTGCATAAGCTAATATCTCAAATTCTTCACGTGTAGTTTTCAACACTCCTTCGTTTTCGTGAAGAATCTCTTCGATGCTTTCCAAAGTATCTTCAGCGTAATGTCCCCTATAAGTAGCGTCTAATAAAAATTGATTTGCTAAAATATGTTCTTTTCTTGCAGAACGTGTATCTTCAAGATGATTGGTAATACCATATTTTGATTCCAAGATGTGGACAATACCGATTTCCCCTAGGCACTCCGCCTTTTTATACTTTTCAACTACTTTTGCATGGGCAACCATCATGTTGTGCATGGCTTGGATGGCTTTTGGAAGATCGTATTTTATATTCGGTGGAAAATGACCAATAATGTATTGACCAGCTACTACAGACCAAGGCTCATTGAACGTGATCCAATAATTTACTTTGTTCCCATATTCTTTGAAACAAAACTCCGCAAAATCAACATAAGCAATAATCGTTTCTTGAGAAAGCCAATCGCCCTTTTCGAACAAAGATAAAGGGGTGTCAAAGTGATGCAAGGTGACAAAGGGTTCCACTCCATTAGCTATACATTCATCAATCAATTTGTGATAAAACTGAACACCGGATGGATCAAATTTTCCGACACCTGAAGGAAATATCCGTGACCAAGCAATAGAAATACGAAGACCATTGATACCGAATGCACGGCAGAATTCTAGATCTTCTGGGTATTTATGATAAAAATCACTTGCTAGACTTGGATCAAACATACCTTGCTCTTTTAAATAATCATCCCAATAATTCTTCCCTCGATTTCCTTCTAATAGTGCACCTTCTGCTTGAAAAGCAGCTGTCGCAGCACCAAAAACAAAATGTTCCGGAAACTTATTCATTCTCTACCTCCTTAAATTAAATTTTTAAAAACAAAATCTACTGCTTGATTCGGCGCTTTCGCTAAAGCCACATACTCCGCTCCACTAGTAGAAACAGCTTTTGTTTTGTAATTTTTTACATCTTCTTCCAATTCTTTAAACATTGAAGCCATTTGTGGAGCTAAAACGATCAAATCAAATTCATTGATTAAATCTTTGTGTTGCCCATAAGCCATTGCTGTAGATTCAATATCGATAGCTCGAGCTTTAGCACCTTTTTTGATTGCATTAGCCAACATAGAACTTGTTGCACCATTTGCACATAGAACCAATACATTTTTTTGACCACCTTCTTCCATTAACCCTGTAATCATTTGTTCAGCTATAGGAGGTTCTTCTGTAAAGATTGGTTCAGTCTTTACTTCCTCAAGGTTTTCTTTTGCCACTAATTCATTGTCATATGCTTTGAAAAATGGAAAATATATTAAAAAATCAACGATCAGTAATAGTATGACTAATAAAACTGCTAATCCAGCAAATCCTGTTCCTAAAATCAAACCAATTGGTCCAGGCGTTGTCCATGGCAAATTATAAATAAATCCATCCATCCCTAAAGTATCGACGAAAAACTTAAAAATCCACACATTTAAGATTGGCGCAGTCACAAAAGGAATAAAGAAAATCGGGTTCAAAACAACTGGTGCACCAAACAGGATCGGTTCATTCACACCAAATAACACAGGGATAGCAGAAGCACGGCCAATCGTTTTCATTTGCTTCGACTTTGCCAAAAAAGCAAACATGAATGTTAGGATAAGCGTAGCTCCTGTACCACCTAAAGTAGCGACAAAATATTGGATCCCTTGAGAAAGAATCCGTGGTGCATGTTCACCACTTTGATAGAGCTGAAGATTCGCTTCAACATTTGTAATATAGATTGCCGCAACTGCAGGTTCTACGATAGAAGGTCCGTGGATACCGACAAACCAGAAAAAAGCCATTGCACCAAAAATCAATGCCAGTCCTAAATATCCATCTGCAGCACTAAAAATTGGCTGGAACAATTCAATAATCTTTTCTGAGAATCCTGTTCCTGCTAAATGCCTGAACCCTAAGTCGAATAACCAAAAAAAGACAGTTGCTAACGTGATTGGGATAAGATCTTTGAATGTCTGCGAAATATTCCCTGGAACTTCTTCAGGCATTTTTACAGTGATATTGTTTTTGACACAGAAACGATAGATGTTTGGGACAATAAATCCGACTACAAAAGCTGTCAACAATCCTTTTGTTCCCATAAAATCAGAAGAGAAACCGCCTTCAATCGCATCCACGCCAATAATCACAAATCCGATAAATGCTGCAATCATCGTTGAAGTTGGATTGATTTGATTGGTTTTGGGTAGTTTATTATTAAAAGTCTCCGTCAAACTTTTTGTCACGGTAGCGGCCATAAGCAAACCTAGAATACCCATTGATCCGTTGTAAGCCTTCATTAGAATCGTTTCGATTGATGTATCCCAATGGAAACCGAAGGCGTTTGGAACATAGGCAGCTAACAAAAAGAAACTTGAAAAAAGAATCACTGGTATAAGGCTGATAAAGCCATCTCTAATCGCTCTCAAGTAAGGATTATTCGAAATCTTTTCAAAATGAGGTTTCATCTTTTCGATTGTTTGTATCAGCTGTTTCATACTGCTTCTGCCCCCTTACGCTTTTTTGTAGATATTGAATAAATGTCTGATCGTATCTTTCAACAACATCGTCGTCATCAAGTGATCTTGTGCATGGACCATGATAAAACCGATTTCGATTGATTCACCGTTTGCCTCAGCTGCTAACATTTGTGTTTGAGATTTATGTGCCTCCATCAAACTGGTATGAGCTTCTTCTACTAGCCGCTCTGCTTGCTCAAAATTTTTCTTTTCTGCTTCTTCAATCGCTTTCATTAATTTGGATCGTGCTTCTCCTGCAAATGCAACTACTTCAAATCCAATCATTGCTGCTTCTTCTTTATTCATCGACTTCTCCCTTTGTTTGTTTTTGTTTGCTTTTGTTTCTTCCAAACATATCATAAAAGAAGAAGCCATTCCTGTCAAAGCAGAGTTACTGTTTAAAATTGACTTTATTTTCAAAATATAATATGTTTAATTCGGACATAAAAGAAGGACTTGAACGAGGGGCAAGAAAAAAATGATAAAAGAAGAACGTCAAAAGTATTTGATGGATTTATTGAGCCAATATAAATTCTTAAAAGTAAGAGACATCGTCAATGAACTTAATATAACTGACATGACTGTTCGTAGAGACTTTCAAGAATTAGAAGATAAAGGACTGATCATTCGTGTACATGGCGGTGCAAGAATCATTGAAGACAATAAGAACGATATACTTACTGAGCTAAGCCATCGAGAAAAACAACATATCCATCTCAATGAAAAATTGGAGATTGCAAGGATCATTGCTGAGAATATATTCGAAGACGAGACTGTTTTTTTGGGTGCAGGTACAACCATCGAACTAGTCTATGAGTTTTTAACCGTGAACCATGCCAAGATCATCACGAATTCCATACATGTATTTGACAAATTCAAACATGATCCAAGATTTGAATTGATTTTGATTGGCGGTTCTTATCGGAGTAAAACAGGTGCATTTGTGGGGACGATTGCAAATGATTTTATTTCAGGAATCCATGTGATGAAAAGCTTTATCGGAGTAAATGGATTAGATACAACTGCTATCTATACTTCAAATGAAGACGAAGGATTAACTCAAAAATGTGCGTTGAATATTGCTGAACAGAGATTTATTGTTGCTGATCACCACAAAATAAATAAAAAAGATTTTTACAGTTTTTATTCTATAAAAGACGCTGACTACCTAATCACTGACTCAATGATTACTGCGGAAGATCAAGAAATATTTGGAAAGAAAATCCCTATATTATCTTCTAAGGGACGACTTGATTTATCTTGAATAGAATGAATTTTCCGTTATTGCTTTCTCTCATGATGCCACAGATATAGAAAAACAAAAAAACTTGGTACACGAATGTTGTACCAAGTTTTTTTGTTTTTATGGAATGTGTTTATTAATCAATTAAACATACATAGGTATAACTGTTTCTTTCAATACGAAATGATCGTCATCGCTTGTTCAAATTCCTCTTGCAAATGTTGTGTTTGATAGTGCTGGAAAGCTGGATGATGGGCACGCAAGAGTACACGTAATTTCATAGGATCATAGCTGTCTAACAACTGTTCTTTCAAAACAAAATCACGAGTCAGTTGCCATTCATAATAATAACCGAATGGTCGACAACTATAAATTGCTCCATGGATCAACTGATCTTCGAACCGCCGATGCGTATGACCAAAAACTACTTGCTTGATATTTGAGTAATGGTCTAATAATTTCCCGAATGATTCTGATCCTAAAAACGCATTTAATTTGTTCCAACGCTCATAAGGAGCAGATTGATACACGATAAATGCTCGTTTAGGAACGAAATGAGTGGATAGAATGACCTCAAGCTTTTTTGCTTCCAACTGGTCTAGCAAATTTTTTGCAGCTGCAAGCATTTCTGCATTGACCTCGAGATCTGTTTTCCCACGCTGGATGAACCGATCATACCAATACAAACGTTTCATTCGTACGATTGCATCGTAATCTTTCAATTCGGAAAACTGATAGTCGTACCAGCCATTCATCCCTAAAAGAACGGTCTGCTCATTTAAAGCAATATACCGTTCATTTAAAAAATGTGGGTCTGGAAAATGGTCCATCATCTGTTCATTGGGCACATCTGCCAACTCGTGATTGCCGAAATGAAAGGTCGTAGATAATCCTTTATTGACGAAAAATTCGACAACAGCTAGGCATCGATCTACTTTATTGGCCGTATCTCCGGCTAGATGAAGCCGAGTGATCTTGTGCTTTTGCAAAACTTGCCAAAGCTGCATCAGCTCTGATTCGCCGAATTTATTGATGTCCACATGTAAGTCGCTGATGATCGCCAATTTTCCCATTTTATCCCTCTAGTCTTTTCGAACAACTTGCAAGTTGCCTTTTCTCAAACCGCTTGGTCCTTTTAATTGTAAACTATTGTAAGTTGGTTCTAAAGCAAGTGTTGATGGATCATCCATGTAAAGTATTGCACTGTCTTTGATTTTGATTGGTCCAACTGGTGTATCAGCCACTACAGAATAAAGACTTAGATCTTTTTGTGTATCTTTTTTAACAATGATCAATCGAAATGCCGTGTCTAATTGGCAACTGACTTGGCTTTCTGCAAATGGACCGTCGCCGTTTTCGATATCTAATAAAAGTTGATCATCTGCTTCTAATTTATTTTTCAATACTTCTTGCGCTTCTTTTGTCACTTCTAATTTCATCTGTATCACCTCACGTCATAGAATAATCACTTTATTCATCAGATGCAACTAATTTGTCTGGTTTTAGCTGTTTCTTGTTTGTTGGAGAGCCAACCATTCGGATTTTGTGATTCCTCTTATCACTAAAGAAACCACTTCGCCATTTCTTCGCTCAGCATCTGGGATCAATCCTTCTTTTTTCATATGTAACTTCTCCATTACCCGTCCCGAATTGGAATTTCTCACGTCATGGGTAGCAAAGATCCTTACAAGATCTAATTTTTCGAAACCTAGTTTCAGCAAAGCAGCAGTAGCTTCAGGCATATAGCCATTTCCCCAATAGGCAGAATTGAGCGCATATCCGATTTCGGCAGTCCCGTTATGGTCATTCACACGAATATCTGTCGTTCCGATCAGTTTACCTGATTTTTTTAGTTCTATACCATATTTTCCTAAAGGGTCCTTTATAAAGGATGTAGCAATAGTTGCTCTTGTTTCTGCTAATGATTGGTTTGCGGGAAAGAGGAACCGTGTCGTTACCTCATCACTTGCATATTCATATACATCCTCTGTATCTGCTAAAGTGACGGGTCGTAAAATAAGTCGTTCTGTTTCTATCCATTGATTTTCTGCCAGTACAAGGTCTGTTTTAATTTCTTCTCCCATCTAAATCCGCTTCTTTCGTTATTTTTTCTCTACTATAGCGAAGCAGGCTCCAAAAAGCAACCTGTTATTTGTCCAACCTTATCCATTCCTTAAATAACAAAGTATATTCTAAAAAATAAACATCCCTTAATAACTATTGGAAAAAGAATAACTTTTTGTTCACGGATTATTAACAACTCTTCGGTAAAGTAAACTTATCAAATAAAAAGACTTCTTTGGAGGAATCACTATGAAAGAATATATAAAAAGTATCTATTTTATCAAAGAAACACAAAACATCGAGGGTTCTTATATTGAAGTAAAAACACTTTTTGTCAATGAAGATAAAACAAAAGCATTGGATATCTATAAAAAATTAGCTGCAAAACAAACGAATAGTTTCGGATTGATATTAAGCGAGTATAAGATCAAAGCAGAAGAAAGTTATTTCTATCAATTATTAAAACGTTGGAGTAAGCTTCCTGCCGATTTTTATCGAAAAATGCAGATCATCAACTATCAACCGCTTGCTGAGACACATGCGTGAATAAAGGTTGTGAAATCAGCACTTTAACCTGTGTATTAAAGAAAAAAGATTTCCCAAACACATAAAAACCTACCGCTAAAAGTTAGCTGGAAAATCTAACTTTTAGAGGTAGGTTCAATTTTTTCGATTATTTTTGATTCTACTTAAATGCTTGATCCACATCTTCGATCATCAGTTTCATTGACTCTAAACCGCCCCCGCTTAAATACCAGACATCTGGTTCAAGAGAGATGATCTGCTGATTTTTACCAGCATTCGTTTGTGCTACCAGTTCATTGGCAGAAATATCATCTTTGCTGTCGTCTCCACCAATAGCTTTTGTTCGGTCTACCACAAATAAGATATCCGGATTTTTTTCTAGCACATATTCATAAGAAACACTTTGACCGTGAGTGGATGCTTCGATTTGATCATCCGTTTGTTCAAAGCCAAATAAATCATGGATGAAACCAAATCTAGAACCTGATCCGTAGGCTGACAATTGCCCTTCATTCACAAGTGTGACTAGTGCTTTTTTATCAGACGCTTCTGCTTTCTTTTTCGTCTGATCGATTGCATTGGATAATTCCTCTAATTGAGTTTTGGCTTCTTCTTGCTTCCCAAAGATTTCCCCTAAAGTAGTGACATTTTGCTGGAAAGATTCCCATGGCTTTTTCGCATCTAAAGAAAGGAAAATAGTCGGAGCGATTTGACTTAGATCTTTTTGAAACTCTCTTTGCCGGCCAGAAATGATGATCAGATCTGGCTGAAGCTGATTGATTTTTTCTAAGTCTGGTTCTTTGATCCCACCTGCTGATTCTACTTTTTTATAGGAGGAAAGATACTCAGGAAGGCTGCTCGTAGCTGCTCCAACTACCTTATCTCCAACACCAAGAGCATCCATCGTATCTAAAGAACCATTGTCGAATACGACGACTTTTTCAGGATTCTTTGGCACCTCGATTTGATCGCCATTACTGTCTTTTATCGTTAATGCTGTTTCAGCTTGCGTACTTTTCTTTGTATCTGCCTGACTGGTGTTGTTACTATTTCCACATGCTGCTAAACCAAATGATGCTAGAATCAAGATACCTACTACTAATTTTTTCATCTCTTCTCTCCTAATGTTAGTTTTAGAAATAAAGACAGAATCTGCGGCCTTCAATCTCACAAATCCGTATGTCCATTTCGTACAATTCATCCAATACATCTTTTTTTATCATTTCTTGGGTCGTTCCTTGCGTAAATAACCGCCCCTCTTTCATTGCAACAATCTCGTCTGCATAACTTGCAGCAAAGTTGATATCATGAAGAACGATAACAATCGTTTTCCCAATTTCTTGTACTAACTTTTTCAAAATCTGCATGATTTGAACAGCAAAATTCATATCTAGATTGTTCAAAGGTTCATCCAGTAAAATATAATCCGTGTCTTGCGCTAGTACCATTGCAATATACGCACGTTGGAGTTGACCTCCTGAAAGAGTGTCAATCGATTGATCTGCTATTTCTTCTAACCCGAGGTGTTCCAGTGATTCCTGAACGATTTTTTGATCTCTTGTCGTCAATTTTCCTTTCGTATAAGGAAATCGTCCAAATTCTACTAATTCTTTCACGGTGATTTGGACATTTATTTCATTCGATTGTCGTAGGATCGATAATTTTTTGGCTAATTCATTGGATTTCCAAGCCTTTACTTCGTTATGGTCTAAATAGATTTCACCTGTATCTTTTGGTATCAAACGACTGATCATCGACAACACCGTTGACTTTCCAGCACCATTTGGACCGATAAAAGCAGTCAACTTCTTTTCAGGAATCGTTAACTGTACATCTTTGACCACTGATTTTCCATGGTACAGTTTATGGACCTTTTGTAAATCGATCATAGGATACTCTTCCTTTCGCGAATCAATTTTGTGACAAAATAAATTCCTCCGACAAATTCAACGACGACACTCACTGTTGTATTCCAGCCGAAAACCTGCTCTACTGCGAGCTGTCCGCCTGTCAGAAACAGCATAGCTACCAGAAAACTTCCGATAAATAGCTGACCATGACGATAAGTAGAAAATACACGGTAACTGACATTTGCGACAATAAACCCTAAAAAAGTAACTGGACCCACAAGAGCCGTTGATGTTCCTGTCAAAAGACTGACACAACACAAAATCAAAAATTCAAATCGATCTGTGTCTATCCCAAGGTTTACAGCTTGTTCATTCCCAAGATGGAAAACGTCTAGCACATGTCGATATCGAAATAACAGGAACCAGCAGCCGATAATGATCAAAGAAGCAGGCAAAAGATACTGGCTTTGGATATTGCCAAAACTTGCAAATAATCTCCCTTGAAGCAAATCATATTCATTCGGATCCATGATGACTTGTAAAAAGGTACTGACACTACCAAAAAGCGTGCCTAAAATCATCCCTGACATCAGTAACAAAAAAAGATTTGCTTTCATTTTTTTCAAAAGAAAGAAAAATAACAACAGACTCAACCCGACCATCAGCCCAACGTTCAATAAGAAAAAACCTGTACCTGTCTGCTGAAGCATCGTCACTCCTCCGATAAAGAAGAAAAGGACCGTTTGGACAAGGACATATAACGACTCAAGTCCCAATACGGAAGGAGTCAAAAACTGGTTATGCGTAATTGTCTGAAAGCTGATCGTAGCACTACTGACAGCTAGCGAGACAAGGATAAATGCAAAAATTTTCTTACTCCTCAATGCCCACGCAAAATGCCAGTTTCCATATGTATGGATCGTCAAGTACACTCCTGTAACAAATAGAACTAGAACAAGCATACCAATAAAAATAGACGGCTTTTTAAGCATATCGTCGCCCCCTTATCAGAAGATAAAGGAAGATAGCCCCACCGATGATTCCAACGATCACACTGACTGGTATTTCATAAGGAAAAATCAACACGCGAGCGACAAGATCGCAAAATACTAAGAACAAACTACCTGCTAAAGCAGTTACGCCAATGGTTTTGTGCACTTGATCTCCATATATTTTAGAGACAAGATTCGGAATGATCACTCCGATAAAAGGAATGCTTCCTACCATGATCAACATGACTGCACTAGCCAATGAAACCAAGCCAATACCTAAAAGCTGCATCTTCTGGTAATCTATTCCCAAATTTACTGCAAATGATTCGCCCAGACCAATGATCATAAATCGGTAAGCAAATAGCCAAACCAAGAGCAGCAATGGAACAACAGCATACAGTAACTCATAATTTCCACGTATCACAGTCGCAAAATTCCCTTGAAGCCACGAAGTCATATTTTGTACCAACTGGAATTGATAAGCAAAAAAAGTAGCAACTGAACCAATGATATTCCCTAACATGACCCCAATCAACGGAAGCATCAATTGATTTTTCTGGGGGAACAATCGCGTAAGGGATAAAAAAAGCAATGTTCCTGCGAAAGCAAAGCAAAATGCAGTCAAGGATCGGACAATCAAGGATGCCCCAGGTAGGAAAATCATGGCCACTAAAATACCTAAACGCGCACTATCCATCGTGCCCGCAGTCGTCGGTGAAACAAATTTATTTTGGGTCAAATGTTGCATGATCAACCCACAAATGCTACTAGTCGCTCCCACAAGGATCAAACAAATCGTTCGCGGCAAACGAGTCGCTAGCAAGATTTGTAAACTTTGCCCATTTAACTGGAGCAATTCTGACAATTGTACATTCGATACTCCAATGAACAATGAAATACTACTTAAAATAACTAATAATGCTACTAGTCGTCCGTAGCGCATCCAATCCACCTTTCTAATTGAGAATGATTTTCATTCTTATTTTAAGTGAATCGTTGAACAAAAGCAACCGCTTTTTCATATGTTTTAGGTATTATTGGGAATATGCTATAATCGTAAGAAAGACAAAGAGAAGAAGGAGGGTATTTTTTATGGCACAAGATGATGTAAAAAGCCATTTGGATAAGGGACTTTATGGTACACCTTTAGTGAACCCTGAAGAACAGCATAAATATTTAGGGACATTCAGGGAACGTTGCTATCTTAGTATGACTGTTGCTGAAATGATCCAACCGAAAAACAAAGAAAACTTTTTAAAAGAACTCAAAAAACATCCAGATGCTTCCATACTCTTGAATGGGGCTCTACCCCTTTCTGTCCAAAACCAATATATCCAGCTAGCAACGAAAAACAATAGCCGTTTCACTGTAGTCAACGATCACGTCACTGCAAATCCTGAGGAATTCGGATTGCTCTTAACAGCAAAAGAAGCAGTAAATGAACCTGTGATCGATATCGAAAAAAAATACCCAGAAGAAAACTCTTCGCCAGCTGAAAAAGAAAAACCAAAAAAGAAAAAAAGCTTCTGGGATCGTTTATTTTAAAACGAAAAAACACATAAATTTTTACATGCAAAAAAGCTTTTGAACAGATTGACAACAAATAGGACAATCTGTCAAAAGCTTTTTCGTTTAAAATATTTCAGGATATAACAATTTCAATACATTCATCGTCAATCTTCTGCCTTTTCCTGCAAAAGGATAAACATGCATATGCATCGCTGGATTGAAATTTGCTTCGATGATCCCGTATGCTTTTTTATCGGTTGTAGGATCGATTTCTTTATCTGGTATGATCAAATCAATACCACTGATTTTAGCTCCTAGTGCTTCTACCGCAGAAACGGCGATTTTTTTGTAAGCTTCAGAAAATTCATCCGTCATATCGATCGAATCACCGCCCGTACTGATATTTGAGTTCTCCCTTAGATAAACAATTTGATTGGCTTGAGGAACTGATTCGATCGTTAACCCTTGTTCTTTCAACATCAATTGTTCTAATTCGCCTAATTGGATCAATTCCAACGGTGCACGATGATTCGTTCCACGCAAAGGGTCACTATTTTTTTCTTCAACAAGTTCTTTCACTGTTCGGATACCGTCACCAATAACATTAGCAGGGACTCGCAACATGATGGCTTGGACTTCTCCATCAATTACAAAGAAACGATATTCCGTTCCCGGCATAAATTCTTCTACTAAAACCGAGCTGTCTTCACGAAAAGCAATCGCCAATCCTGCTTGATAATCCTCCAGATCAGCCCCTTCCTTGAAAATCGTGATACCTAACCCGTAATTTGTGGACTTAGGTTTGATCACAAAGGCCTGATCGGCAAATCTTGGATAAGCTTTTACGGCTTCTTCCATGGATGAAAATTCTGCGCCTCCTGGTACTCGGAACCCAGTTTCTTTTAAAACTTTTTTCGTTACTGTTTTGTTTTCCATGATAAGTGGAACGATATAGCTGTCCTTACTTGTCATGTTTGCATTTTTCACATATTCTACATGGTCTTGGTATTGCAGACGCAAAAATTGATCCGACTCATCTAATACTTTGACTTGGACACCTTTTTGGATGGCATCGAACATAAATATCTGAGTAGAAAGTTCCATTTCGCGAAAACCGGCCAACTGATAGGGACGTTCATGACTTTCTTTATAATATTGATGCCCCAATGCCACAGCAACTTCTTGCTGGCTCGATAGCTGTGCTTCTTGATAGAGTTTCGCTGCTAACGTTTGTTCGGGATGATCCATTTGAGTCAATGCTTCCTCCACTAAATAAAGAGAATCCAACCAATCCAATTCAACCAGCATTTGCTTCATCCCTTCAAGGATTTCTTTACCTTCTTGATGAAATTCAGTCTGATGTGATGGTTGTTCTAGTGCTACTTTGTTATTTCGAGTCGTACCTTCTGCCACCCATTGGTCACTGTCTTCTTTTTCTTCTGTCCATAGCATATACATCAGGAATAATTGTAAGAAACGAACTTGTTCCGGATTGATTCCCAGCCTTGCGTAAGGGTTCAGATCGATATTCCGCAATTCAATATAACGAACGCCTGTTTTTGCCAGATCTGCGACTTTCTTTCCGCCTCGGAAACGAAGCGGTGTATAAAATTCTTTCTCCTCCGAAAGTTTCCCTTCTTCGATCATTCGCTCAATATCTGCTAAATACTGTTTCATGGAAGCATAGGAAACTTTCACATTTGGATGATTCGTGTAGCCTAGCGCACTGTTTCGAATACTGCGAACAGGTTCTTGCGGATGCGATTCATTTATAAAATAGTTTTTCTCACTCATCGGTGAAGCACCAAATAAATAAGTGATCATCCAGCGATAGCGTAAAAAATTTCTCGCTGTTTTCAAATAAAGTTCTGTTTTGAATTCAGAAAAATCCTGAAATTCTTCCTGATGGCTGAACAATGTTCTTAACAATTCGTCACCAAATTCAAAATTGAAATGGATGCCGCTTACCATTTGTTTTCGCTTCCCGTATTCTTTTGCTAAATAACGTCGATACAAAACATCTTCGAAATTTTTTAATTTTGCAATAATGATTTCTTCGTCTTTTTCCGGTAAGGCAGGTGGCAAACTTAATGGCCAGATCATCTCTTCTTTCGGTATAGAACGAGCAGTCACATCATAAACAGCAGCCAGATACTGAAATAATTCGGGAATAGAATCGGTAACAGGGGTGATCATCTCTGTTTGTGTTTCGCTAAAATCTGTTTGGATATAGGGGTGATAAGATCGATCGCCAAAGATTGCTGGATGATCGGTTTTTGCTAGATTTCCTGCAAGATCAACCCGCTGTCCTTCCCGTTCTATACCAAATCGAGCTTGGTCGATAAAAGGGCGCGCATTGTCATGCAATAATAATTGCTTAAAATTCATCATTAAGTGACCTCCAATTCATATGAATCTAATTATAATCAAAAAGTCTAAGAAAAAGAACGAAATTGTTTGAGAACCGCTTACAAATAAGTATAAAAATGAAGGCATCAAAAACACAGCTATGTTAAAAATAATCATTCAAACAAGGAGCTGCAACTTTTGTCACAGCTCCTGCTTTTTAGACATGGGTTATTCTTCTTTTAGCAATCCTTTGAATAATCCAACGACAAAATCGTTTGGATCAAACGGCTCCAAGTCATCGATTCCTTCACCCAACCCAACCAATTTCACTGGTAAATGCAATTCATTACGGATAGCAAGTACGATACCGCCTTTTGCTGTACCATCTAATTTTGTCAAAACAAGACCGGTCACATCTGTTGTTTCTTTGAATTGTTTTGCTTGAACCATCGCGTTTTGACCAGTTGTTGCATCTAATACAAGTAGTGTTTCTTGGGGTGCTTCTGGTAATTCCCGCTGGATTACTCGTTTTATTTTTTCCAATTCGTTCATCAAGTTCACTTTATTTTGCAGTCGGCCTGCAGTATCAACTAGTAAAACATCTGCCTGTTCTGTCTTTGCTCTTTCCAAAGCATCGAATACGACAGCTGCTGGATCGCCGCCTGCATTGCCACGAACAACTTCAACACCAGCGCGTTCGCCCCAGACAACTAATTGGTCGATTGCTCCAGCACGGAAGGTATCTGCTGCTGCCATCAACACTTTTTTACCTTCGTTTTTGAACTGATGGGCAAGTTTACCAATACTTGTTGTTTTCCCTACACCATTGACGCCGACAAACAAAATAACTGTTAGTCCGTCTTCTTGGATATTTAGTTCATTTACTTCATTGATTCCTTCCGCTTCATAGAGATCCACAAGTTTCTCGATGATCGCATTTTGAACTTCTGCCGATTTTTTCGCATTTCTGAGTTTCACTTCCTGACGTAACGCTTCGGTGATTCGTATCGCTGTTTCAAAACCTACATCTGCCCCGATAAGTGTTTCTTCTAATTCTTCAAAAAAGTCTTCATCGACTGTTCGAAAATTGGCAAACAGCTCATTCATCCGTTCACCAAATGTTTTACGCGTCTTTTCTAAACCCTTGTCGTACTTCTCCTGTACTTCAACTTCTTCCGTTTTCTCTTCGCCAGTAAAAGCACGCTTGATTTTATCAAAAAATCCCATTTGACTCCCCCCTACTCTAATACAAATTTTTGGATCACTTTGGCTACGCCATTTTCTTCATTGCTGGCTGTCACAAAATCTGCTGCTTCTTTGACGAAAGGCACAGCATTCTCCATCGCTACGCCTAGACCAGCGTATTGGATCATCGGTAAATCATTTTCTTCATCACCGATTGCCATGATTTCTTCTTGTTTCAAACCAAGATCTTTTGCCAATAAAGAAATACCATAAGCTTTTGTGACACCTTTTGGCATAAATTCCAAAAGCATACTTCTCGTTTTGATGATCTCATACATTTCATGGAATTCTGCTGGTATTTCTTTGATTTTAGGATCTAATTCTTCTTGGTCATAAGCGATTACTGCCTTATTAAGCACAAATTCATCTGTAATATCGCTTATATCCGCTGGTTGGAATTGCAGCAGCTTATTCAACACATTGTACAAGGATTGCTTTCTTGGGGCACTAGGCAGCTGTAAAACCACATTGTCAGACAAAACATCTAGTGGCAGATCCAATTGCTGAGCCAATTTGTATAAGCGTTGGATATCTGATACTTCCATCACTTTCTTTTCCATGATTTCACCAGTATCGTTTTTTTGTACCAAACCGCCGTTGAAAGTGATGCTGTAATCACCCTCATCTACCAGCCCTAATTCTTGCAGATAATGCGCCATTGCAGCTAAGGGGCGTCCTGTACATAGAACGATCTTGACCCCTTGCTGTTTTGCTTGTGCTAATGCTTGTTTATTCTCATCTGAAATCAGCTTTTGTTCATTTAATAATGTACCATCCAAATCGATTGCTACTAATTTGATCATTTTCGTTCCTACACTTTCGTTTCGTTGATTTTCGCCTCTTCATTGATATCTTCCATCCGTACAGAAACGATTTTTGATACACCGGATTCCTGCATCGTCACTCCGTACAGTACATCTGCTGCGACCATCGTTCCTTTGCGGTGTGTGACTACGATAAATTGTGTGTCATCTTGGAAGTCGCTTAAGTAACGACCAAAACGTTTCACATTTGCTTCATCTAACGCTGCTTCTACCTCATCTAAGATACAAAACGGAACAGGACAGACACGGATAATAGAAAAGAGCAGCGCAATGGCTGTAAGTGCTCGTTCTCCTCCGGAAAGCAAACTTAAACTTTGCAGTTTCTTGCCAGGAGGTTGTACTTCAATCTCAATACCTGTTTTCAGCAGATCCGTTGGTTCTGTCAATACTAATTCAGCTTTACCGCCGCCAAACATATTAGGAAAGACAATTTTGAATTCTTGACGGATAGCTTCAAATACTTCTTTGAATCTTGTCCGCACTTCATCATCCATCTCATCCATCGTTTCAAACAACTGGTTTTTCGCTGCTAACAGATCATCTCGCTGTGTTGCTAAGAAGGTATGTCTTTCACTGACTTGTTCGTATTGTTCGATTGAATTTAAGTTTACTGGTCCTAGCTTTTCAATTTGTTCTTTTAAGGAGGCAACCTTTATTCTGCTGTCTTCGATATCGGTTGTTTCTTGATAGTCATGGGAAGCTTTCTCAAATGTCAGCTGATATTCTGACTGCAGATAGGTCAAATGATTATCTAAAATCATTTCAGCTCGGTCTTTTTGGACTTCTAATTTGGATTGTTCCGACAGTCGTGCTTTTTGCTCACGATTACGCTCTGCCAAGACTGCTTCAAGCTCATCGATTTCCCTCTGCCTTCTATCTCGCTGCTCTTTGGCTTTTGCCAACTCAGCTTTCAATGTTTCTCGCTGAGCAGATAATTCGTTAATTTGTTTTTCCAAACTTTCTTCTGTGACTTCATGATCAGAAAAGTCTGCTGTCAATGTCGCCAACTGTTTTTCTATCGCTTCTTGACGTTCGATTGCCTCTGCTTTTTGGACCCGGGCACCGCGGAGCTGGATCTGCAGATGATTAAACTGCTCTTTCAAGACAGCAAGATCTGCTTGTTCTTGTGCTTTTTGACTTTGCACTTGTGCTCTTCTGGCTTCCATCTGGTCACTTTCTTGACTTAAAGATTTGATCTCTTCGTCGATTTGTTGACGTTGCGTTTCAAGATCTGTTTGTTTGTCTTTCAACTCGTTCGTTTGTTTTTCGTAATCTTCGATAAACTGCTGTAGCTCACGTGTCTCAAAAGTTGAGATTTGCTTTTCTTTTTCAAAACGTTCAAGTTCGTTTATGATGTTTTGCAACTGATTTGTCGCTTCTTGTTCTTCGAAACGTAATTGTTCGCCTCGTGTACGCAAAATTTCTTGTTCTTCGGCTAAACGAGCTGTTTCTTGTTGCAGCTCCTGAACTTTCTTTTCTTGCACTTGAAGTTGTTTATCTGCTTCTTCGAATTCACTAGTCAACTGTTTCAATTCTTGGTTTTGTACAAACAAACTGCCTTGGTTTCCTCGTTTGTTCGCTCCACCTGTCATGGATCCTCCGGCATTCATCACGTCACCTTCTAAGGAAACCACTCGGTATTGATAGCGGATCGTTTGCGCGATCGCATTGGCACTAGTTAAGTCTTTTGCTAAAAGAATCGTTCCTAACAGGTTTTGAACCACTGTTTGGATTTGATCAGGATAAGCAACTTGTTCACTGGCAATCCCTATAAACCCTTCTATAGCTGCTGCTTGTGTCAATATATGAGCTGGTAACTGTCTTGGTTTGATTGTCGTCAGCGGAAGGAATGTTGCTCTTCCTCCTCTTTGCTGTTTCAAATACGTGATGGCTTGCCGAGCATCTTTTTCATTTTCAACGATGACATGTTGAGCTGCTCCACCTAAAGCTGTTTCAATGGCTAACGTGAAATCTGCAGGGACGTCGATCAGTTCAGCCACTGCTCCGACAATACCGGAAAGCTGCTGTTTATGCTGCAAGACCAATCGAACGCCTTGGTAAAAACCAAAATAGTTTTCTTGGATCTCTTGAAGGCTTTTCTGACGAGCACGCAGCTGCTGGACTTGATTCATCAATTGATACATTTTAGGCTGTTCTTTTGCTAATGCTTCTTGGAACTTTTTCCCGTTTCGTTGGATCAGTTCTAACTTCTCTTTTGTTTCAGTTAAAGATGATTTTAGCTGCGCCTGCTTTTGTGTCAATTCTTCTTTTTGTAAGATCAATCGATCTACTGATGCTTCTACTTCCGATTGCTTGGCTAACGTCTGCTTGCTTTTTGCTGTTTCTTGTACATATTGACGTTCCAGATACTTCAGTTCGTTTCCTACAGCTGCTTGTTCTTGCATCAAATCAACATATTGATCTCTTAGTTCTGCCAATAATTCTTTCGTTGATTTTTGGTATTTTTCTAATTCTTGCTGTGTTTTTATGAGATTTGCTTCAGCTTTTTGGATCTCTGTTTCTTTTTCTGCTGCTTCTTTCATCAAGCTTTCTTGAAGCTTTTCAAAATGTTTAACCTTTTTTTGTGCTTCTGCTAATGAAGTTTGATATTCTTGCGAGCTTTTTTGTGTATGCTTTGTCCGCTCCTGCAAAACATCTTTTTGTCCTTCTGTCTGCTTCAGTTTTTCCGAAAGATCTAATAATACTTGCTGATTTTTTTCGATCAGACGGTCGGCTTGCGCATTTTCTTTACGCTGCTTCGCCAAAATGGATTCTTGTTCTTGGATCGACTCAGATAGTTTGCCTAATTCTAGATTGAATTTCGCAAGCTGTGCTTGTTTGTTGTCCCAATCTTTTTTTGCTGTCTTGATTTCAGCAACCATCAAAGAAACATCGGTTTGAGTCAGTGTTTCTTTTAGCCGTAAAAACTCCTTTGCTGCCTCACTCTGGGCGGCCAAAGGAGTTAACTGTTCTTCCAATTCATGGATGATGTCTTGGACGCGGGTGAGGTTGTCTTCTGTTTCAAAAAGCTTTTGTTCTGCTTTCTTTTTCCGCTGCTTGTATTTCAACACACCAGCTGCTTCTTCAAAGATCCCACGACGGTCTTCCGGTTTACTACTGAAAATCGCTTCTACTTTTCCTTGAGAAATGATTGAGAACGATTCTTTTCCTAATCCAGAATCTAAGAACAATTCTTGGATATCTTTTAATCTGCAGCTTTGTTTATTGATGAAAAACTCGCTTTCCCCAGTCCGTCGATAACGGCGGGTTACACTGATCTCATTGTACTCCAATGGCAGATAATGATCACTATTGTCTAAAATCACTGTGACTTCTGCAATATTCAGCTGCTTACGGGTATCGGAACCGGCAAAGATGATATCCGGCATTTTTCCGCCTCGCAAACTTTTAGCAGATTGTTCTCCTAATACCCAGCGGATAGCTTCTGTAATATTGCTTTTTCCGCTGCCATTTGGTCCAACCACTGCTGTGACGCTGTTTTCAAAATCAATGACTGTCTTGTCTGCAAATGATTTAAAACCGGCTATTTCAATTCGTTTCAAATACAAAGCTTTCCCTCACTTACTTTTACAGTGCTGCCAATGCATTTTCCGCCGCAGCTTGTTCTGCTAATTTTTTCGATTTTCCTTGTCCAGTGCCAATCAATTGATCATCTACGTAAACTTCGATCCAAAATACTCGTTCATGAGCTGGACCTTCTTCATTGATCAATCGGTATTCGATCGATACATCACCTGATTTTTGCAAGACTTCTTGCAATTTTGTTTTATGATCCATCTCATGTGAAAAAGCACCTGCTTTGACTTTAGGAAAAATCACTTTTTCGATGAACGCATGGGTCGTGTCGAATCCTTGGTCAAGATATAACGCGCCTAAAAAAGCTTCGAATAGGTCGCAAAGCAATGCTGGTCGCGTACGTCCTCCTGAATTCTCTTCTCCCTTGCCCAACAGAACATATTGATCAAAGTGACATTCTTTGGCAAATTTCGATAAGCTGTCTTCGCGAACGATCGCTGCTCGTGTTTTTGTCAATTTTCCTTCTGGCAAATGAGGATATAAACGGAATAAATACTGAGAAACCATCAATTCTAAAACGGCATCTCCTAAAAATTCAAGTCGTTCATTATCCGATAATTGCAGATTGCGATGCTCATTCACATAGGATGAATGGGTAAAAGCTTGTTCAAGCAAATTTAGATCGTGAAAAACGATGTTATAATTTTCTTTTAGTTCTTTTGTCAGCTGGTTGTCCATTTTCCACATTCCTTTTATGGATATTTTTTCGATACTTCCTTATTATACTGGTTTTTTGTTAAATTTGAAATGGTTCGGGTAAAAGGTAAGTAAAGCTTTAATAATCCTAGTGATTGACGAGAGGTTGTGAAAAAGCCGTTTAGTTTGGAGTATTAGAGAAATAAACAGAAAGACAGCTTCTCATATTTTGCCGTTTCTTGAACGAATACCGTGGAATAGCTGATTGAATACTGTTCATACAAAAAAAGGATGTGACACGACTATTGTCACATTCCTTTTTTTGTACAATCCCTTATTCTCGTATGTTTTCAATGACTTCTTGGGCGGGTACTAGCTGAACCTCTGAAACATGAATGCTCAATAGAAGAATCACCGTTAGTAACACTTGAAAAAGGAGCAAAATGAACACACCATTTTATCCATCGTGGGTGAATCTTTGGCTGATGACTTTTCAATAAAACGATTGAAAAAAACAGTCCAATCACTTCCAATCACTGGTAAACTATCAGACAAAACCAACAGAATAAACACATAAATAAGGTTTATTGGATTGATTTCTTCCATTCATTCATGTCCAACACATGATCGAATTCTGCTGCCAATGTTGGATCATGGGTGACCACAAGGACCGTAGCTCCTTTTGCATTCAGTTCTTGTAGTGCATGAAGAACGATTTCTTTGTTCTTTTGATCAAGAGAGGCTGTTGGCTCATCTGCAAAGATGATCTTTGGTTCTTTCAAAAATAAACGAGCAAGAGCTACTCGCTGCTGTTCGCCTCCGCTTAAGAGAAATATTTTTTTGTCTATCAAATGGTCTACCTGAAATTTTTCGAGGGATTCTTTGATTTTCTGCTCCTCTTTTGAGACCAAGGTCAAGTTTTGCTTCACTGTTTCGTTGTCGATCAGTGCATAGTTTTGAAATAAAAAACCAGCTTGTTCCCGAAAAAATGTTTTTCTGTTTTTTCGGCTGATTTTTTGGCCATTGATCAAGATTTCCCCTTCATTTATCGTTTCCAACTGGCCTAAACAATTCAATAAAGTCGTTTTACCTATCCCACTTTCTCCTGTGATGGCAAGCATAGAACCCGCGGGCACAGAAAAAGAAAGGTGTTCAAAAATCGTTTTCTCTTTGTATTTTTTTGTGATTTTTCTAACATCAATCATTTTTGATCACCTCCAGCCGTTGCTTTTTCTCAGATAGATAAGTCGTTGGGAGTAGCAAAAACAGCTCAAAGCTGAATACAGCCAGTGCAATCGGCCATAAGTCCTTCTGCCATATGAGTAAGATCCCTAAAACACCTGAAGATATCCCCGCCGTCATGAAATAGTAAGTTTTGTGACGCTGGAACAGCGGTTTACCAGTAATGTACGCTAAAAATGATTTTTTCTTATTTACTTCTGCATAAATCATGCTCGCATATAGTTCAATAGCAACAAAACTGATAAGAATCAGTAAGAAGACGACTAGCGCTGTGTAAAATTCTGAACGCGCTTTTGCAATTACTTCGCTGATTCTGTCTTTCACAGATGTTAGGCCGTAAAAATCATCTTCAATGCCATTCTCTTCAATAAACACTTGAACTTCTCGACCATTTCGAAACAAATAGGAGCCGTTCGATACCTCACTTATCCATATCTCTATATTAGGTTGGATCAAAGGCAAAGAAATGGACACAATGATCGGATTGAAAGAAAAGATATTCTCAAGTAAATCAAAATTATAATTAAAGATGATTTGATTCGATTGGGTATAGATCACCTTTAATTCCCCCTGATACTCGTCTTGTTCATACTCGAAGGAATTTTGGTAAAAAGTGATTTCATCTTCTGCCATTTTAACGATCAGATCCGTGTATTGCTTTTTATTTTCTGGGATCAACACATAGAAGAAGGCATCTTCTAATGGATAGATTGGTTTTCCGTGTATATCTTTGACTTTCAATTCGTGTACGGCATTATGGTTGACTAACCAATAAGCATCATTTTGAATGTAGGTAAGAACGTCACTCGTATGGCCAAATTCATTATCCCTCAAAAGGATCCCACCTGATTGTTCTGCTCGTTCTAATAAAGGAAGCATGTCCTGATTGATCCTTTTCGCTTCTTTTTTTCTTTCTTCTCTCGTAAAATTTCTAGAATTATCTGGTAATTTGGTCGTGATATTACTAAATCTCAAGTGATAATAATCAGGAATGTCATTCCAATAAGCTAATTGCTGTTCTAGTTGTTTGTTCTCATCCATACTAGACAAGATCATATTCCCGCTTACTACGATAAATATAAGCAAGGCGGCCTTGATAAGGTGATTCGTGTAGGACAGCCATCTATACGGTTTCTGTCCCTTTATTTTATCAGCAATCGATCCCCATGAATAAATCACCCAGCTGCTTGATATGTGCATGATGATGATTCCAACGATCCCCCATAACAGAATCTGGGGATAAAGAAAGTGCAGATAGGGATAAAACCATGCAAAGCCAGCTAAAATAACCGTGAAGATGGCCGCATCTATCAAACTATCTTTACACACTAGTTTTGCTTTGCTTCGTCCAAGTGTTTCGAGAATCCCGACTTTCTTTCTCATAGAGGACTTATAGAATAATAGAGCTAAGAATAAGCACAAGAAAAGCATACAGAACAATTGACCGATACTTAATAGCAAACCTGAAGCTAGATAAAGCGGCCATTGTGCCCTTTCAATCGTTATTTCCATCCCCATATCATAAAATTCTTCGATCATATTGGCAGGCGGTTCCTCTGTGATCATATAACCGCCAAGTACTTCTTCAGTAGATAGTTTCGAAGAATCATAAAAATTGATAGGATAATCGGATGCTATAGGGGAAAAGCTATAGGTCGAATACCCTTCTTTACCAAACGTATAGATATCTTTATACGTTTCCCCATCTTTGCCGATTCGAAAGAGGATCTTATGGAGATCCAATTGCTTTTCTCTAGCATATTTCGCAATCGTCTGGTACATTTCCTGCTGATTTTCTTCACCACTCGCTGCTTCGATGATGATCGATGAATGGATTTCTGGAATCGCTGATTTGATCATTTCGGTTCCAGCAAAAGAAATAGCATATAAAAAACTGGTGACTGTGAATAGAAAAAAGAAGCGATAGATTTTTTTCATCGTTTAGAAGAAAGAAGCGGCTGGATCAGCCGCACTAACGGCATTGATTGGTGCGATCCAGTTGCTCAAGGCAATAAGTGTACATGAACTTGCTATCATCTTTTTCACATTTCTCTTCATTTTGTATCCGCTCCCTTTTTTGAGTGCCTAAAGTGTCTCACGAGTGACTATTGAAACATACTTGAACAAGCAACAAGGCGACAGTCGTTCGGTCCCCCTTTTTTTATTTTAAAAAGAGATAAGTGTGAACCTTCTCTTTTATTAACTACGCGAAAGATTTTCATCAGTTTAAAATAACAATTATTTTTATTTGACTTAAATTAAATAACATATATTTCATTCAATCTTCTTTTTTAAAATCTATTTAAATTATATATAATAACACATTTATGTTCAACGCGTTTTTAAAATAAAATTTTAAAAAACTACTTTATTTTTATTCGCTATACAAAAATAACAGTAAATAAAAAACCGAAAAAGGACATCGTCCTTTTTCGGTCATTTTTTTGATTATGAACGTGAATCTGCTGTAACAGAAACATTTGCCCATGGGTTTGGTACATCATAGGACCAATCCCAGTCTTTGACACGGTCGTTGACTGGCAATACTTCGTTACGGAACAACGTTGGAATCGCAAATGCTTCTTCAAACGCATATTGTTGCCATTTTTGATAGGCTTCTTTCAAATAGTCTTCATCAAATGCTTTGCTTGAACTGATATCGTTGATCAATTTTGTATTTTCTTCTGATTCATAACGAGTGTAGTTGAATGCTGCATTTGGTCCCCATAGTCCACTTGGATTTGGATCAGTTCCTGTATTCCAAGCAGCTTGGTAAACATCGATTTCAGGATCATCGTTTTCTAATTTATCGTAGAAAGAGTTGAATTCAATCAGACGACCTGTTGTGTATTGGACATCCAAACCGATTTCTTTCCATTGTTGGATATAGTAATCTGCCAATGGTTGCGCTGTTTCTCCACCGGACATCGAAGCAAAGTTGATGGTTAATTTGTTTCCATCTTTGTCTTCTCTTAAACCATCGTCGTCCACATCTTTGTAGCCAGCATCATCCAATAGTTTTTTCGCTTTGTCTAAATCTTGTGTGAATCCTTTCATTTCATCATCGTGATATGACTGGAATACTGGTGGGATCAATGAAGTCGCATTGCTTCTCAAACCTGCGTAGAAACGTTCACCTACTGCATTGTTATCTAATGCATAGCCCATGGCTTGACGTAATGATTTATCAGCCATTTTTGAATCTGGATTGTATTCCACACTCTTTGTATCTGAATTCCATTTACCTAACTTGAATCCTAGATAAGTATAAGAAGTTTGTTCACGTCCTAAGTTTGTATAGCCAGCAATTTCTTTATACGTATCATAAGTATCTGTTGGCATTTGGAAAATCATGTCATATAGCTTAGAGTTCAATGCTTCAGTTGCACTAGCCATCGGTACAGATTTCATCGTGATCTTTTTCAATTTAGGTGTACCGTTCCAGTAGTGCTCGTTTGGTAAGTACTCTACTGATTCTCCTGCAACAATATTACTCATGTAATAAGGGCCGAAAGTCACTGGATTTTTACGTACTTGATCGCTTGATTCCATGTCTTTGATTGCTACACCTTCTAACGTATGTTTCGGTGCTGCATATGTCCAGATACCGCCACCCGATTGAAGCATGCTTGGATTTACTTCTTTATATTCGATTTCAACTGTTTTGTCGTCTATCTTTTTGATTCCAGAGATCGTATCGGCACTTCCATCATGATATTCTTCCATACCTACGATGTTACGGAAAGTATCGTCATAACGAATACCAGTGTAATCTTTATTCCCAATGATTTCGTAAGGGAAAATCACATCGTCCGCCGTTACATCTTCACCATCTGACCATTTAACATTGTCTTTTACTTTGATTGTCGCTTTTTTCGTATCTTCGTCTAGATCAAGTGTTGCAGCTCCGTCATCTGTGATTCTAAAATCATCATCGTTTGCAAACAATGGTTCGTGAGAGGGTGCCATAAACGCTGCATCATATGAATCTTGATAAAACTCCCACTGGAACAATCCTTTGAACTGACTGTCCGTTGCGACCGCAGCTTCTAATTCACCGTCTTCGATTGCATCATCATTGTTTTTTGTTGCGATTGGAAAAGTTAATTCCTCTTTGTTATTGCTGTTGCCTCCAGAGTTATTTCCAGAAGTATCTGTACCTCCGCCCCCGCATGCTGCAAGAACGACTGCAGACATCAGCGTTGCAAATCCAAAAATCGTTTTCTTCATTCCTATTTCCCCCTTCGCTTCTATAACTAGCCTAACCGTTGGCGTGCATCTGCAGAACGCTTGAATGCCTGTCCAACATAATTGATACTCAACATCAAAACTAAAATGAGGATTGATGCGGGTAACCAGATCCATTGCCGATTCACTAAGACTTCTCCATTACTTGCATAACCGATCAGTGTACCTAAACTAGGTACATTTGCCGGCAAACCGAAACCTAAGAAAGTCAAAGTTGTCTCGATACCGATGTTTGCCGCAAAGTTCATTGTCAAGTTCGTAATGATCAATGAACTTAGATTCGGCATGATTTCGCGGAACATGATTTTAAAATCACTTGTTCCCATTGTTTTTGAGGCACTGACATAATCTCTTCTTGCTTCAGATAATGTCTTGCTTCGGAATAATCGGGCTTTAGCTACCCAATAAAATGCACTCATGATGAAAATAAAGGACCAGACATTGTATCTGGAAATAATCGATACGAAGACGATGATGATCAACATGATCGGTAGAATCATGATAAAATCAACGATTCGCATCAAGATGTTGTCAATGATCCCTCCGTAGTAGCCAGAGATGATCCCTAATCCAACCCCGATGATCGAAGTAAGGATCGTGATCGCAAATCCGATCGTAATAGAGTTTCTAGCACCTATGATCAATTGACCTAATACATCACGTCCGCCTTCATCTGCTCCCAGAATGAACTTTTGTCCTTGTGTCGAAACTGCTCCTGGGGCAGCATATTTGTCAAAAATACTAACATACATCACTTTATCTTGATCGGTCAGCATCGCACCGATAAAAATCACTAATAATAAAACCACTAGCAAACCTAATGAAAAAATAGCGATTTTATCTTTTTTAAATTCTCGAGCAATCATTCGTATCCCCATAGGAGGGATACTTTCTTGAACTGCTGTATTGTTTTTTTCACTCATCGATCCATTCTCCTTTCTGATTGGTTTTATTGAATCCGAATACGCGGGTCAACGATACTCATAATGATATCTGACAGTAATGTCCCCACTAGCGTCGCGATTCCTAAAATCAATACTAAGGATGTGATCACGGTGTAGTCTCGTTGACCAATAGAGTCAATAAATAGTTTCCCGACTCCTGGATAGCCAAAAATCTTTTCGATAACTACAGAACCAGCAATCAACGAAGTGATTTCATACCCCATTTGCGAAGCCATCGGCAACGCTGCATTCCGGAAGATATGTCTACTGAATACTTTATTCGTCGGTACCCCTTTGGAACGGGCTGTTCTGACAAAATCAAGCGACTTCGAATCGATTACTTCGCTTCGCAGATATTGGATCGTAACGGCAGTCGCCAGAAATGCTTGGGTAATCGATGGTAGCAGAATATATTTCAAGCGATCTATCCACTGAGTGATAAATCCCCCTTGCAAACCTAGTGTTTGAGAACCGCTGGTTGGGAACCAGCCTAAACGATAACCAAAAACAAACAGCATGATCAAGCCGAAGATAAATAACGGAACAGCAAAACTAAAGAAGTTATAAATCACGACGATCTTATCCAAGATCGAATTTTGATACCGGCCTGCTAGCATCCCTAGAGGCACAGCAATCAAATAAGTAAGGACAACTGTCAAGATCGATAGATATAACGTGTTGATGATCCGTTCACCGATTAGGTCAGCAACAGAGCGTTTGTATAAGAAACTTTGACCAAAATCGCCTTGCAAAGCATTTCCGATCCAACGGAAGTACTGGACATACCATGGGTCATTCAATCCAGCTGATTGTCGCATTTGTTCGATCACTGCCGGATCTTGGTTTGGGTTGATCAAACCAGTAAATGGATCCCCTGGCATCGCTTGGGCTAATAAGAAGATCAGAACACTTAAAATAATAACTTGCGGGATCATCAATAAAACACGTCGCAGAATCGTTTTCCACATTAGCTCGCACCTCCATCTTTCAACGCCACTTTATGTGTAGTTGTGATCGTACGCAAATCGTAGACTCGGCCAGTCGCATCATAGTATTCTCTTTGGTTTTGGATATACTCTTGTTCTACTTTTCGGCGATTTTCTTTGTGGCTTTCCCGATTTTCTACATCGATTTTCGGAATTGCTGAAAGCAGACGTTTCGTATAGATGTGGCGCGGGTCATTATAAATGTCCTCTCTTGTACCGATTTCTACAAATCGACCTTTGTACATAATTGCGATGTTGTCGCACATATGTTTTACTACACCTAAATCATGAGAAATAAATAAATAGCTGAGACCGTATTCTTGCTGGATCCGTTTCATGAAATTCAATACTTGCGCTTGAACAGATAGATCCAGAGCAGATACCGGTTCATCGGCCACGATTAATTTTGGATTAGTAGCAACAGCGCGGGCTACTCCTAGACGTTGGCGTTGTCCCCCTGAAAATTCATGAGGATATTTGTAAAGTGTATCTTCCGGCATCCCAACGATATCTAGCAATCCTTTTACCTTCTTCTTTTCTTCTTGATCGCTTAACCGTTCAAAATTTCGGATAGGTTCTGCAATGATGTCCAATACTCGTTTTTTAGGATTCAAACTAGACATTGAATCTTGGAAGATCATTTGTACGTCTTTGTTATAACCCATTTTTTTTCGGTTGCTTCGCTTCGTTACATCTTTTCCTTCATACATGATTTGTCCAGCTGTCGTCTTTTCTAAACCAACGACTGCTTTTCCTGTAGTGGATTTTCCGGAACCGGACTCTCCCACCAAACCATATGTCTTTCCTTTTTCGATGATAAAATCCACACCATCTACAGCATATACATGATCCGTTACTCGATTGAAGAATCCACTGCGAATAGGGTAATGAACTTTCAGGTCTTTGATTGTGATTAATTCTGTCATCTACACCTCTCCTTTTTCGTCTCTAAAGTGGAAATGCTTGTAGCAAGAGCAACGTACCAAATGGTTCGGAGCGACTTCATGAAGGATAGGATCTTCTTCGTGATCACTTGCTGGTATCCACGGAATACGTGGAGCAAATCGGCACCCTTTACGAGGCATGTTTTTCAGAGAAGGAACGACACCTTCGATCACATGGAGTTCTGCATCATGATTTCCTTCTTGAGGTATAGAGTTCAATAAAGAGCGCGTATAAGGATGTTTCGGATGATCAAACAGTTCTTTTACACCCGCTACTTCAACAAACTGTCCGCCGTACATCACTGCCACTCGATCAGCCATTTCTGCTACGACTCCTAAGTCATGAGTGATCAGGATGATCCCTGTTTTTGTTTCTTCCTGAAGATCTTTCAGTAAATCAAGAATCTGGGCTTGGATGGTTACATCTAGGGCTGTCGTCGGTTCATCTGCAATGACGATTGGAGGTTTGCAGGCGATTGCGATTGCGATGATGACACGTTGTCTCATACCGCCTGATAATTCATGGGGATATTGACGTCCAACTCTTGCTGGATTAGGAATCCCTACTTGTTCTAGTAATTCCAGTGCGCGAGCTTGACGCTGTTCTGCATTCATCTTTGTGTGATAGGAAAGTCCTTCTTTGATCTGGTCTTCGATTCTCATGAGAGGATTTAATGCAGACAACGGATCTTGGAAAATCATTCCGATATCATTTCCGCGGATTTTATTATAAAGCGTTTCGTTCAGTTCGATTAAATTCAGATCGTTATATAAAATTTCACCTGTAATTTTTGTGTTATTAGGATCAAGTAATCCCATAATCGTAGTAGCTAATGTACTTTTCCCGCACCCAGATTCCCCAACGATTGCTAAGATCTCGTTTTTGTCTAAAGTAAATGAAACATCATCTACTGCATCGTAATAGTCATCTTTGAGTCGGAAGCCTGTATGTAGGTTCTGAACTTCTAATAATTGATTATCTGACAATCGAATACCCCTCTCTGCTTCCTAAACGGAAGTTTTTCTTAGTAAAAAAAGAACATTACACAGAATAAAGCGTTTTATAACAAAGGTTATTCTTATCTTTGTGTAATGAATTATTAATAATTATATAGAAAACCACTTTACTTTGCAACATAATTTCTAATTATCGCCAGAATTATCAGAAAAATGTCTTTTCCGTGTCAAAAAGATTAAAAAAAGAAGGATAAAAAGTTGCATACAACTTTTTATCCTTCTTTGCTTTTATTGAAATTATTTGAGATGGCTGCTGATATAATCTACTGCGCCGCCAACTGTTTCAATTTGTTCAGCGTCTTCATCTGAAATTTCTGTACCGAATTCATCTTCAAGTTCTAAAACGAACTCCATAATACTAATTGAATCAGCTTTTAAATCATCTTTGATGTTCAATTCATCCGTCACTTTATCGGTATCTATCTCAAAATGATTTGAAATAATTTTCGCTACTTTGTTAAATACTTCTTCGCGAGTCAACTTTTTCACCTCCAAGAATCATACACTTGTCAATTACCTACACCATGGCTAATTTTACTGACATTTTTCAGGAATGTCCACCTTTTTTTAACGAATCGGATTGCCTCAGCTATCTGAATATTATTCTTCGCTTTTTTCAAATTGTTCGACTAACTGTCCTACTACATTTGTTTCAAGCATCGTGTGGATTTGGCGGATCGTATAGCGGACAGCATCAGGACCTGTTGCTCCGTGGGTTTTAATGACTGGTGCTTTCAAGCCAAACAAAACAGCTCCGCCATGTTTGGAATAATCCATTTCAGATTTCAAAGAACGCAAGCCGTCTTTTAAAAGCATGGCGCCCATTTTCCCTTTGATCCCTTCGTTTAGAATAGCGGATTTTAATAGATCCATCATATTCATTGCCGTTCCTTCAATGGATTTCAAAACAGCATTGCCTGTAAATCCATCTGTGACTACTACGTCAGCCACACCATTGAGCAACTCGCGCGCTTCTACATTTCCAATGAAATTCAAACTTGTTTCATTCTGAAGAAGTTCATAGGCTTTTTTCGTCACTTCACTACCTTTTGTGGCTTCTGTTCCGTTGTTTAAAAGAGCAACGCGGGGACGTCCGATCCCTCGGACTTTACGTGCATAGAAAGAACCTAAAATACCGTATTGCAACAAATGTTCTGGTTTGTTTTCTGCGTTAGCGCCAAGATCCAGCATATCGAAACCGGCACCTTCTTTTCCTACTACTGGCAAAGTAGACATCAAGCCAGGGCGTTCGATATTTTTGATACGTCCTACGATGAACAAACCCGCTGCTAGCAGCGCACCTGTATTCCCTGCTGAAAATATAGCATCCGCTTCGCCGTTTTTCACTGCTTGTGCAGCAAGGACCATTGAAGCAGTCTTTTTCCGTCGGATCGCTTTTACTGGCTCATCATCACTATTGATTTTTTCGTCTGTATGGATAATCGTGATGTTTTTTTCATTTATTAAGTATTTCTTGATTTCTGCTTCTTTTCCGTAAAGTAAGAATTCTACTTCTGGAAAATCTTGCTGCGCTAAAGCCACGCCTTCTACAATTGCTTGAGGTGCGTGATCTCCGCCCATTGCATCTACGGCAATTTTCATTGTTCCCACTCCTTTTTCCATCATCATTATAAAGTATAGCATAGTCTGCTAATCGAAATAACGATTATCCTGATTTTCTATCTGGAGGCTTTGTGCTAGAGGCTGATACTCAGGCAGCATCTGCCAATTCTTTATCTGCCAAAGAGCTGCAGCCTCTTCTCTGGCTACCTCCAAAACATTTCCATCTGTCACCAAGTCAGCAATCGCAAATTGAGGTAAACCAGATTGTCGGAAGCCGAATACTTCACCGGGACCGCGTAATTCCAGATCTTTTTCACTTAGTACAAAACCATTGGTGGTCTCTGTCATGATTTTCATCCGCTCCACGCCTAGTTCATTTTTGGGATTAGCAACTAAGATACAGTAGGAAGCATCACTTCCGCGTCCAACACGTCCACGAAGCTGATGCAGCTGTGCCAAACCAAATCGATCCGCATCCATAATCAGCATGACGGTTGCGTTTGGCACGTTTACCCCTACTTCTATTACCGTAGTAGAAACTAATATCTGCATCTGGTTATCTTTGAAAGCTTCCATGATCACTTCTTTTTCCTGATTCTTCATTTTACCATGTAACAAGCCAACTTCATATTTTGGTGCAAATAATTCACGAAGTTTTTCATAGATTTCCACTGCGTTTTTTACGTCTAATGCTTCTGATTCTTCGATCAGTGGACAGATGACATACATTTGATGTCCTCTTGCCAGTTCTTTCCTTGTCCAATCCAGTACACTGTCTAATTGAGGTGTTCTTACCCAGCGTGTTTCAATCGGGATACGTCCAGCTGGAAGTTCATCAATGATCGATACATCCATTTCACCGTACGCTGTGATAGCTAGCGTTCTAGGGATCGGAGTGGCTGTCATAAACAAGACATCAGGTCGCCAGCCTTTTTCACGAAGGACTTTCCGCTGATTCACACCAAAACGGTGCTGTTCATCCGTAATAACTAGACCTAAATTCTGAAATTCAACTCCATCTTGGATCAATGCATGTGTACCGATCACGACGTTGATTTCTCCTCGTTCTAGTTTTTCAAGGAGTTCCCGTCGTTCTTTTGTTTTCGTTGACCCTGTAAGCAATGCGACCGTTACTTCATTGGGATCAAACAGCTGTTGCAAACTTTCCATGTGCTGTTGTGCCAAGATTTCGGTAGGCACCATCAACGCACCTTGGAAACCCGCTATAACGGTGGCATATAATGCGATTGCGGCAACCACTGTTTTTCCGCTACCTACATCTCCCTGCAAAAGTCGCTGCATATGTTGAGGACTGCGAAGATCCCGACAGATTTCATTCGTTACCCGTTTTTGGGCATTTGTCAGTTCAAAAGGCAACTTTTGAGTAAATTCTTTTAATTTTTGGACATCATAAAGGATCTCCAAGCCATTCGTTTCTGCTTTTTCTGCTTTTTTCAATCCTTGAAGACGCATTTGAAATAAAAAGAATTCTTCAAAAACGACACGTCGTTTGGCTTGGTGATTTTCTTCGTGGTTTTTCGGAAAGTGCATACTTCTTACAGCAGAAGCTCGGTCAAGTAGTCGATATTTCTCCACAAGGTTGTTCGGCAGGTTTTCTTCGATCAATGTGCCGTATTCTTGAAACCCTTTTTTGATTAGATCAACTAATGTCGTTTGACGAATCGATTTGTTGACGTGATATATCGGCGAAAAGTCATCCATTGTTTGAGAACCTAATATCTTCATCCCGTTCAAGGCTTTACGCTTTGCATCCCATTTACCGTATACAGCGATTTCCTCCGATAAAATGACTTTTTCTTTTAGATAAGGTTGATTAAAAAAAGAAACGTTGAACACATCATGTTCTTGCATCATTCGAAATTGCAATCGGCTTTTTTTATAACCAAATCGATTCATCACAGGAGGAGAGACTACGATTCCTTTCAAAGTAACCTTTTCTTGATCTTGGATCTCGTTTAGATTTCTTTCCTGAATATCTTCGTAGCGAAAAGGATAATAAGTCAGTAAGTCTTCAATCGTTTGGATGCCCAAGCTGGCAAGACTAGCCGCTCTTTTTTCTCCGACTCCTGCCAGCATAGTGATTGGATCATCTAAAGAACGCATATATTTTTTCCTCCCTCCTTTAACAAAAAAAGGACTTGGTCAGTGATCATACCTGATCACTAACCGAAGGCCTTTTATGAATGAATACTGTGTTAGAAAGATATTCTGTCACAGGAATTATTCAGCAGAAAATAGATAAGGATAGACAGGCTGATCTCCTTGGTGGATCTCGATTTCCAAATCAGGATGTTTTTCTGTTAGTTTCTCAGCAAATTCATTTGCTTGTTCAACTGTTCCTTCATCACCTGCTAAGATCGTTACGATCTCTGTGTCCTCATTGATCATTTGTTCTAGTGTGCTTAACGCTGTTGCTGTGATATCTGGGTTAGAGATCATGATTTTTCCATCGATCATGCCTAAAAAGTCGCCTTCTTTGATCTCTACACCGTCGATTGAGGTATCTCTGATTGCGTGAGTGACTTGACCACTTACGACGCTAGACAACATTTCTGTCATCGTTTCTTTGTTTTCTTCTAAAGAAGCTTGATCATTGAATGAAAGCATAGCCGTCAATCCTTGAGAAATCGTTCTTGAAGGAACAACTGCTACTGGGATATCTGCTACTTCTGCCGCTTGATCAGCTGCCATGAAGATGTTTTTGTTGTTCGGTAAGACAATCACTTTATCTGCGTTCACTTCTTGGATCGCTTTAACGATGTCTTCCGTACTTGGGTTCATTGTTTGCCCACCACTGATAACATAATTAGCGCCTAAACTTTCAAACAGCTCTTGGACGCCTTTACCAGCAGCGATTGCTACGATACCATACGGGATACGTGGTGTTTCTTTTTTCGCAAACTCGTTCACTTCTTCATCGTGTTCCAAAATCGTCTCATGCTGCAAGCGCATGTTGTCGACTTTGATTTTGACTAATGAACCGAATTTTTGTCCATAGTTCAAGACTTCTCCTGGGTTTTCTGTATGCACGTGGACTTTGATGATCTCGTCATCATTGACCACAAGTAAAGAATCTCCAATACCATCTAAATAGTTACGGAATTCTTCGTAGTCGAACGTGCTATCAACAGTAGGCCCTTCACCGATTTTCACCATGATCTCTGTACAATAACCAAAATGGATATCTTCTGTCGCCATTTGTCCTTGGACACTGCGATGGTGCTCTGCATTGACCATATCATCCATTTCTGCTGGAGAAGGTTCATATGTTTCATCCGCTTGGAATTCTCCATTCAATGCGCTTAAAAAGCCCTCATAAACAAACAGTAATCCTTGTCCTCCACTGTCTACAACACCGACTTCTTTTAGGACTGGAAGCAAGTCTGGGGTTTTAGCTAAAGCACGTTTTGCTCCTTTTACAACAGCTGTCATCACTTCAACGACATCGTCTGTACTCTTCGCTTTCTTTTCTCCAGCTTTTGCTGCTTCTCTAGCTACTGTCAAAATCGTTCCTTCTACTGGTTTCATTACTGCTTTATACGCAGTTTCAACACCATGAGTGAATGCTGCAGCAAGATCAGAAGCATTTAATGAGACAACATCTGGAATTTGCTTAGAAAATCCTCGGAACAATTGAGACAAAATAACGCCGGAATTTCCGCGCGCACCCATCAGCAATCCTTTTGAAAGCATTGCTGCTAATTCTCCTACTTTTTCTGAGGTTGAATCTACTACTGCCTTCGCTCCACTAGTCATAGATAGATTCATATTTGTTCCCGTATCGCCATCTGGCACAGGGAATACATTTAATGAATTGACGTATTCTGCATTTACTTGCAGACGATTCGCACCAGCCTGCACCATTTCCTGGAACTGGCTTGCACTTATTTCTGTTACACTCACCTAGATAATCCTCCTTCAGATCGACTGCTGAGTTATCAGCCAGTCTCCTGCCTAGTCTGGCAGTACACGAACACCTTGTACAAAGACATTAACTGAATTGGCAGCTACGCCTAATAATGCCTCTAGATTGTATTTCACTTTTTCTTGGACGTTGCGAGAAACTTCAGAGATTTTCGTACCATAGCTGATAATCGTATAAACATCTACAGCAATACCATTATCTTCTTGGCGGACAACTACTCCTCTTGAGTAATTTTCTTTACGCAAAATCTCAGTAATATTATCTTTAATTTGATTTTTGCTGGCCATTCCTACAACACCGAACACATCTGTCGCGGCGCCACCAACAACTGTTGCAATTACATCATTGGTAATTTCAATGGTTCCAGCTGACGTTTGAATTTTTACAGCCATGAATGAGCCTCCTTAACGGGTAAAATACTCCCATTTTTCTTCTATCATATTTTATCATAGCGCAACTTGAAATAAAAGGCAGTTACCCAAAGTACTCAAAAACCTTGCAAAATTTCAGGTATAACCCTGTTTAATTTACAATTATTCTTCACAAATGTCAATTGTATCCATGAAAATGTACTTGCAAATTTCCAATCTATATGATATGTTAGTCTGGTATGAGCTGAATTATTCTATTGCTCCAAATCAAGGCAAAGGAGGAAATTACCATGGCAAAAGTTTGTTACTTTACAGGTCGCAAGACAAAAAGTGGAAACAACCGTTCACACGCTATGAACTCAACAAAACGTACTGTTAAACCTAACTTACAAAAAGTTCGCGTTATGGTCGACGGAAAACCTAAAAAAGTTTGGGTGTCAACTCGTGCTTTGAAATCAGGAAAAGTTGAACGCGTTTAATTGAATGATACTTGGACCGTTCAGATAGTGAACGGTTTTTTATTTAATAAAAATTTTGGCGGGTGGAATTTTTGATTCCTCCCCTTTTTTTGTGTTTATTTTTGTTATACGAACAAATTATGAAGTTATTTATTCCCAAATTTTATTTTTTTATGAAAACTAGACTCTTTTTAAGCAGAGAAAAACAAGGATATGATAAACTAAATACAACTTCATAGAAATTTGGTGGAAAATAAATATGAAAAAAAAATTAAAGTCATTTTTTAGAGAAAACGGACGCTACGCAGCAGCTAGTTTCCTGATTCCGTTTTTGATTTTAGCACTTGTTTATCTAAGTATCGGGATCTATCCCGGGAGCAGCAGAAGTATTTTGGCAAGTGATGCCTTTTCACAATTTTCTAATTTTCATGCAAGCTTCCGAAATGTCCTTCTTGGAAAGCAAAGTATTTTCTATACATGGAATGCTTCTCTGGGCTTGAATTATCTGTCTTTGATTTCTTATTATCTCGGCGGGATCTTCACGCCACTGGTTTTCTTCTTTCCAAACCAGATGATGCCAGATGCACTTTATGTTCTGACTTTGCTTAAAGTCGGCTGCGCCGGATTAGCTTTTTGGTTTCTTGCACGCACGTTCAAGATTCCTCGCTGGGGGCATGTTGCACTTAGCGTCAGTTACGCATTGATCTCATTCATTACTGCACATTCGGAGATCATCATGTGGCTGGATGCTTTTGTTTATCTTCCATTAGTGATTTTGGGGATTCATCGTGTCATGGATCTGAAACGGCCGAAACTTTTATTCATCAGCTATTTGCTCTTGTTTCTATCCAGTTTTTATATGGGCTTCATGATTGGTGTCTTTTCTTTCTTATATTTTATTGCCCGTCTATTGACAAACTGGTCAGAATACAAAAAATCGATTGTTCCTTATGGGATCACTTCTTTACTGGCAGGCGGCGCTTCAATGATCATTGTATTGCCAGCAGTACTGGATCTTCGGTCAAATGGCGAAGCATTGAGTCAAATCACTACGTTGAAAACAGAAGCGACTTCTTATCTGGATCTGATCATGAAAAACATGATTGGTGTTTATGACACCACAAAATACGGTTCGATTCCGTTCATTTACGCAGGTCTGCTTCCGCTGGTCCTTTGCTTGTTTTATTTTGCCAGTCGGAAAGTACCGTTGAAAAATAAGTTTTTGTACGGTGGTCTTTTCGCCATACTTATCGCAAGTTTTTATCTTGTTCCATTGAATTTGTTTTGGCATGGTATGCATGCACCGAATATGTTTTTATTCCGTTATGCCTATCTGTTCTCTTTCTTAGTTCTCCTGCTTGCAGGAAAAGGATGGGAAAGGATAGAACAAGACGATCGTGGGCTGTTGTTAGGAATCATTTTGGTCGTAGCTGCTCTCTTTGCGGTGGCATGGGGCATCAAACCTGAAGGAAGCTACACCTATGTGACGATGACTTCCTTTGTATTGACAGTTGTTTTCTTAGGGATCTATGCTTTTGCTGTGGGATTTTATCAGCATAAAAAACTTTCCTTCAACCATCTAAGTATATTGTTGTTATTGATCATGTCCGCTGAGGCATTAGTCAATACGAACAGCATGATCCATGGTATCCTTGATGATTGGAATTATGCTTCCCGCAGTTTGTATACGGATCCTTATCCTGACTTGAAAGCTCTTGTAAATGAAACAAAAGAAGATTCTGACTCGTTTTACCGCTTGGAAAATCTGGATCCGGTATCGTCAAATGATTCGATCAACTACGGTTACAGCGGCATCAGCTTGTTTTCTTCTATAAGAAATCGTAATTCTTCCTCTTATCTGGATACATTAGGGTTCCGTTCAAGAGGAACAAATTTGAATATCCGCTACAATAATAATACTTTGCTGATGGATGGCTTTACAGGAATCAAATACAACATTTCTAAGAACGAAAGCACGTTCAGCAAATATGGCTTCCGCCAAGCTGGTCAAAGCGGCGACTATACACTGTATCAGAATGTCAATGCATTGCCACTGGCATTTACCGCACCGTTATCCGTTAATGATATTGAGCAGCCCGTAACAGATAATTTAACTAGTCAGACAAATTTGATCAATACATTATCTGGTCTAAATGAACAGTATTTTACATTCTATACGCCTACTTTGAAGAATCAGTTAAATACGACGATCACAAAAACAACGACTGGTGTGACTTATTCAGAGACGGCAGATAATCAACCAAAAGAGCTCACATGGGAAGTCCATGTACCTGCAAATACACAAGCTTACTTAAGCTTATTCCCAACCAATTTTGCACAATTAGAAAGTTCTAGTGCAACGATCACTGTCAATGGTACATCAAGGAAAACGCAAATCAATATTTCTGGACAATACTATGATCTTGGCTATTACCCTCAAGAGACAACGGTGACATTTACTGCAAGTTTTTATGGGACGAAAGAAGTAAGTTTCATGGAGCCGAAAGTCGTTGGTCTAGATGTTGTAGCCTATCAAGCCGCAATGAATCAGATCAAAGAAAAAGGTGTCGAAATGGAAGCCTCTGGCAGAAAAGCTTCTGGAACTGTAGATACCGCAGAAGATTCTATGTTGGTGACAACTATTCCTTACGACAAAGGATGGAAAGCCGAGATCGATGGGAAGCCAGTCAAAGTCAGCAACTTCAAAAACGCATTCTTGATGCTAAAAGTTCCAGCAGGTAAACACACGGTTACTTTCAGCTACTTGCCTGAAGGATTTATGATAGGTGCAATCCTTTTTGTACTATGTATTGCATTGTTTATTCTTTATGTCTGGTACCTTGACCGCAATCGCCCCTTTTATGGCACGATTGATCCAACAATAGAAGAAAAACCGCGAAATACACACAGAAGAAGACGAAGAAAATAAAGAAACGATGGAACCTGTTCAGACTGTCCGCATCAAGGGCAATCAAAACAACGTTCCATCGTTTTTTGGTTACAAAAAAGTAGTGTGGCAAAAAGAAGGTTCACTTATCCATGCTTCGTTCACAAGTCGCGATATTCATCAAACGTGAGAAGCTGTTTTTTGAAATTGCTCCTTGTGACTCAGAGTTAAACGGCAGGCTCACGACCTCTTTCTTAAACGGTGTTCAATCAGCTGTCCTTCGGTATTAGCTCAACAAACGGCAAAATATGAGGAACTATTTTTCCGCTTGTTTCTCTAATACTCAGGTCAAAACGCTGATTTCACAACCTCTTCCTTAAACGGTGTTCAAAAACTTGCATCTGCGGCAATAAGCCCAACCAAACGAAAAATATGAGGAGCTATTTTGGTTTGGCTGTTCTTATTGCTTGATGCAAGACAGCTTTTTTACAACCTCTTATTCATATTTCACTTCATACAAATAAAGTCCTTCAGGATGTGCTGTAGGTCCTGCTGCATTACGATCTTTTTTCGCAATAATCGCTGGGATACTATCTTCAGGCAATCGGCCATTACCAATTTTCAATAGCGTTCCTACTAAGATACGTATCATCTTATACAAGAAGCCATTTCCTCTAAAAGTAAACAACAGTTCGTCTTTTGTTTCATTGACCTCCATCTTAGCCTCATAGATCGTACGTACTTTATCCTCTATCGAGCTTCCTGATGCACAAAAAGAGGTGAAATCGTGGGTCCCCAATAAATCAGGTAGCGCCCGCTGGATTTTTCCCAAATCAAGTGGGTAAGGATAATAACTGGCATAATGACGTCGAAAGGGACTGCGTGGCTTGCCTATATCCACTCGAAATTGATAAGTTTTTTCTTTGACCAAATATCTTGCATGAAATTCTTCTGAAACGATTTCTACTTTTCTTACAGCGATATCCTCTGGTGACTGGGTATCTAACGCAAAACGCATTCGTTCTAATGGGCGTTCTTCTGGATAATCAAAATGGATCACTTGCCCGATTGCATGTACTCCGGCATCTGTCCTTCCCGAACCAAAGACCGTGATTTCTTTCCCGTTTGCCATTCTTTGTAATGTTTTTTCTACTTCTTCTTGAACAGTACGTCCATTTGGCTGTTTCTGGAACCCATTGAAATTTGTTCCGTCGTATGCAATGATTGCTTTGTAACGTACCATGGTTTTCTCTCCTTTGTTTCTAAAAAGTTGTCTAGAAATAGTGGTTTTTCCAGATAATGTTGTTTGTTCTTTTTTTCAAATAAAAGAAAGAGGCCTGTGACATTAGTCTGCCACAGACCCTAATGCTTCTTGTCATACACTGTTCGCATCCTTTCTTGCAAATAGATTAGCAAGAAAAGGATAGATAGCGGTCCATTGAACGTTTATCCTCTTAAAAAGATCAGCAGCACGGTTAATAATATAAAAGCAATGATAACCATCGTGTCTCTATTATGCCAATGCAAGACACGATATTTCGTTCTTCCTTCCCCGCCCTTGTAGCCCCTTGCTTCCATAGCGGTCGCAAGATCTTCCGCTCGGTTGAAACTGCTAACAAATAAAGGAATCAGCAAAGGAATGACTGCTTTCATTTTCTGAACTAGATTGCCTTCACCAAAGTCAACACCACGCGCGCGCTGAGCGTTCATGATCTTTTCTGTTTCATCCATCAATGTAGGCACAAAACGAAGCGCAATCGACAGCATCAAAGAAATTTCGTGGACTGGGAACCGTACGGCTTTCAATGGACGAAGCAAGTACTCAATCGCATCAGATAATTCCAAAGGCGGTGTAGTAAGCGTGAGTAGCGTCGACATAAAAATAATCAACACGAATCGGCAGAAAATAAAGAGACCGTTCATCACACCAAATTCAGTGATATGGAAAACACCCCAACTCCAATAAGTTTCTCCGCCACTAGTAAACAAGACTTGCAAAGCTACAGTAAAGAGGATCAGCCAAATCAATGGGCGAATACCTCGGATAAAAAATTTCAAGTCTACTTTTGATAAGAAGACAGAAAATAATGTGAAAACTGCCAATACAAGATATGTTTCCCAATTATTTGCTAAAAAAATGATACCAATAAAATAAAAACTGGCTAATAATTTGGCTCGGGGATCCAATCGATGGATCAAGGAATCTCCTGGCATATAACGACCAAATATCAATTTATTCATCATGGGCATTTCCTCCAGCAGAATGGATGATGGCGTTTGCTAATTCTTCAGCTGTCAAAGGTAAGGTAGTGAAGTCCATCCCTTTAGCCATTAATTCTTCTGCAAATTCTGTGGCAGTAGGTACACCTAACTGTTTTTCTTTTAGCCATTCGATGTTTTGAAAAACCTCTTGAGGCTGCCCGCTATTAACGATTCGCCCCTTCTCCAGTACATAGACATAGTCTGCAAAATTGGCTACATCATCCATTAAATGCGTCACTAAAACAATAGTAATCTGTTGTTCCTTATGAAGACGCCAAAACATCTCCATCATTTCTTTTCTTCCCTGAGGATCAAGTCCTGCCGTTGGTTCATCCAATACAAGTACTTCAGGCTTCATGGCAAGCACACCAGCGATTGCTACTCTACGCATTTGCCCTCCTGAAAGTTCAAATGGTGAACGTTCCAAATAGCTTTCATCCAGTCCAACTTGTTCTAATGTTTCTTTTGCTAGTATCAGCGCTTCTTCTTCACTGACACCAAAGTTTTTAGGACCGAAGGCAATATCTTTTGCCACCGTTTCTTCGAATAGCTGTGCTTCTGGAAACTGAAAGACGATGCCGACTTTTTTTCGGATAGGCTTTAGATTTTTATTATCCGTATCTGGCTGAATGTCGCGTTCTCCAATATGGACGGTACCGCTTGTTGGCTTAACAAGCGCATTCAAATGTTGGAGTAAAGTTGATTTCCCGCTTCCGGTATGCCCTACTAATGCAGTATAACTGTTTTCTTTGATCGTCATATTGATGTCAAATAAGGCTCGTTGTTCAAATGGTGTATTCGGCTGATAAGTGAAGTCTACTTGTTCAAAACGGATGTCCATAACCAATCCACCATCCTTTCTTCTGTCATATATTCACTTGGCACATCTACCCCACGTTCTTTCAGTGCACGTTTCAGTTTTTCAGGAAATGGTAGATCTAGACCTAAATCGATCAGTTCAGGCCCCGCAGAAAAGATTTCTTTTGGTGTACCTTCACGGACAAGTTCTCCTTGTCTCATCACTAGTATCCGATTAGCATTAGCTGCCTCATCAATATCATGAGTGATAGATATAACGGTCAATTGACTTTCTTCTTTGATCTTCTTGATCGTAGAAATCACTTCTTCACGGCCTTCTGGATCTAGCATACTTGTTGCTTCATCTAAAATAATGATATCAGGTCGTAAGGCAACCACGCCGGCAATAGCAACACGTTGTTTTTGTCCTCCTGATAAACGAGCAGGCTCGCGTGTAGCAAACTCAGCCATTCTAACTTTCTCAAGTGCATCTTTCACACGTATCAGCATTTCTTCTCTGGGAATCCCTTGATTTTCAAGACCAAACGCAACGTCATCTTCTACTGTCGAACCAACGAACTGATTGTCTGGATTTTGAAAAACCATTCCAACCATTTGCCGGATCGTCCAAATGTTTTCTTCATCCAATACTTGATTTCCGACTTTCACGACCCCTGATTCTGGCAGAAGTAGCCCATTGATTGTTTTGGCAAGTGTCGATTTTCCTGAACCGTTGTGTCCAATAATAGCGATCCACTCACCTTTATCAATTGTAAAGGAGACATCTTTCAATGCGGGGCGAAGATCATCTGGCTGGTATTTGTAATTTATTTTCTCTAATTCAATAATTGGCTCCATGATTACTCCTTCTTCATCCTAAAGTTCCTACTAACACTATCAAAAAAAGACAAAATTTTCAATTATTTCTCGCTTAAAATGTTTTTTTATGCCTTCAAGCAGAGCTGTCATGACAGTTAATTGAAGGTATAAAAAAACACTTTATGATGAGTGCTTACTCCCCAAGCGATATTCGCTTGAGGAGCAGCGCTGAGCTAGACTCGGAAAAATATCTTCCAACATCATAACACTCTAAAAGAATCATCTATAAAGTGATGTTATTAGTGTGATTTTAGACAAGTTCTAAGACAACCATTGGTGCACCATCACCGCGTCTTGGTTCTGTCTTCAAAATGCGTGTGTATCCGCCTTGACGTTCTGCGTAACGAGGTGCAATATCGTTGAATAGTTTTTGTAAAGCTGATTCAATGACGATGTCCTCATTTTCTTCACGCACGCTGGCAACTTCATTACGTACGAAAGCCGCAGCTTGACGACGTGCATGCAAATCTCCGCGTTTACCTAAAGTGATCATTTTTTCTGCAGTTGAGCGAACTTCTTTCGCACGAGCTTCAGTAGTCACAATACGTTCGTTGATTAATAAATCAGTTGTTAAATCACGCAACATCGCTTTACGTTGGCTAGATGTGCGTCCTAGTTTACGATAACTCACGTTGGTTTCCCTCCTTCGTAAAAGGTTTTAATCTTCTTTACGTAAACCTAAACCTAAGTCGTGCAATTTTGCTTTAACTTCTTCTAATGATTTACGTCCTAAGTTACGGACTTTGATCATTTCAGGCTCAGATTTATTTGTAAGTTCTTGTACAGTATTGATTCCTGCACGTTTCAAACAATTGTAAGAGCGAACAGACAAGTCTAACTCTTCGATCGTCATTTCCAACATTTTTTCTTTTTGTGTTTCTTCTTTTTCGACCATGATTTCAGCATTTTTTGCTTCATCAGTTAAGTTCACAAAAATATCCAAATGTTCAGTCATGATTTTCGCAGATAAACTCATTGCTTCCAACGGTTCGATTGAACCATCTGTCCAAATCTCCATCGTCAATTTATCAAAATCTTCACGGTGTCCAACACGTGTGTTCTCAACTTGATAGTTCACACGACGAACAGGTGTGTAGATTGAATCGACTGGAAGAACGCCAATTGGCATATCTTCTTTTTTATTTTCATCTGCTTGAACATAACCACGTCCAGGTTTCACTGTTAAGCGAGCATGGAACGTAGCTCCTTCAGAGACACTACAGATGTACATATCTTTGTTAAGAATTTCTACATCACTATCAACGATAATATCGCCAGCAGTTACTGTAGCAGGTCCGGTAATATCGATTTCAAGGGTTTTTTCTTCTTGGCCATACATTTTCAGCGCTAAGCCTTTAATGTTCAAGATGATTTGAGTGACGTCTTCTCTAACACCTTTAATGGTAGAGAATTCATGCAGTACACCATCGATTTGAATATTAGTGATGGCAGCACCTGGCAAAGAAGATAATAAAATACGACGTAGGGAATTCCCTAAAGTAGTCCCATACCCTCTTTCAAGAGGTTCAACGATGAACTTGCCATAATCTTTTTCTTCATCAATTTTTGCGATTCTTGGTTTTTCGAACTCAATCATTCTTATCTTTACCCCTTTCAAAACGAAAAGTGTCTTGTTCAATGACGTTACTGATAAAACTCAAAATGAGCGGCACTCATTAAACACGACGGCGTTTTGGAGGGCGGGCACCATTATGAGGAACTGGAGTCACGTCACGAATTGCAGTCACTTCTAAACCTGTAGCTTGTAATGAACGAATTGCTGCTTCACGTCCAGAACCAGGTCCTTTAACTGTTACTTCAACAGTCTTTAATCCGTGTTCCATTGCTGCTTTTGTAGCAGTTTCTGCTGCCATTTGAGCGGCAAAAGGAGTTGATTTTTTGCTTCCTTTGAAACCTAATGAACCAGCTGATGACCACGCTAATGCATTTCCGTGAGTATCAGTGATCATGATGATAGTGTTATTGAATGTAGAATGGATATGTGCAATACCTGCTTCTATATTCTTCTTCACACGGCGTTTACGATTCACTTTTTTTGCTGCCATGAAGTTTTAACCTCCTTCACTTAAGAATTATTTTTTCTTGCCAGCGATAGCGCGAGCTGGGCCTTTACGAGTACGTGCATTGTTTTTCGTGTTTTGTCCACGAACAGGCAATCCACGGCGATGACGGATTCCACGGTAAGAACCGATTTCCATCAAACGTTTGATGTTCAAGTTCACTTCACGACGAAGATCCCCTTCAACTTTTAATTTATCTACTTCTGCACGGATAGCATCTGTTTGTTCATTCGTTAATTCACGAACGCGAACATCTTCAGATACACCAGCATCAGCTAAGATCTTTTTAGCAGTAGTGTTACCAATACCATAGATATAAGTAAGTGAAACTACCACACGTTTATCACGAGGAATATCTACTCCTGCAATACGAGCCATATTTATAGCACCTCCAATTATCCTTGACGTTGTTTATGTTTTGGATTTGCTGGGCAAATCACCATAACGCGTCCTTTACGACGAATTACTTTACAATGTTCGCACATTGGTTTTACTGATGGTCTTACTTTCATGATAATACCTCCTGTAGTTTTACGGAGTACAATTATTTAAAGCGATAAGTAATACGGCCACGGTTAAGATCGTATGGAGACAATTCAACCGTTACTTTGTCACCAGGTAAGATACGGATGTAATGCATACGAATTTTACCTGAAACAGTAGCAAGAACTTGGTGTCCGTTTTCTAGTTCAACTTTAAACATTGCATTCGGCAAAGTTTCGACGACTGTACCTTCGACTTCAATCATATCTTCTTTTGCCACGCACAGTACCTCCTTGTACTTGTTTCGCATTTTCACACGATAAAATGGCGGAAACTGCAGTTCCCACCTCAAAATTCTCAAAATGGATCATCTAGAGGATTCTCTAGAAGTCGGACTGACATATTCTATCATAATTTATTGAACTTGACAAGAGTAACTGCATAATGCAAGTCGGCTACGGGCAATCGTGCTATTTTTCAATGATTTTTTGTACATCTGCAAATACAGCATCGATTTCACGAGCACCATCAATAGTGTTTAGCAAACCTTGTTCTTTATAATAAGCCAAGATTGGTTCACTATTTTTGATGTTGATAGCCAGACGATTTTTAACCGTCTCAGGTTTATCATCTTCTCTTTGATAGAATTCATGCCCACCGCAACGATCACATGTGTCTTCAACTTTTGTAGGGTTGAAAATTTTATGGTAAGTTGCTCCACAATTGCTGCAGATAAATCGGCCGGCTAGACGTTCGACCAAGATTTCTTCACCAACATGGATATCGATGACAGCATCAATTTTTTTATTCAAATCTTTTAGCATTGCGTCCAGAGCTTTTGCTTGATCTAGTGTACGTGGAAAGCCGTCTAATAAGAAGCCTTTCTCTGTATCTGGTTCAGCTAGTCGCTCTTTCACGATTCCATTTGTTACTTCATCAGGAACTAATGCACCTTTATCCATATAAGACTTTGCTTCCAGGCCAAGAGCTGTTTCGTTTTGCATCGCTGCGCGGAACATATCTCCTGTTGAGATGTGCGGAATACCATAAGCGTCAATGATTTTTTCAGCTTGTGTTCCTTTACCTGCGCCTGGCAGCCCCATTAAAATGAGGTTCATTGTTTTCCCTCCTAATAAATGTGTGAGAACGTGTGTTGAGGAAGAACCTCAACACGCTTTCTTACTCAATGAATCCAACATATTTACGTTTCAGCATTAAGCCTTCTAACTGTTTCGCAGTTTCTAAAGCTACACCGATAACGATCAGTAAGCTTGTACCGCCTAATCCGATTGATTGTGGAAGATCCCAAACCATTTGAGCAATGATTGGAAGTAATGCCACTAAACCAAGGAAGACTGCACCAACTGTACTTAAACGCATCAGTAATCTTGAGACATACTCTTCAGTCCCCTTACCAGGGCGTACGCTTGGTATATAACTTCCTTGCTTTTGCAAGTTTTCCGCTAATTTCTCAGGGTTTACTTGTACAAAGGCGTAGAAGAAAGTGAAGGCAACGATCAGAATCGTATAAATCGTAGCACCAGGTGCTGTATTATAGTTAAAGATCTCCATCATCACTTTATACCAGTTTTCAGAACCGAATCTACCACTCAATGCTTGTAAAACAGCATTTGGCGTAGCAATAAACGAACTAGCAAAGATAACTGGAATAACTCCAGCTGCATTTACTTTCAACGGCAGATAGCTGCTTGTAGGCGCGCCAGCGACACGTTTCGTATATTGGATCGGGATCTTGCGTTCAGCTTGTTGGAAAAATGTTACGAATGTCACGATCAATAAGACCGCTACTAATAAAATGGCCACAAAAATAGCAGATTTCCATATGTCTGAAGGATCGATATTTATAAAGTAATCTTCATAAATTTCTCTGATACTTTCAGGCAATCTAGAAATGATACCTGCAAAAATGATCATTGATACGCCATTTCCGATACCTTTTTCTGTGATCTGTTCTCCTAGCCAAGTAACAAACATCGTACCGGCTGTTAGAATCAAACCGATCGTTACGTAAGTTGCTACGTTAGGATTATTCACGAAACCTAATTGAGCGTATTGGTTGAATCCAGCAGTGATACCGACAGATTGGATAAATGCCAATACTAATGTCAGATATCGAGTGGCTTGATTCAATTTTTTACGACCCACTTCCCCTTGTTTCGACCATTCAACAAATCGAGGCACGATGTCCATTTGAAGAAGCTGAATGACGATAGAAGCAGTAATGTATGGTGAAACCCCCATTGAGAAAATGGAGAAGTTTTGCATCGCACTACCACTTACCAAGTTCAACATGTTGAAAAATGGCAAAGAAGAAAGGTTTTGCAATGAAGCAGCATTTACGCCTGGTACAGTGATATGTGCACCTAGGCGAAATACAAACAACACAAATACAGTAAATAGGATTTTCGATCTAATGTCTTTTACTTTAAAAGCATCTTTTAATAGTCTAAACATTAGATCACCTCGATTGATCCACCAGCCGCTTCAATTGCTTCTTGAGCTGCTTTAGAGAATTTTGCTGCTTTCACAGTTAATTTCTTGTTTAGTTCCCCGTTAGCTAATACTTTGATTCCAGCTTTTTCGTTTTTCACGATTCCAGCTTCAACTAAAGCAACAGGAGTTACTTCAGCTCCGTCTTCAAAGCGGTTCAATACATCAAGATTGATGACTGCATAGTCTTTACGGTTCACGTTTGTGAATCCTCGTTTTGGTAAACGACGGAACAATGGTGTTTGTCCCCCTTCAAATCCTAAACGCACACCACCGCCTGAACGGGCTTTTTGTCCTTTTTGTCCGCGTCCGGCAGTTTTTCCGTTACCAGATGAAGTACCACGACCAACACGGTTACGTACTTGGCGTGAACCTTCAGCAGGTTTTAATTCATGAAGTTTCATAGGTTTGGCACCTCCTTAATGTTCTAGTTCTGATTTTTTTTAATTAAACTTCTTCAACGTCCACTAGGTGAGAAACAGTATTGATCATGCCTTTAATTGCTTCATTAGAAGGCTTAACCACTGAACTGTTAATCTTTGTAAGACCTAACGCTTTAACTGTATCGCGTTGGTTTTGAGGACGTCCGATAATACTGCGTTTTAAAGTAACTTTTAATTCAGCCATTATTGTTGTCCTCCTTATCCGATTAATTCTTCAACTGATTTGCCGCGAAGTTCTGCAACTTCTTCTGCACGTTTCAATTGTTTCAAACCTTCAACTGTTGCGCGAACAACGTTGATTGGTGTATTTGAGCCTAAAGATTTAGAAGTGATATCTGCTACCCCAGCTAATTCTAATACGGCACGAACTGGTCCGCCAGCAGCAACCCCAGAACCTTCTACAGCAGGTTTCATTAGGATTCTACCACCACTAAAAGCACCGATTACTTCGTGTGGGATTGTTGAACCAACCATAGGTACTTCAACTAAGTTTTTCTTCGCATCTTCAATTGCTTTACGGATTGCTTCAGGAACTTCTTGAGCTTTACCTGTACCAAATCCTACGTGTCCGTTTTTGTCACCGACAACAACTAAAGCAGCAAAACGTAGACGACGTCCACCTTTAACAACTTTTGTTACACGGTTAATTGCAACAACGCGGTCTTCTAATTCCAAATGTTTTGGATCGATATAAACCATGAATGGTATTCCTCCTTCTTCTAAAATTCTAGTCCATTTTCGCGAGCAGCTTCAGCTAAAGCTTGCACACGGCCATGGTAAAGGTATCCACCACGGTCAAAGACTACTACTTTAATGCCTTTTTCAGCTGCACGTTCAGCAACTAGTTTACCGACAGCTTGTGCTGCTTCTGTTTTTGTTCCACCTGAAATTTCTTTATCCAAGGTAGAGGCACTTGCTAGCGTTACACCCGCTACGTCATCAATAATTTGAGCGTAGATGTTTTTGTTAGAACGAAAAACGTTCAAGCGTGGGCGCTCAGCAGTACCAGAGATATTGTTACGTACACGACGATGTCTCTTTTGACGTGTTTTGTTCTTATCTGGTTTTGTAATCACAATTGTCACCTCTTTATTTTTATTGTACTACTATTTCAAGCAGTAAATACGTTTCGAAAAATAGAAGCTGCGGCACAAGTAAAAATTTATTTTTTTGAAGGTAAACTTCAGCCAAATACCTTTTTCCTGCTGCTGGCTTCTATGCAATTTTTCTAAACGATTATTTACCAGTTTTACCTTCTTTACGGCGTACATATTCGCCAACATAACGAATACCTTTACCTTTATAAGGTTCTGGAGGACGAGTTCCGCGAATATTTGCAGCTAATTCGCCAACTTCTTCTTTGTTCGCACCTTTAACAATTACTTGTGTGTTAGCTGGTACTTCAACAGTTACTCCAGCTGGTGGTGTGATTTCTACTGGATGTGAGTAACCAACGTTCAATACAAGTTTTGATCCTTGTAATTGTGCACGGTACCCAACCCCGATTAGTTCTAACGCTTTTTGGAATCCTTCGCTGACACCTACAACCATGTTGTTGAAGTTCGCACGAGTTGTTCCATGAATTGTTTTCATTTCTTTACTGTCGTTTGGACGAGTGAAAGTCACTTCGTTTCCTTCGATATTCATTTTGATATCTGCTGAGAAAGTACGAGTCAATTCACCTTTTGGTCCTTTAACTGTAACGTTGTTTCCTTCTTGAGTAACTGTTACTCCTTCAGGGATCACAACGACTTTATTTCCGATACGGCTCACTTAAAGACACCTCCTTGTAGATTCTACTTGATTACCATACGTAAGCGATAACTTCGCCGCCGATATTTTTTTCACGAGCTTCTTTATCAGTGACAACACCTTCAGAAGTCGAAATGATTGCGATACCTAAACCGTTCAATACTTTTGGTACTTCGTCAGCTTTGACATAAGCACGCAAACCTGGTTTAGAGATACGTTTTAAGTTTGTGATAACACGTTCGCCGTTTTTACCAAATTTTAGGAAAACACGGATCACGCCTTGTTTGTCATCTTCGATGTATTCAACATCACGAACGAAACCTTCACGTTTCAAGATTTCAGCGATGTCACGTTTAATTTTTGATGCAGGTACTTCTAAAGACTCATGTTTAACCATGTTTGCGTTACGGATACGAGTTAGAAAATCTGCAATTGGATCTGTCATGACCATTGATCTTTTACCTCCTTCTTATGCGAATTTACTTTTTACCAGCTAGCTTTCTTCACGCCGGGAATTTGACCTTTATAGGCAAGTTCGCGGAAGCAAATACGGCAAAGATGGAACTTACGATAAACTGAATGTGGACGTCCGCAACGTTCGCAACGAGTATAAGCTTGTGTTGAAAATTTTGCAGGACGTTTGTTTTTAGCAATCATTGATTTTTTAGCCACGTAGTTCGCCTCCTTTAATTATTTTTGGAATGGCATGCCTAATTGTGTCAACAACTCACGAGATTCTTCATCAGAGTTTGCTGTTGTTACAATAACGATGTCCATACCACGTACTTTATCTACTAAATCATAATCTACTTCTGGGAAGATCAATTGTTCTTTAATACCTAAAGTATAGTTTCCACGACCGTCAAAGGCTTTTTTACTTACACCATGGAAGTCACGTACACGTGGTAGTGAAACTGAAACCAATTTGTCTAAGAATTCGTACATTCTTTCTCCGCGCAATGTAACTTTTGCACCAATTGGCATTCCTTCACGTAAACGGAATCCAGCGATTGATTTTTTAGCTTTTGTAATCATTGGTTTTTGACCAGTGATCAAAGTTAATTCTTCAACTGCTTTATCTAAGTTTTTAGCGTTTGATACCGCATCACCAACACCCATGTTGATGACGATTTTTTCAACTTTAGGTGTTTGCATAACAGAGCTATAGTTAAATTTTTCCATCAATGATGGAGTTACTTCTTTAAGATATTTTTCTTTTAGGCGGTTCATTCAGTAAGACCCTCCTTCCTTAAACTTTTATTTATCTAAAACTTCACCGGTTTTTTTAGAAACACGGACTTTTTTGCCGTCTACTTCTTTGTAGCCAACTCGGCCAGCTACACCAGTAGAGTCAACCACCATCACGTTAGAAACATGAATTGGCGCTTCCATCTCAACAATTCCACCTTGAGGAGCAGCTTGAGAAGGTTTTTGGTGTTTTTTAACGACATTTACACCTTCGACAATAACTTTATCTTTTTTCGGGAACGCTGCTAGTACAACGCCTTCTTTGTTTTTGTCTTTTCCAGTGATAACTTTAACTTTATCGCCTTTTTTAACAAACATAACTGTTTCGCACCTCCTTTGATAAGTGTCTCAAGATTATAAAACTTCTGGTGCTAGTGAAACGATCTTCATGAAGTTGTTTTCACGTAGTTCACGTGCAACTGGCCCAAAGATACGTGTTCCACGAGGGCTTTTATCATCACGAATAATCACTGCAGCATTTTCATCAAATTTAATATATGAACCGTCTGTACGACGAGCTCCTGATTTTGTTCGAACGATAACGGCTTTAACGACGTCACCTTTTTTGACAACCCCACCTGGCGTTGCTTGTTTAACCGTAGCAACGATCACATCACCGATGTTAGCAGTTTTACGACCAGATCCACCAAGGACTTTGATCGTCAAAATTTCACGTGCGCCTGAGTTATCAGCGACTTTTAAACGACTTTCTGCTTGGATCACGTTGTGTATCCTCCTTTCAGATTTTGCATTCAATCTATATAGGAAAATCTCGTGTTATTAGATAATAACTGCTTCTTCGACTACTTCCAACAAACGGAAACGTTTTGTAGCTGATAATGGACGAGTTTCCATAATTCTCACGATGTCGCCAACTTTTGCTGTGTTGTTTTCATCATGCACTTTGTATTTCTTAGAATAGTTCATGCGTTTGCCATAGATAGGGTGGTTTTTCTTTGTTTCGACAGCAACGGTAATTGTTTTATCCATTTTGTCTGAAACCACGCGACCTTGATAAACTTTGCGTTGATTTCTTCCTTCAGTCATACGCTTAATGGCCTCCTTCCATAATTACTTAGCTTGTTCACGCAACACAGTTTTGATGCGTGCAATCGATTTACGTACTTCTTTAATACGTGCAGTGTTTTCTAATTGACCTGTTGCTAATTGGAATCTAAGATTAAACAATTCTTCTTTTAATTGTTTTTCTTGATCAAGCATTTCGGCAGTGGTTAATTCTCTGATTTCTTTAACCTTCATTCGATTCACCACCCATTTCCTCACGTTTTACGATCTTAGTTTTCATTGGTAATTTGTGAGAAGCTAGACGTAACGCTTCACGAGCTACTTCTTCAGGAACGCCTGCGATTTCAAACATGATTTTACCACGTTTTACTGGTGCAACCCATCCTTCAGGTGCCCCTTTACCAGAACCCATACGTACCCCAATTGCTTTGGCAGTATAAGATTTGTGAGGGAAAATTTTAATCCATACTTTCCCACCACGTTTCATGTAACGAGTCATTGCGATACGAGCAGCTTCGATTTGGCGGTTTGTGATCCAATGTGAATCAACAGCTTGCAAACCGTATTCACCGAATGCTACTTCTTTTCCGCCTTTAGCTTCCCCGCGCATTTTTCCGCGGAATTCACGACGGTGTTTTACACGTTTAGGTACTAACATGATTATTTCCCTCCTTTCTCAGTGTTTTTTTTAGTTGGAAGAATTTCTCCACGATAGATCCACACTTTAACTCCTAGTTTTCCGTATGTTGTATCTGCTTCTTCCCATGCGTAATCAATGTCCGCACGTAAAGTATGAAGAGGAACAGTTCCCTCTGAGTATCCTTCTGAACGAGCGATATCTGCTCCGTTTAGACGACCAGATACTTGAGTTTTGATCCCTTGAGCGCCAGCACGCATTGAGCGTTGGATCGCTTGTTTTTGAGCGCGACGGAAAGCAACACGGTTTTCTAATTGACGTGCGATTCCTTCACCTACTAATTTTGCATCTAGATCTGGTTTTTTGATTTCCACGATGTTGATGTGGATTCTTTTACCAGTTAATTTGTTTAATTCTTTTCTTAGGCTTTCGACTTCAGAACCGCCTTTACCAATAACCATACCTGGTTTAGCTGTGTGAATTGAAATGTTTACGCGACCTGTTGCACGTTCGATTTCAACTGTTGATACAGCAGCATCAGCAAGTTTAGTTGAAATAAATTTACGGATTCTTAAATCTTCGTGTAAGAACTCAGCATACTCTTTTTCAGCATACCATTTAGCATCCCAGTCGCGGATGATGCCTACACGCATTCCAATTGGATGTACTTTTTGACCCACTGATTATCCCTCCTTATTTTTCTGATACGACTACCGTGATATGACTTGTACGTTTGTTGATTGGAGAAGCTGATCCTTTTGCACGAGGACGGAAACGTTTCATTGTAGGTCCTTCGTTAACAAAAGCTTCGGTTACTACCAAGTTTTCAACATCTAAGTCAAAGTTATTTTCTGCATTCGCAACTGCTGACATCAATACTTTTTCAATGATTCCAGCAGATTTGTTTGGTGTGAATTTCAAGATTGAAATTGCATCTGCGACACTTTTACCTCTGATAAGGTCAATTACTAAACGGGCTTTTCGAGGTGAAGTGCGAACTGTTTTTGCAGTTGCTTTAGCTGATGTGATTTGTTCTGCCATTTGGATTTATCCTCCCCTCAAATTAGCGTTTCGTTTTCTTATCGTCAGCAGCATGTCCACGATAAGTTCTTGTAGGTGCAAATTCACCTAATTTGTGTCCTACCATGTCTTCTTGGATGTAAACTGGTACATGTTTACGTCCATCATAAACTGCGATGGTATATCCAACAAAACTTGGGAAAACTGTTGAACGGCGTGACCAAGTTTTGATAACTTTTTTCTTTTCAACCCCTGCTTGAGCTTCAACTTTTTTCATTAAATGCTCATCGACAAAAGGTCCTTTCTTTAAACTACGACCCATGGTGAACCTCCTCTCAAAATGTGCGACACATGGTCAAAGTAATTATTTATTTTTGCGACGACGAACAATAAGTTTGTCTGATTTAGCTTTTTTGTTACGAGTTTTGTAACCAAGAGCTGGTTGACCCCAAGGAGAAACTGGTGCTTTACGTCCGATAGGAGCTTTACCTTCACCACCACCGTGTGGGTGATCATTAGGGTTCATTACGCTACCACGTACAGTTGGGCGTTTACGCATCCAACGAGAGCGTCCAGCTTTACCGATGTTGATTAATTCGTGTTGTTCGTTACCTACAGAACCGATTGTTGCGCGGCATGCAGCTAAGATCATACGAACTTCACCAGAGTTCAAGCGGATCAATACGTATTTGCCTTCTTTACCAAGTACTTGAGCACTTGTACCAGCAGAACGGATCAATTGTCCACCTTTACCAGGTTTCATTTCAATGTTGTGGATAACAGTACCAACTGGAATGTTTTCTAATGGAAGAGCATTTCCGACTTTGATATCTGCTTCTGGACCTGAAACAAGTTTCATACCCACTTCTAGTCCTTTAGGTGCTAAGATGTAAGCTTTCACTCCATCTTCATAGTGTACTAACGCGATGTTAGCTGAACGGTTTGGATCATATTCGATCGTTTGAACAGTTGCAACAACGTTGTCTTTGTTACGTTTGAAGTCGATCACGCGATATTGGCGTTTGTGTCCGCCACCTTGATGACGTACAGTGATGCGGCCGTTGTTGTTACGTCCAGCATGGTTTTTCAATGGTTGTAACAATGATTTTTCAGGTGTTGATGTTGTGATTTCAGCAAAATCAGAACCTGTCATGTTACGACGACCATTTGAGGTAGGTTTGTACTTTTTAATCGCCACGTTTTTCCCTCCTAATTTAATGAGTTATCTATTAGTGCTTATTCAGCAGCTTCGAATAATTGGATTTCTTTTGAATCTTCAGTCAATGTAACGATCGCTTTGCGACGTTTTTTTGTATATCCTGCATATTTGCCCATACGTTTGAATTTCGCACGTACGTTCACGATGTTCACGTTTTTGACTTTAACGTCAAAAGCAGCTTCTACCGCTTGTTTTACTAAAGTTTTGTTTGCGCGAGTGTCCACTTCAAAAGTGTATTTCTTGTCATCCATGGCAAGCATTGATTTTTCAGTGATCACTGGGCGTTTGATTACGTCTAGTAAGTTCATTATGCAAGCACCTCCTCAATTTGAGTAAGAGCAGTTTGTGTTGCTAACACTTTTGTATTTGATACAACGTCTAGCACACTCACATTATCAGAAGTTACTACAGAAACGTTTGGTAAGTTACGTGCTGATAAAGCAGCAAAGTCGTTACCTTTTTCTAGAACAACCAATACTTTAGAGTCGATAGATAAGTTAGCAAGAACTTGTTTGAATTCTTTTGTTTTTGGTGCGTCGAAGTTCAAGCCTTCGATTGCTACCAAGTTGTTTTCAGCAACTTTTTCTGACAATACAGATTTCATTGCTAAACGACGAACTTTTTTAGGAAGTTTGTAGCTGTAAGAACGTGGTGTTGGTCCAAAGACTACGCCACCTCCACGCCATTGTGGTGAGCGGATAGATCCTTGACGTGCACGACCTGTTCCTTTTTGACGCCATGGTTTACGTCCACCGCCACGAACAGCGCTACGGTTTTTAACCGCGTGTGTTCCTTGTCTTAATGACGCACGTTGCATTACGATTGCATCGTAAACAACACTTTCATTAGGTTCAATTCCGAAGATTTCTTCGTTAAGTGTGATTTCACCGTTTTGGCTTCCATCTTGTTTGAATAATGCTACATTCGGCATTCCTTAGTTCCTCCTTTCTTCCTACAATTATTTAGCTTTCACAGCTGATTTGATAGTGATTAAAGATTTTTTCGCTCCAGGAACATTACCTTTGATCAAGATAACATTTCTTTCTGCATCTACACGTACAACTTCCAAGTTTTGGATAGTTACGCGGTTGCCACCCATACGGCCAGCAAGACGTTTGTTTTTGAATACACGGTTAGGTGCAACTGGACCCATTGACCCAGGACGACGATGGTAACGAGAACCGTGAGCCATTGGTCCGCGGCTTTGTCCGTGGCGTTTGATAACCCCTTGGAATCCTTTACCTTTCGTAGTACCTGTTACATCAATAATGTCTCCTGCTTGGAAAACATCTACTGTAATTTCTTTTCCTACTTCATATTCTCCTAGCTCAACATTTTTGAATTCACGAATGAAGCGCTTAGGAGCCGTGTTTGCTTTTGCAACATGACCTTTCGCAGGTTTGTTTGATAAAACTTCACGCATATCTTGGTAACCAACTTGAATAGCTTCGTAGCCATCCGTTTCCATTGTTTTCACTTGTAGTACTACGTTTGGCGTAGCTTCTACAACAGTAACTGGAATTAATTCACCAGATTCAGTGAAGATTTGTGTCATTCCCACTTTTTTCCCTAAGATTCCTTTGGTCATGAGTACACCTCCATTATTTTTGTTTTAGTTTTATAATTTGATTTCGATGTTTACACCAGATGGTAAGTCTAGCTTCATCAAAGCATCAACAGTTTTTGGTGTTGGGTTCACAATGTCGATAAGACGTTTGTGTGTACGCATTTCGAATTGTTCGCGTGAATCTTTGTATTTATGAGTCGCACGAATGATTGTGTAAAGACTGCGTTCAGTTGGTAATGGAATTGGACCAGACACGCTAGCTCCAGTTCTTTTTGCAGTTTCCACGATTTTATCCGCTGATTGATCTAAAATACGGTGTTCATACGCTTTTAAACGGATACGAATTTTTTGTTTTGCCATCTTGTTCCCTCCTTCGCCTATTTTGAAAAGTAGACATAGCTCCACGAAAATTTCCGTCACGCTCGTTCGTGGCAAAGCGTCCGGGCGTGTCGCAACCTCTCGTTTCTTAGCCGACGAAATCATTCTGATTACGTCTGTGCAATTCACTAAAGTAAACGCACCTTTGTCATTATAATATATATAAACTCACAACGCAAGGCTTTTTCTTGTAAAAAACATTTTGTTTTCATAAAGTTTCATTTAGAAAACACTAACCCTTTTATTTCGCGTTCCTTCTATTATAATGCCCTGTCTTTTCTTTCCTGATCCTGCAATAAATAAAAAAGCTCGGAACAAAGATCCTGAGATCTTCATTCCGAGCGATTACGTCCGAATAAATGTTGCTTAGTTTTGCTTAATTCAATTAAGCTTTGATTTCTGTAACGACACCGGCACCAACTGTACGTCCGCCTTCACGGATTGAGAATTTAGTACCGTTTTCGATAGCGATTGGGTGGATTAATTCAACTTCCATTGTTACGTTGTCGCCAGGCATAACCATTTCAGTTCCTTCTGGTAATTCAACAACACCTGTTACGTCAGTTGTACGGAAGTAGAATTGTGGACGGTAGTTAGTGAAGAATGGAGTATGACGTCCACCTTCTTCTTTTGTCAACACATATACTTCTGCAGAGAATTTTGTATGAGGTGTGATTGTACCTGGTTTAGCTAAAACTTGTCCTCGTTGGATGTCTTCACGTGCAACACCACGTAGTAAAGCACCAATGTTGTCTCCAGCTTCAGCGTAGTCTAACAATTTACGGAACATTTCAACACCAGTAACTGTTGTTTTTGAAGTTTCTTCAGCAATACCAACAACTTCAACTTCGTCACCAACGCGAACTTGTCCACGTTCAACACGACCTGTAGCAACAGTACCACGTCCAGTGATTGAGAACACGTCTTCAACTGGCATCATGAATGGTTTGTCGTTGTCACGTTCTGGAGTTGGGATGTATTCGTCAACTGCAGCCATCAATTCAAGAATTTTTTCTTCGTATGAAGCGTCGCCTTCTAAAGCTTTCAAAGCTGATCCAGCAACTACAGGAACATCGTCACCAGGGAATTCGTATTCTGTTAATAGGTCACGAACTTCCATTTCAACTAATTCTAGTAATTCTTCGTCATCAACCATGTCTACTTTGTTCAAGAATACAACGATGTAAGGAACACCAACTTGACGAGACAATAGGATGTGTTCACGAGTTTGAGGCATTGGGCCATCAGCAGCAGAAACTACCAAGATAGCTCCGTCCATTTGAGCAGCACCAGTGATCATGTTTTTAACGTAGTCCGCGTGTCCTGGGCAGTCAACGTGAGCGTAGTGGCGTGTATCTGTTTCATACTCAACGTGAGCTGTTGAGATTGTGATTCCGCGTTCGCGTTCTTCTGGAGCACCATCGATTTGATCGTAAGCCATAGCTTGGCCGCCGTTTTTCTTAGATAGTACAGTTGTGATTGCAGCTGTTAATGTAGTTTTACCATGGTCAACGTGTCCGATAGTACCAATGTTAACGTGTGGTTTAGAACGGTCAAATTTTTCTTTTGCCATTTTAAAATGTCCTCCTAAAAATACAATATATTTTTTATTTGTCTGATAGGTATATGATGTACACAAGGTACACCACATGCCCATATCATCGATAATTATTTTACACGAAACTATATTAAAAATATAGTCTCTTTGGATAATCTCTTTGCAGGACTATCCGGTTTTAAGAAATTATTCAGCTTTTCCGCCGTTTTTCTTAATGATTTCTTCTTGTACTGATTTTGGTACATCTTCGTAGTGGTCAAATGTCATTGTAAATGTACCACGACCTTGAGTAGCAGAACGAAGAGTTGTAGCATAACCAAACATTTCAGCAAGTGGAACCATCGCACGAACAACTTGTTGGCCGCCAGCGCGAGCTTCCATACCTTCAACACGTCCACGACGAGCAGTTACGTGGCCCATAACATCACCTAAGTAATCTTCAGGGATAACAACTTCTACAGCCATGATTGGTTCAAGGATTACTGGATTAGCTTTCTTAGCTGCTGCACGTAATGCCATAGAAGCAGCAACACGGAAGGCAGTTTCATTTGAATCGACATCATGGTATGAACCATCGTAAAGTTTAGCTTTGATATCTACTAATGGATAGCCAGCTAAGACACCATTTTCCATAGCATCTTTCAAACCAGTTTCAACAGCTGGAATGTATTCACGAGGAACAACCCCACCGACGATCGCATTTTCAAATTCGAAACCAGCACCTTCTTCGTTTGGTGTAAATTCGATCCATACGTGACCGTATTGACCTTTACCACCAGACTGACGTACAAACTTACCTTCGGCTTGAGTGCCAGCACGGAAAGTTTCACGGTAAGATACTTGAGGCGCACCTACGTTAGCTTCAACTTTGAATTCACGACGCATACGGTCAACGATGATATCTAAGTGAAGTTCACCCATACCAGCGATGATTGTTTCGCCTGTTTCCACGTTTGTTTCAGCACGGAAAGTAGGGTCTTCTTCAGATAGTTTTTGTAAAGCCACACCCATTTTATCTTGGTCAGCTTTTGATTTAGGTTCAATAGCGACTTGGATAACTGGTTCTGGGAATTCCATTGATTCAAGAATAACTAGATTCTTTTCATCACATAGTGTGTCCCCAGTAGTTGTGTCTTTCAACCCAACAGCAGCAGCGATATCTCCAGCGTAAACTTCAGAGATTTCTGAACGAGAGTTGGCATGCATCTGTAAGATACGACCAACACGTTCGCGTTTGCCTTTTGTTGCGTTTTGTACGTATGAACCTGATTTTAAAACACCAGAGTACACACGGAAGAAAGTTAAACGACCTACGAATGGGTCAGTCATAACTTTAAATGCTAAAGCTGAGAAAGGAGCGCTGTCGTCTGCAGGACGTTCTACTTCTTCATCAGTTTTAGGGTCAATCCCTTTGATAGCTGGGATATCTAACGGTGATGGCAAGTAATCAAGAACAGCGTCCAATAGTAATTGAACCCCCTTGTTCTTAAATGCTGAACCACATAGTACTGGGTAGAATTCTACGTTAACTGTTGCGCGGCGGATACCTTCTTTTAACTCAGCTTCAGTGATTTCTTCACCTTCTAAGTATTTCAAAGTAAGTTCTTCATCAGTTTCAGCTACAGCTTCAACCAATTTTTCGCGCCATTCTTCAGCTAATTCGCGGTATTCTTCAGGAATTTCTGTTTCTTCGATCTCTGTTCCAAGATCGTTTGTATACATTTCAGCCTTCATTGTTACAAGGTCGATAATTCCTGTGAAGTCGTCTTCCGCACCAATTGGTAATTGGATTGGGTGAGCGTTTGCTTGCAAACGGTCATGTAAAGTTGATACTGAATATAAGAAGTCAGCACCGATCTTGTCCATTTTGTTTGCAAATACGATACGAGGTACACCGTAAGTTGTTGCTTGACGCCAAACTGTTTCAGTTTGAGGTTCAACACCTGATTGTGCATCAAGAACAGTTACAGCACCATCAAGTACACGCAATGAACGTTCAACTTCAACTGTGAAGTCTACGTGTCCTGGTGTGTCGATGATGTTGATTCGATGACCCTTCCATTGTGCTGTAGTAGCAGCAGAAGTGATCGTAATACCACGTTCTTGTTCTTGTTCCATCCAGTCCATTTGTGAAGCTCCTTCATGAGTTTCACCAATTTTATGGATTTTACCAGTATAGTACAAGATACGTTCAGTAGCAGTCGTTTTACCAGCATCGATGTGGGCCATGATACCGATATTACGAGTGTTTTGTAAAGAAAATTCTCTGGTCATTCTCCTTGTTTCTCCTCTCTTTACTATCTAGTTGCTAAAAATAAGGACACTATCTGAGGTCGACTTATAAAAGCCGACCAAACAGAGAGAATCTTACCAGCGATAGTGAGCAAACGCACGGTTGGCATCAGCCATTTTATGAGTGTCTTCACGTTTTTTAACAGAAGCACCTGTGTTGTTTGCAGCATCCATGATTTCTTTTGCTAAGCGTTCTTCCATTGTGTGTTCACCGCGCAAGCGAGCGTAGTTTACTACCCAACGAAGACCTAGAGTAACGCGGCGTTCAGGGCGAACTTCAACTGGTACTTGGTAGTTTGAACCCCCAACACGACGTGCTTTAACTTCAAGAACAGGTTGAACGTTTTTCATTGCTTGTTCAAACACTTCTAATGGATCGTTACCTGTAGATTCTTTGATCAAATCAAAGGCATTATAGATAATGTTAGCTGCAATCCCGCGTTTTCCGTCAACCATTACACGGTTGATCAAGCGAGTTACTAATTTTGAGTTATAAATAGGATCTGGTAAAACATCACGTTTTGCAACAGGACCTTTACGTGGCATCCGTAACTCCTCCTTCCGAAATATTGTTCATAGTAATTACTTCTATATAATAGAAGCAAGTTTCATTTGTTTAATAATTAAAATTAAGCTTTAGGTTTTTTAGTTCCGTATTTAGAACGGCTTTGTTTACGGTCGTTAACACCAGCAGTATCTAAAGCACCGCGAACGATATGGTAACGTACCCCTGGTAAGTCTTTTACACGACCACCGCGTAATAATACAACACTGTGTTCTTGTAAGTTATGACCAATCCCTGGGATATAAGCAGTAACTTCAATTAAGTTTGACAAACGAACACGTGCATATTTACGTAAAGCTGAGTTCGGTTTTTTAGGTGTCATTGTACCCACACGAGTTGCTACCCCACGTTTTTGAGGTGAGTTTACGTTAGTTTGAGTTTTCTTAAAGCTGTTATATCCTTTGTTCAAAGCAGGTGAATTAGATTTTTCCACCTTTGATTTACGAGGTTTACGTACTAATTGGTTAATTGTAGGCATTCCTTGTTTCCTCCTTCCCACGATTTGCGTCTAGTTCCACACATCCAGGTGGTTCTTTTTTTGCGATAAAAAATAAATGCAATGTCTGCATCCTTATCAAATATGCTTTGATAAACAGTCAGCACGTTTCTTCACAGAAACCTGTAGATAAAGCACCTTTGTTAGAATATCACGAATGAAAAAACATGTCAACAAGAGATGCAATTTTTTTTGAAAAAGCTTTATTGCAATAAAAAAGAATGGTATCTTTTTGCCGTAAATCACGCTAAAATAGTGAGGAAAGCACGAAGCTCAAACTAAAAAAAGGTGGATGCAAAGATGAATTTAAAACAATTAGCTGGCATTGAAGCCGCGAAATTCGTAAAGGACGGGATGATCGTTGGTCTCGGGACCGGTTCAACCGCCTATTATATGGTAGAAGAGATTGGTCGCCGTATGCGTGAAGAAGGATTACGTATCACAGGAGTCACTACTTCAAATGCGACAAAAGAACAAGCGGAAAAATTAGGAATACCGCTAAAGAGTATCGATGAAGTCCCAGTAGTCGATCTGACGATAGATGGTGCTGATGAAATCAGTGCTGATTTTCAAGGGATAAAAGGCGGCGGTGCTGCTTTGCTTTTCGAGAAAATAGTCGCTACGTACTCAAAAGAAACGATTTGGATCGTTGATTCTTCTAAATTAGTCCATAAACTTGGGAAGTTCCCACTCCCAGTTGAAGTCATCCCTTATGGCTCCCAACAGCTACTTCATATTTTTGACGAAAAAGGATTCCAACCTGTTTTGCGTACAGACGAAAACGGCGAAGTCCTAACTACAGATGGTGGTCATTATATCATTGATCTGCATCTAGAAGTTATTGAACAACCAGAAAGCTTAGCTACCTATTTAGATGAACTTGTTGGGGTAGTCGAACATGGACTTTTCCTAAATATGGTTTCAAAAGTTGTTGTTGGCTCAGAAAAAGGTGTTGAGATTCTTGATGCCATCCGCCATAAATAAAGAAAAATTGCTTGATCATCCAATAAAAAAAGACAGCGGAAAATTTGCGAAAAAACTATCTTTTTGACGTACTTTATGCTACATTTTTACTGTTATATCCAGTTAGAAAATCACTGCTAGAAAGGAATCACCATGAAAATTATTGGTTATGCACGCACAACCATAAATGATGTTGATTTAACAACTCAGGTTGAACAATTATCTGACTTTGGTTGTCAAGAAATTTTCCATGAGACATATGAAGTGGAACAAAACGATGCTACTGCTGTTCATTTGGAGTCAGTGATTGCTGACATGCAGCAAGGCGATGCACTAGTCGTCTGCCAACTTCATCGATTGGGCAAATCTACACGGCAATTAACAGAACTTACGCAATTATTCAAAGACCGCGGGCTGCACTTGGTTAGCATTGATGAGGGAATCGATACGCGCGAAATGGGGAAAATCTATTTCCAATTGATGGAAAACCTGGCAAACATGGAGTGCGCATTGATCAAAGAACGTACATTAGTTGGATTAGATGAAGCTCGTAAAAAAGGAAAAATCGGCGGAAGACCAAAAATCGATGCAAAAACGATCAAAAAAATCCGACGTCTCTATTATGAAAAAAAAGAAACAATCCAATTTATTTCTTCAAAATGCGGTGTTTCAGTTGGAACATGTTATAAATATATCAATTTGCCTGAAAAAGAAATCGAGCAATTATGCATCTAATGCCTAAAAACGAACAGTGCTTTCGCAGCTGTTCGTTTTTTTATCTTCTCTACTCGTTTTCTCATAGAATCTTATCCAATTTTTCGATGGAAATCTCTTCCAAAAAATTGTACAATAAAACAGAACTGAAATTTTCAGAAATATAAACCTATCTTAAAGGAGAGCTAAACATGCCAAAATTAGTTTTTTCTCGTCACGGTCTTAGTGAATGGAATGCATTGAACCAATTTACTGGTTGGGCTGATGTAAACCTAGCACCAGAAGGAATCGAAGAAGCAAAAGAAGGCGGACGCAAAATCAAAGAAGCTGGAATCGAATTTGATGTTGCCTATACTTCTGTTTTAACTCGTGCAATCAAAACATGTAACTTGATCTTAGAATATTCTGATCAACTTTGGGTACCACAAATCAAATCATGGCGCTTGAACGAACGTCACTATGGTAAATTACAAGGTTTGAACAAAAAAGAAACAGCTGAAAAATACGGCGACGAACAAGTACACATCTGGCGTCGTTCTTACGATACTCTTCCTCCATTAATGGAAGAAACTGACGAAGGTTCTGCAGCAAACGACCGTCGTTACGCAATGTTAGACAAACGCGATATTCCTGGTGGCGAAAACTTGAAAGTGACATTAGAACGTGCTTTGCCATTCTGGCAAGATGAAATTGCTCCAGCATTACTAGACAACAAAACTGTTTTAGTAGCTGCACACGGTAACTCATTACGCGCTCTAGCTAAACATATCGAAGGTATCTCTGACGAAGACATCATGGATCTTGAAATCCCAACAGGTCAACCACTTGTTTATGAATTAAATGATGACTTAACAGTGGCTAAAAAATACTACCTATAATAGATACTCTATTGTAAATAAGACAGCCCTCTCACCTCCTATTATTGTAAGAGATGAAGGGGCTGTTTTTTTAGATATTGGAAGACGGTAGTCTTGGCTATCTAATGCGAATGACATCAATTTACATAATAACTATATGATTATAATAGTAAGTACTGTTTGAATAAACAAAAAATGAAGAGAGAAGGCGTAGCATTGAGAGAAAAAAGAATGTCTGACAATCATTCAGATGTGGAGCGAACATTTTTTGTAGAAACTTATTTAAATTTCATTCTTTTATCCTGTTTCTAAGAGGAAGTTTTCATTTGTATGAGCTATCACCACAACTCTCCATCTTTTCTTATGTTGCTAATAAATGAAGTTTAGATAAAAGTCAACCTCATAAAACTATTTATTTTATCATTTTTTTCTAATGATGAATGTTATATAGAAAAAAGTGTTTACACGACCGCTATTTTCTCGGTTATGATTAATTTGTGAGATACAGACAGACTACACGGCTGCATCTTACAAACAAAATCAAAAAATAAAAATATAGAGTGAGGAGAGACAAGATGATCAAAAGTAATTTAAAAACAGTGATGGCAGCAGGTATGGTATTTTTAAGTTTAGGAGGATCCGTTTCGACATTCGCAACAAATCTATCAACAACTGACTTCGTTAGTACAAGTAAACAGGCCATTGAGCAACAATTGTATATCCATAATGGTGACTTTAATGACGGGTTTGATCATTGGATCACTAGTGGCCAAGAGCCAAATAATCCCATACTTCAAACCGTTAATGGAAATAACTTTGCTTTAGCAAGAAATGGTGAAAATGTTCATCAATACGTGACATTAAAACCAAGTACCACGTATACATTTAGTTATGATGTTGCAGCAAGCGAATCAGCACCAGGACGTGTTGAATTAGGGATCATGAATCATGATGTCGGTTTTGATGTATTAGAGAGCAGTGAACATAATAATGAGAACTGGGAACGTGGCAAACTTACTTTTACGACTCCAGACGATGAAAATACATACCTTATACGATTTGCTTCTACATGGAATGGTTGGGCGAAATATGACAATATCCAAGTGGAAACAGGCGTAACAGAAACAAACATGTTGTCTGTAGGGCGAGAAGGCTCTCGAGCATTTGCTTATTTAACATTGACACCTGAACTTTTTCACAATAATCAAGACAGATGGGTCGTTTACATTGATGGAAGATATCGTTTTGAAACATTTGACGGCACAGCATACTATAGCATTCCAAGAATAGTTGATGGTAATATTCAAGTACGTCACGAAATTCCTGGAAAAGCAGGACAGCGAGTAGAAGTATATCGCCTACCAGGACGTCCTGGATCAAGCTCCTCACTTGAGCACGCTGTATTATTCGAAACACTTATTATTGATGCAGACTTGATTTAAGTTGAATTTTTCATTCTTCAAACATCATCACATGAGCAATTGAATGATTAAGGTATTCATTTAGACGAAACCACCAACAGAAGATGACTCATTTGTCACATCCTGTTGGTGGCCTAGTTCGGAACAGAAAGAGCGTAACTCGCTTCTTTCTGTTCTTTTTTATTTGATTAAGATTGTGCCATTCGTCTGCAATTTAAAAGGAATGTCGATTCACATTTTAGAGATTCAAATGGTTGACTTTAGGTTGACTTTAGGTTGACTTTAGGAGGACTCTCGAAGTAACTGAAGCAACGGTTGTCATTGATTTCAGGTTATGTGAGACAGTTTCTGCAAAAAAATGTGACTGCCAAATTTCTATTAATAGAAGTTTAGGCAGTCACACTTTCTTGCTATTTAGCTATTACTTTACCCTTGAATCGCCGTTTCCAATCCTACTTCGATCATTTCATTGAATGTCGATTGACGTTCTGCAGCTGTTGTTTCTTCCCCAGTAATCAAATGGTCGCTAACGGTCATCAAACTTAATGTCTGCACATGGTATTTCGCGCCTAAGTAATAAAGAGCCGCTGCTTCCATTTCCACTCCTAAGACGCCAAGTTCAGCTAATTGGAATGTCTCTGTCAAATCATCTTTGTAGAAAGAATCTTCCGAAAGGACATTTCCTACGTGAACCGTATAGCCCTTTTCTTTAGCTATCTCATATGCTTTCAGTAATAGATTGAAATCACTGATTGGCGGAAAATGAAAGGCTTGGAAATTTTTTTCGATCATCGAAGAGCTGGTTGCTGCGCCTTGCGCTAGTACCAAATCACGAACATGGACATCTTTTGACAATGCCCCGCATGTACCTACTCGGATCAATTTCTTTACGCCATATGACTGGATCAATTCATGGGCATAGATAGTGGCTGATGGCATCCCCATCCCTGTTCCTTGAACAGAAATACGTTCGCCTTTATATTTGCCGGTAAAGCCTAGCATACCGCGGACCTGATTGTAACAAACTGGTTCTTCTAAAAAAGTCTCCGCAATATATTTAGCTCGCAAAGGGTCTCCCGGAAGTAAAATCTTATCGGCGATCTCGCCTTCTTTCGCTTCGATATGCACACTCATTTTATTGCTCCTCCTATTACAATAATGTCAATATTTCTTTAACCAATGCTTTAAAAGATTGTTTGACTCTCTGAGTTGTTTCTACAACTTCTTCATGGCTCAGATTCGCCTGCATGCCTGCTGCTAAGTTGGTAATACAAGAGATTCCTAACACTTTTAATCCGCTGTGAGCTGCTACGATGACTTCTGGAACAGTCGACATCCCTACTGCATCGGCTCCTATTGTCCGAGACATCCGAATCTCAGCAGGCGTTTCATAAGTTGGGCCAGAATAGCCCATATATACGCCTTCTTTAAGATCCAAACCTAGTTTTTCTGCAGCTGCTTTTGCTGTTGCTTGATAGTCAGGCGTATAAGCTTGACTCATATCTGGGAATCTAGGACCCATTTCATCTTCATTCGGGCCAATCAAAGGATTTTCACCAGTAAAATTGATGTGATCGGTAATCAGCATCAAATCTCCTGGTACGAAGGATTCATTGACACCGCCACATGCGTTGGTCACAATGACTGAATGGGCACCTAGTCCGGCCATCACACGTACTGGATAGGTCACTGTTTGCATGGAATGACCTTCATAGTAGTGGAATCTTCCTTGCATGGCTAACACTTTTTTGCCTGCTAGAGATCCGTAAACCAGCCGTCCTGCATGTCCAACTACTGTCGAAACAGGAAAGAACGGGATCTCATCATAAGAAATCATTACAGCATCTTCGATTTCATCTGCTAATTCACCTAATCCTGAACCTAGGATCAAACCAAAATCAATTTCTTTTACTCCTTTATCAAGGATAAACTGGGTCGTTTCTTGTAACATCTCGCTTAACTTGGTCATTTGCTTTCTCCTATTTTAAAAAGATTATTTTAATAATTTTAAGAAGCTTTCGCCATTTTCAGTCGAAGAAACACTAAAGTTCTCAGCAATCGTTGCGGAGATATCAGAATAATACCCTTGAGGCAACGCCCCTTGTTCTTTCATTTTTTTACTGTAGACCAATAACGGTACATATTCTCGCGTATGATCGGTACCAGTAAATGTCGGATCGTTTCCGTGATCGGCTGTAATCATTAGCAAGTCGTCTTCTTCCATGGCTTCAAGCAGTTCTGGGATCCGCAAGTCAAATTCTTCAATCGCATGCGCATAACCGACTACATCCCGGCGATGACCGTATAATGCATCAAAATCTACTAAATTGGTAAAGCTGATACCTGTAAACTCTTTTTTCATAACGTTCAGCAACTGGTCGACGCCATCCATATTACTTTTCGTGCGGACAGATTCAGTGATTCCTTGTCCATTGAAAATATCGTTGATCTTTCCTACAGCAATCACGTCTTTTCCTGCTTCTTTCAAAGAATCGAGGACCGTGTGTCCGAATGGATCCAACGCATAATCATGACGATTGCTTGTTCGTGTGAAGTCTCCTGGTTCTCCCACATATGGACGTGCAATGATTCGACCAATCATGTACGGGTCATCTTTTGTTATATCACGAACGAATTGGCAAACCCGGTATAGTTCTTCTAAAGGAATGATTTCTTCATGTGCCGCGATCTGAAGGACAGGATCAGCAGAAGTATATACGATTAAATCTCCTGTTTTCATTTGGTGTTCACCGTAATCGTCAATAACAGCCGTTCCGCTATATGGTTTGTTGCATACGACTTTACGGCCAGAAAACTCTTCGATTTGTTTGATCAGATCATCAGGGAATCCGTTCGGAAACACACGAAACGGCGTCTTGATATTCAATCCCATGATTTCCCAATGGCCTGTCATCGTATCTTTCCCTACAGAAACTTCTTCTAATTTCGTCGCATAGCCTTGATGATCTTTCACTGATTCCACACCTTCAAGAGGACGAATCGTTCCCAAACCAAGCTGCTCTAAATGCGGAATGTTCAATCCTGCTTCTTTTGCAATGTGTCCTAATGTATCAGAACCAACGTCACCGAACTTCTCGGCATCTGGTGCTTCTCCAATTCCTACTGAATCCATGACGATCAGATGTACGCGTTTAAACATGATTATTCCTTCTTTCTTTTTATTTTTATTACCTTTAAAACAAAAAGGGCGAGACGAAAAACACTTCCCGTAACCCACCCTTTTTATTCGCTAAAAGATTATTTTGATTTGATATAGTTCTTCCCGTTTGCTTTTGGTCCAGAAGCTTTCCCTAAGAAAACAACCAACACAATGATTGTCAGCAAATATGGAGCAATTTGCAGCAATACTGGTGGAATCGAAGAAATAACTGGTAATTGCGCACCGATGATACTCAAGCTTTGTGCAAAACCAAAGAACAGTGAGGCACCCATTGCGCCTAAAGGATTCCATTTACCAAAAATCATAGCAGCCATGGAGATGAACCCTTGTCCGACGATCGTCCCAGCTGAAAAGTTACCGGAAATCGACTGAGCAAAAACAGCACCGCCCATACCGCCTAACAAGCCTGAAATCAGCACGCCTGAATAACGCATAGCATATACATTGATACCTAATGTATCGGCAGCTTGAGGGTTCTCACCAACTGAACGGAGGCGTAAGCCGAATTTCGTCTTGAAGATGATCACCCAAGCAATGACAGCAATCAAAATTGCACAATAAGCAGGCAAGAATGTATTTTTGAAGAAAATTGGTCCAATGACCGGAATATCTGCTAAACCTGGGAAAGAGAAATATCCCAGATTCTGCGTGATGTTATCTGTTTGACCTTTCCCATACCATGCTTTGATCAAGAAAACACCTAAAGCTGGTGCCATCAGATTGATCACTGTACCGCTGATGATATGGTCAGCACGCAAGCTGACTGTTGCTACTGCGTGGATCAAAGAAAATAGGATACCTACGACGCCACCCACTAAAATAGCGATCCATGGCGTCATGGAACCAAGTGAGGGGCTCATCGTCAAGTTGAAAACGATGGAACTAAAAGCACCCATGACCATGATTCCCTCTAACCCTACGTTTACGATCCCGCTGCGTTCAGAAAACGTTCCGCCTAGTGATGTTAGAATTAACGGTGTTGAATAAACCAGTGTTGAAGTAAGAATCAAGGCAATTAATTCGATAGTCGACATTATAGTTCGCCTCCTTCATGGTTTTGATTCGTTGGCTTCGCTTCGATTGTCGCAACGATTTCTTCTTGTTTTTTTCCTTGGAAGAACTTAGCCATGACGAAACGAATCAAGAAATTGATCCCAACAAAGAAGATAATCAGAGCAATCGATACATTGACGATCTCAAACGGAACACCAGCTCCTGTCTGCATGCCAAGTCCGCCGATCTTCAAAATACTGAACAAAATCGCTGATAAAAGAATACCGATTGCTGATCCAGATCCAAGTAAGGAGACAGCCATTCCGTCAAATCCAATAGATAGCGAGGTCGTTTGAACGAAGAAGTTTTGATACGTTCCTAATCCTTCAACCACACCGCCAAGCCCTGCCAAAGCGCCAGAAATGACCATCGACAAAACGATCGTACGTTTACTGCTCATCCCTGCATACTCAGAAGCAAAAGGATTCAAACCAACGGAACGGATCTCAAATCCTAAAGTCGTTTTCTTCATCAATAGCCAAACGAAAATAAGCGCGATGATTGCTAAAAACAAACCTGAGTTTACGCGAGAGCCGCCAAAAGCTTGTGTTAACCAAGGTAACCGCAACGATGCATTTTGACTGATCATATTGGAAGAGTCCAAACTTGATCGGTAGCTTTCAGGCATCACTTCATGTAAAGCAAATGTGCTTACGTATAATAAGATATAGTTCATCATGATCGTTACGATCACTTCACTTGTTCCAAAGAATGCTCGTAGCAACCCAGGAACAGCCGCTGCCATCGCACCTGCTAAGGCACCTAGGATCACACACAATGGAAGCAAAACAACTTTTGGAAGATCTGGAAAAGCAAGTGCCACCCAGACACTGACGATCCATCCGCAAAGCGCTTGTCCAGAAAGCCCGATATTGAAGAACCCAGCTGAGTTAGCTACAGAAAACCCTAATGCTGTAAAAATCAACGGCGTTGCTTGCCTTAATGTTTCACCGATTCCTCTTTGCGAACCAAGAGCTGCATCTAACATAGAAGAATAACCTTGGATGGGCTGAAAACCGAAAGCAGCCATCAATATCGCGCCTAAGATCAATCCTAAAACAACTGAAAGTACAGGCACTAATAAATTACGGAATTTCTCGCTGCGATCATTCATGTGCGCCAGCCCCCTTTTCTAACTCTTTTCGTGCTTCTTCTAAGGTATAGCCCGCCATCAATAGACCTAATTCATTTTCAGATGTTTCTTTCGGATCAACGATCCCGACGATTTCTCCTTCATGGATAACAGCAATACGATCCGAAACATTTAAAATTTCTTCTAATTCGAAACTAATCAATAACACTGCTTTGTATTTGTCCCTTTGTTCGATCAGACGTTTATGAATAAATTCGATCGCACCTACATCCAGTCCACGAGTTGGATTTGCAACGATCAACAGATCAGGATCTCGGTCGACTTCCCGAGCGATGATTGCTTTTTGCTGATTTCCGCCTGATAAAGCTTTTGCAGGGACAAGTTCATTCGTTGTTCGAACATCATATTCTTCGATCAATTCTCTGGCATGTTCATTTATCACTGAATAATTCAGCATACCGTTTTTACTGTAAGGTTTTTGATGATACGTTTGCAGTGCAATGTTTTCAGACAATGTCATATCTAGGACCAACCCGTATTTATGACGGTCTTCTGGCACATGTCCTACACCATGTTCAGTGATCTTTCGAGGTTTTTTATTGGTGATGTCTTCCCCTTTTAGCTTGATATGTCCGCTTTCTGCCTTTCGCAAACCGGTCAAAGCTTGGATCAACTCCGACTGCCCGTTTCCATCGATTCCAGCGATACCAAGTACTTCGCCAGCACGAACCTCTAAGTTCAGGTTTTTCACGGCTTCTAATCCACGATTTTCTTTCACCACTAGATTTTCAATAGACAAAACGACTTCTTGAGGCTTCGCTTCTTTTTTCATCGTTTTGAATGAAACCGTTCTTCCGACCATCATATCAGCTAATTGCTGTGAGGTAACGTCTTTAACGTTGACTGTACCGATTCCTTTTCCACGGCGGATAACTGTACAACGGTCAGCTACTGCTTTGATTTCATCTAACTTATGCGTAATCAAAATGATTGACTTGCCTTCTTTGACTAATTCCTTCATGATCACGATTAATTCATCAATTTCCTGAGGGGTCAATACAGCTGTCGGCTCATCAAAAATCAGTACATCTGCTCCTCGGTAAAGTGTTTTTAAAATTTCTACCCGTTGTTCCATCCCAACTGAAATATCACGAACATAAGCATCCGGGTTGACTGATAATCCATATTGTTCAGAAACTTTTTGGATCTCTTTTCGCGCTTTTTTATGGTCAAGCATCCCTGCACGACTAGGTTCGCTTCCCAACACGATGTTTTCTGTTACAGTAAAGGCATCAACAAGCATAAAGTGCTGATGGACCATCCCAATCCCTAATTGATTGGCTTTTGTCGGGCTTGTGATCTGTACTTCTTTCCCACGCATCAAAATTTTCCCTGATGTCGGCTCTAATAATCCGGAAAGCACGTTCATCAATGTAGATTTGCCAGCACCGTTTTCTCCAAGCAACGCATGAATCTCTCCTGCCTTTACTTGTAAATTGATGTTGTCATTTGCCTTGAATGTTCCAAATTCTTTGGTAATATTCTGCATTTCTATGACAATATTTTCTTGAACCACCTTTTTTTCACATCCTAACGATTTCTATCTAGGGCAACGATTGACTAAGATTCACGCTTAGTGAGCGTTCTTCTTTTGAAACAAACATTACTTCAGGGAGTTGTTCCCTTATCCAAACTGTCTCAAGGCAGCTTGGATAAATGAACAATTCTTGTTCTAATCAAACCATAGCCTTGTCAAACATGTGTCTAACAAGGCTATAGAAATGGTTTTAGTTTTCTTCAGGAGTTTCTGGAACTTTTACGTCACCTGAAATGATTTTTTCTTTTGCTTCATCCACTGCTTTTTTCGCTTCATCAGAAAGTTGTCCTTCTGTTAGACCAACACCGTCTTCTTTCAATCCATAAACAGTGTGTTCACCACCAGGGAATTTACCGTCAGCTGATTTTTGTGCCAAATCTTCTACTACTGTTCCAACTGCTTTCAGTGTAGATGTCAATGTGAAGTTTTTCTTTTCGCCGTTCAATGTGTATTCGCCTTCGTCTGCTTGATCGCGGTCAACACCGATAACCCAAACTTTTTTGTCGCCTGATTCGTTCAATGATTTTGCTTCTTGGAATACACCGTTACCTGTACCACCTGAAGCATGGAAGATGATATCTGCATTTTGTGCATACATACCTTGAGCAATTGAACGTCCTTTATCTGGAGCAGAGAAGTCACCAGCATATTGGTTCAATACTTTGATTTCTTTTCCTAGTTCTTTCGCACCTGCATCAACACCGGCTTTGAATCCAGCATCAAAACGATCGATTACTTCACCTTTTACGCCGCCGATAAAGCCGACTACGTTTGTTTCAGTCGTGTAAGCTGCTGCAATCCCTGCAAGATAAGAAGCTTCGTTGTCTTTGAATGTTGCAGATACAACGTTATCTAATCCGTCAATCACATCATCGATGATAACGAAGTTCGTACCTGTATTGTTTGTTGCTTGTTCTTGGATCGCTGGTTTTAGTTTATAACCAATACCAAAAATCGTTTTGAATCCAGCATTCAATGCTTGGTCGATATTTGGGATATAATCTGATTCGTTTGAAGATTGGAAGTATTGGAAGCCATCATTGCCTCGTGAAAGACCTTGATCTTTCCCCCATTTTTGTAATCCTTCCCAAGCTGACTGGTTGAATGAACGGTCGTCTACCCCACCTGTATCTGTGATCAATGCTGCAGTTGTTGTGTCTGATGAGCTTTTGCCACCGGATGAATCAGTAGAGCCGTTGTTGCCGCATGCACCTAAAAATAACCCTGCTGCTAGTGCGACAGCACCTAAACCAAATAATTTTGCTTTTTTCATTTCTGTAAAGCCTCCTAAAATAATTGTTTTATTTTTCAACAGTCAGCTGACTGAATGAACATGAGTTATAGATCTTTTTCAGTAAATGCATAAGGCAGTAGTTCTCGAACGGTCGTTGCCTTCGTCACACCATTGTCTCCCACTAGCGTAACCGGCATATCAGGGGCGCAGAACTCTGCCATTACTTGCCGACATGCACCACATGGAGAAATAGGATCAGGGGTGTGCCCTGCTACGACTAAATGGGTAAACGATCTTTCTCCTTCTGATACAGCTTTGAAGAAAGCTGTGCGCTCGGCACAATTCGTTAATCCAAATGATGCATTCTCGATGTTGATACCTTGATAAATCTTGCCTGATTCTGTTACGAGACAAGCACCTACCGGAAAATGGGAATAAGGAACGTATGCTTTATCTAACGCTTCAATAGCTGTGTTGATCCATTCTTGTTTGAGTTCTGCCATGAGTTTCTCCTTTGAAAATTAATAGCCTTCGCCAGTTGAACCAGATACGATTGCTACTCCTGCGCTTGTTCCGATTCTTGTAGCACCCGCTTCGATCATTGCCATTGCTTCTTCTTCGTTATGGATACCGCCAGAAGCTTTGACGCCCATTTCAGGTCCTACCGTTTCACGCATCAAGCGGACATCCTCTACCTTTGCACCACCCGTTGAGAAACCAGTTGATGTTTTGACAAAATCAGCGCCTGCAGCTTTTGCTAATTCGCATGCTCGGATGATTTCTTCTCTATCTAATAAAGATGTTTCGATGATCACTTTGACAAGTGCACGATCTTTTGCTGCTTCAACAACTGCTTCGATATCTTTTTGAACTTTTTGATCATCTTTTGATTTCAACGCACCGATATTGATGACCATATCGACTTCATCTGCACCGTTATTGATGGCATCTGTCGTTTCAAATGCTTTTGTCTCGGATGTGTTTGCTCCTAAAGGAAACCCGATCACTGTACATACGGCTACTGGTTCGCCTTGTAATTGTTCTTTTGCTAGCGCAACCCATGCTGGATTGATGCAGACAGAGTAAAAATGATATTTTTTCGCTTCTTCGATAATTTGCATCACAGCTTCTTTAGATGCGTCTGCTTTCAAAATAGTATGGTCGATCATTCGGTTTAGTTCCATTTCTTTTCCCCTTTTCTTTCAAACGGTAAAATCCGCTTTTTTCCTTTTATTCTGTGATAATGTCATGAATCAATGTTGGCTTCATTGCTGACTCGCCAATTTCAATATTTTTATATAATAATTCAACAACCGAAGAGATTTCTTTATCATTACTATAGATTGTCAATAATGACTCGCCCTTTGTCACAGTGTCCCCGATTTTTTTATGCAGTTTCAATCCAACGGCGTGATCAATATCGTCTTCTTTGGTTTTACGCCCAGCACCTAGCATCATTGCAGCAATTCCTAATTCGTTTGCCACGATTTTTGACACGACTCCGCTTTGTTTAGCAGGAAGCTCCATTGTGTACTGTGCAGTCAAAATTCGTTCTGGTTGTTCCACGATCGTTGGGTCTCCCCCTTGATTTTGGATCATTTCTTTGAATTTTGCTAACGCTTTACCTGATTCCAGAGCTTCTTGAAGCAACGTTCTTGCTTCATCGATTGTTTTAGCTTTGCCAGCAAGGACAACCATTTGGCTTCCTAAGGCGTAGCACATTTCTACTAGATCTTCTGGACCATTTCCTTGTAATGTTTCGATTGCCTCGACAACTTCTAGACTATTTCCGATTGCTTCGCCAAGAGGTTCTGACATATCCGAGATTACCGCCACTGTTTCTCGGTTCGCTAGTTTGCCAATGCTTGTCATGGTTTTTGCCAGACGTCTTGCATCTTCGATATTCTTCATGAAAGCACCGTCTCCAGTGGTCACATCCAAAACGATTGCATCTGCTCCTGCCGCGATCTTTTTACTCATAATCGAACTGGCAATCAGCGGAAGAGAATCAACGGTCGCTGTGACGTCACGCAAAGCGTACAATTTTTTGTCCGCCGGTGCCAAGTTTCCTGATTGACCGATTACTGCTACTTTGCTTTCATTAACAATGCGCACGAATGCTTCATCCGAAAGCTCGATCTGAAATCCGGGAATTGCTTCTAGCTTGTCTAATGTGCCACCTGTGTAACCTAGACCGCGTCCAGACATTTTAGCCACTGTCACTCCGACACTAGCTACTAGGGGGGCTAAAATCAATGTGGTCGTGTCACCAACGCCACCTGTCGAATGCTTATCTACCTTTATTCCTTCAAGAGAACTCAAATTGATGACATCACCAGAATTAGCAATCGCCAATGTTAAGTTCGTGATTTCTTCATTTGTCATGTCTTGATAAAAAATTGCCATCAATAATGCACTGACTTGATAATCTGGAATCTTTCCATTCGTATAGTTCGTGACGATGTACTCGATTTCCTCTTTCGACAGCTCGTTTCCATCCCTCTTTTTTTCAATCAGATCCACCATTCGCATTGCCTGATCCTCCTTGTCTTCATTCGGTATTATACATTATTTTTAGGAAAGGTAAACCACTTTAGTAAACTGGTTTACTAAAAATAAAAAAAGCACCAACTCGCCTTTGTAAATGCTTACATAAGCAATATACCGCCGAGTTAGCCCTTTGTCAATACTTTTACGCTCTCACGAATAATTAATTTTGTTTCGAACACTTTGTTCGGAACTTTTCTTTGAGGAAATTCGATCGTATCGATCAGGAAACGTGCAGCATAAAATCCAATATCAAAACTTGGTTGCTGCACTGTCGTCAATTGCGGAATCATGTATTCTGACAGTTTTAATCCATCGAATCCTATGACAGAGATATCTTCTGGGATTTTTTTGCCCAATTCATCTATCGCCTGATAGCAGCCGATCGCCATGGCATCATTCCCGCAAAAAATAGCCGTGATATCTTTATGTTTGAGTAGTTTTTTTGATGCAGTATAGCCACCTTGGACAGTCAACTCTCCATGTTCAACAAATTTCCCATTAAAAGGCAGGCCATGATCTTTCAGCGCATGACGATATCCGTTGAAACGTTCTTCTAATTGATAATATCCAGTGGTTTCCTTCAGCATGCCGATCTTCGTATGGCCGCTTTCAATAAATAGTGAAACGGCTTGATAGGCTCCCTCATATTCCTTTACGATAAGCCGTCCGTTATCCCGACGATTCAATCCGCGATCGATTAAAATAATCGGCATTTTTTGATAAAATCCGCTGTCTAATGCGTATTTCTCAGGTAAAATATTTGGTGTTGCCAGCAAGATTCCATCTACTGAGCGGTGGGAAAGCTCTTGTAAATACTTAATCTCATTTTCTTGGCTATGACGAGAATTGCATAACATGATCACATAGCCCAAAGGATTCAAATAGCTCTCTACACCTTCAATCAGTTTGGAGAAGAAGAAATCAGTGACATCAGGGACGATCATTCCGATGGTCTTTGAATGTCGATTAATCACATTTGAAGCGAAATAATCGGGTTTATAATGATGTTCATTCACGATCGACAACACTTTTTTTCTTGTCTTATCACTAAATCGGCTTCCTTTGTTATTCAAAATCTGTGAGACAGTTGTTACTGATACCCCTGCCATTTCTGCAATATCTCTGATGGTCAGCTTCACCCTAGTGGCTCCCTTCTATCTAAATTCCCTATCAGTGTACCAAAACCCCCAAGAAAAGAATAGAGAAAAAAAGAAAGTATGTTTTTTGATAAAAATCTCCTTTATCTACCAACTTAGCAGCGTTCTATACAAGTTCTGTATCTTATTTATTTTATCGTAAAAAACAACGACTCTGTTCCTACTATTTCTTTTTGAAGAAAAAAATAGTTCTTTGTTTTTAAAAACTTCTCAACAAAAAAAGAACTGATACGTACCCTTACATGCACGCCCAGTTCCACTTTTTCGTCGCTCTATTATTTTTCAGCTAGTTATTCTTTCACACTTTTGATGATATAATATCCTTTATCTTTTGTGACGATTTCTGCATTGCCAAATGTTTCTTCCATCTTCTTTTGCGCACTCGGCGCTCCTTGTTTCTTCTGGATCACAATTGTCAGTGTACCGCCCTGCTTCAACCGAGGATATGCGCCTGTCAAGATTTCATGTACGACTTTTTTTCCAGCACGGATTGGCGGATTGCTGACGATAGCTGCATAGGTTTCTTCATGAAGTACTTCATAGATATTCGATTGATGGATGTCCACTTGTTCGATTTGGTTACGCTTTGCGTTTCCTTGCGCTAGACTCACTGCTCGCTCATTAATGTCGACCATTTCAACAAACCGTTGTGTCGCAAATGCCAAAGCTAGCCCAATCGGTCCATACCCGCATCCCACATCTAAGATCTTTCCTTCATCAGGTAACTCTTCCCAATCAAAAGCATCAATCAGGACACGTGAACCATAATCCACTGTTTCACGTGAAAATACACCAGAATCAGTTACAAATTGAAAGGTTCTGCCTTTTAACTCAAAAGCCCATTGTTCAAAATCGTGCGCCGTATCTGGGCGTTCAGAATAGTAATGATTTGTCATGTCTTCCATCCTTCTCGTTTCTTTCATGTCAACAGTCTATCCTTTTATGTATCCGTACGCAAGTCAAGAATAAAACTCCTTTTCTTTCTATTATAAAGATTGTACAAAAAGATTGGCAATCTCTCTTAAGTAGTGGGGTTTGTGTTTATTTTGTGTTAAAATAGTTCCATTGATGGGAGAACGCAGGAGGCTAATATGAATGATCCAATGAACTACTACCGTGTGGCAAGAGAAGAATGGCGAGAATTTTATCGTAATGGGCAAGCACCTTTGACACAAGATGAACTAGATAATATCAAAAGTTTGAATGACCGCATTTCCATGCAGGATGTTCGAGATATCTATGTACCTCTTGCTCATCTGATATATCTATATATGAAAGAATTCGAATCTTTGTTCTTGAGTAAAGGTTTATTTCTTCATAAATATGTAGAAGTACCGCCTTTTATCATCGGGATTGCCGGAAGCGTAGCCGTTGGAAAAAGTACCACAGCCAGACTGCTGCAGACGATTTTGTCTCGTACCTTCAAACGAAGAAATGTTCAGCTGATCACGACTGATGGATTTCTTTATCCAAATCGTATATTAAAAGAGCGTGGAATCATGGATCGCAAAGGATTTCCTGAAAGTTATGATATGGAGATGCTGATCGACTTCTTGAATCGTGTAAAATCTGGTCAGGAAGAGATAAAAGTACCTGTTTACTCACATGATGTATATGATATCATTCCGGATAAGTACGAGCTGATCCAGCAACCTGATATCTTGATCGTTGAGGGGATTAATACGCTTCAATTACCTGCGAATCAGCAAATCTACGTCAGCGACTTTTTTGATTTTTCTGTCTATGTCGATGCCGATCCCGTGCTGATCGAAAAATGGTATTTGGATCGTTTTGGCGCGTTACTGGATACGGCTTTCCAAAATCCAGAGAATTATTATTATCGTTTTGCTATCGGAGATCGTGAAGAAGCCTTTAAAATGGCAAAAGATGTATGGAAAAATGTGAATTTGAAAAATTTACAGGAATATATCTTGCCTACACGAGGAAGAGCCGATATAATTCTCCATAAAACTGAAAATCATATTATCGATTCGATTTTCATGCGAAAATATTAGCATTTTAAAATAGTTTGACTATTTTGAGATAAAATTTAAAGGGATAGGGGTAATAAATTTGACAAACGTTGCCGATATGACGAACGTTGAAAAGATTATCGTATTAGACTACGGTAGTCAGTATAACCAATTGATCACAAGACGTATTCGTGATCTTGGAGTCTTTTCCGAATTATTGAGCCACCGCATTACTGCAGAAGAAGTAAAAGCGATGAATCCAAAGGGAATCATTCTTTCTGGCGGACCAAACAGTGTATATGATGAGAATGCATTTGGGATCGATCCTGAGATCTTCAATTTAGGTATTCCTGTATTAGGGATTTGCTATGGTATGCAATTGATCACATACAAACTTGGCGGTTCCGTAGAGCCTGCTAAAAACCGCGAATATGGGAAAGCCTTGTTAGAAGTAACAAGCGATCAAGCTGTCTTGTTTAAAGAAACACCAAAACAACAAACAGTATGGATGAGCCATGGTGACTTGGTAACTAAAGTTCCTGAAGGCTTTGAAACAGTCGGAACAAGCAAAGATTGTCCGATTGCTTCTATCCAAGACACAACACGTAATTTTTATGGTATCCAATTCCATGCAGAAGTACGTCATTCCGAATACGGAATCGAATTGTTGCGCCACTTTGCCTTTGATGTTTGCCACTGTGAAGGTAACTGGACAATGGATAACTTTATCGATATGCAAGTAGAAAAAATCCGTGAACAAGTTGGTGACAAAAAAGTCTTGCTTGGTCTCTCAGGCGGCGTTGATTCTAGTGTCGTTGGGGTTCTTTTACAAAAAGCGATTGGTGACCAATTGACATCTATCTTCGTTGACCATGGTCTGCTACGCAAAGGCGAAGCGGAACAAGTAATGGAAAGTCTAGGCGGAAAATTCGGCTTGAACATCATCAAAGTCGATGCAAGAGATCGCTTCTTAGACAAGTTGAAAGGTGTATCTGACCCAGAACAAAAACGTAAAATCATTGGGAATGAATTCGTATATGTTTTTGATGACGAAGCAACAAAACTTGCTGGTGAAGAAGGCGTCTCTTTCTTAGCACAAGGAACGTTGTATACTGACGTTATCGAATCTGGTACAGAAACAGCACAAACGATCAAATCTCACCATAATGTAGGTGGACTGCCAGAAGATATGCAATTTGAATTGATCGAACCATTAAACACACTATTCAAAGACGAAGTCCGTGAATTAGGTACTCAATTAGGCATGCCTGATTCAATCGTTTGGCGTCAGCCATTCCCTGGCCCTGGTCTTGGTATTCGTGTTCTTGGCGAAATCACTGAAGACAAGCTAGAAATCGTACGCGAATCTGATGCTATCTTGCGCGAAGAAATCGCAGCTGCTGGACTTGACCGTGATATCTGGCAATATTTCACTGTTCTTCCAGGAATCCGCTCTGTCGGTGTTATGGGTGACGGACGTACTTACGACTACACAGTCGGTATCCGTGCGGTGACTTCAATCGACGGAATGACAGCTGACTTTGCCCGTATCCCATGGGAAGTCTTGCAAAAAATCTCTGTACGTATCGTAAACGAAGTAGCCCATGTCAACCGTATTGTGTATGACATCACTTCTAAACCACCAGCAACAGTGGAGTGGGAATAAGAAACAACACGCTAGAAAGCCTATGTTATAGGATTTCTAGCGTGTTTCTTTTGGGGTGGTCACATTTTGGTCACACTTGTGTTCGTTGTTCCTTTTTTTATCTGTCGTAAATTGATTCTTAGTTTCAGGTGTCAGATTGCTTTTAGAAAAATTAATTTGGATAGATCCAGTCAAATCATTCGCTATCTCTCTCAATGAATTGGGATACAAATGACCATAAGTTCCTAAAGTCGTTTGTACATCAGCATGCCCTAGTCTCTCCTTAATTCGAAGTGCATCCTTTCGCTGTGATATAAGCAAAGAAGCATGACTATGTCTAACCCATGTATGCGGATTATATGAACACCAGCAATCGTTGCATGTCTTCTCATAATATGACGGATTGTATATTTCTGAGTAGGTATTCCATTATAAGAAAGTACAAACGACATGCCTCCTATTGAATCTTGACGCTCCTTCCAATCTTTTAAAAAGGTAATTGTATCGTCGTCTTGTTCGGTTGTACGAATACTAGAAGCTGTTTTGGGTTCTACAAACTCATAGGTTTTGGCATTCTTATAATAGAGTGGTTTATTCACACGCAAGTTTTTATTTTCAAAATCAATATCTTTCCAACTTAATGCAGTGGCTTCTCCCAAACGCATACCGGTCATAAAAAGTAACCAAATACAAATAAAACCACAATGTTGGTACAAATCATCAATATAAAAAGTTGAAATAACTTTTTCAAATTCTTCTTTTGTCCAAAAATCAACTGTAGTTTTCTTTTTCTTCACATTTCCAATAACTTTTGCAGGATTTTTTCAAGTAGTCCCAAAACCACTGCTTGGTCTAATGACATCTGAAAAATCCCATATATGTTTCTTACATGTGTGAAAGAAGAAATTTCACTGAAATGCATGAAATTGTTCATCTTTATAAAGATATTCCTTATGTGAGAGAAGGACATACATTTTCTGATATGATTTCAGAAAATGGTTATTTATCAGAAGACTTGCCTAAAGAATATCGCGCTAATGTTGGAGCTAGTATCTTAATGGCAAATGACTCAGCTTTAAAATATGCGCTCTATCGATTCTCTTCTTTTGAAGAAGTAGCAAAATATTTTTTCATGAGTAAATCAGCCTTATTCAACCGATTAACAGAGTATTTAATTTTTAATAAAAATTGCCATCCCGATTATGCTCGAAGCTTAATAAACAATTATAGATACAGAAATAACAAAGAATTTTTTAGTATATTCTATCAACATAATGCTTATTTTAATACCTTACTAACTAAATGACTTTTCTGTATACTTACATTCAGGATACATAGTACAAGCTCTAAAATAACTATGGTTGCTCTCACTCCATTTATCTACAATAAAGCCAGATTCACATTTTGGACATTTGACAACTTTTTCAGGTAAACTTTTTAAAAAAATATCTTTTTCTATAGTTTTTGGGATCAAGTTATTCAATAGCTGTAACAATCCATATCTATCATACCATTCAATATTTTGTGCCTTTTCATTCTTTTCTATTTCCATGTATACATATGGATTAAATAAGGAAGTAGTGATAAATAGTTTATTTGTCCAACCTTTATCTGAAATTCCAGAATAATGTTTGATATAGTCTACTGTAATAATTTTCGGGGCTTTAGTATTTAAACGGTAATGTTTTGCTTGTACTGCAATACATTCATCATCTTTTTTTATAATTAAATCTATATTGTTGTCTCCTGTATATACATATCTATCATTTTGATATTCTTTTTTTGTTACTTCAACTTCATAATTAGCTAATCGAAAAACAGCTGCTAAAAATTGTTCAAAATAATCTCCCTGCTGTCTCCAACCAGTTTTACCTACGGAAAACTCTTTATCCATATTATTTAAAAAATCTATCACTATGGTTTCATCATCACTTTGTACAAAAGATAACCCTTTTACTTCACGATACTTTTTAGATAAAACTTCTTTTGAATTTATTTCTTATTTCTTATGTGTAACTTTTTGTAAAAAACTTTTAAGCATAAGCACTACTCCTAATAAATAATTTGTTTCACAATATATAATTATAATAACTCTAAACAAGTATTATTTATATATTTCATAAAAAATTTTTTACAAAAAGTCCAGATTCACTAGGTATATTCGCATAAGAAAATCATTTTACAAATCAATTTTTGTATTAAATTTCATTGTTTTTTTACTTTTCTTTTTAATGGCAAAATATTACAGAAATTATAATTACATACGTGACCATTTTACTTATCAAAAATACCTGTCAGGATAATCCTTGACAGGCACTTTTGATATTAATAACTGCGTTTGTTGTATTCAGTAAACTGAAGGTTTATATTTTCGCAGTAAACTCGTCATACTCTAAAAATTAGGAATTTTCAAATTTGTTGTGAAAGAGAGATCATTTCAATTAACCCTTGAGCAGCTTCACTACCTTTATTCCCTGCTTTCGTCCCTGCTCTTTCAATTGCTTGCTCAATGGATTCTGTGGTTAATACACCGAACATCACGGGAATATCGGATTCTAGGTTAATATGTGCGACTCCTTTTGCTACCTCATTGGAAACTAATTCATAATGAGTAGTTGCGCCTCTGATCACTGTCCCCAACGTAATCAACCCATCATAACTATCCTTTTTGCTGAGTTTTTTGGTAATAAAAGGAATTTCAAAGGCTCCTGGTACCCAATATATATCAATTTGTTCTTCTTTAACGCCGTGTCTTTTTAAATTATCCAATGCTCCTTGCAATAATTTTTGATTGATAAATTCATTAAATCGCGCGACTACAATTCCTATTCGAAGATCCCTTGGAGAATAATTTCCTTCATAAATTGTCATTTTCTTGCTCCTTTATTTTTATACTGATAAGTAATGGTGGAACTTATCTCTTTTTGTTTTTAAATAGGCTTGGTTTTCCTTTTGTGGAACGGTTTCAATGGGTACCCTATCGACAATCGTAATTCCATCCTGTTGTAGCTCTGTTACTTTATCGGGATTGTTTGTAAGTAATCGAATGGACGTTGCACCAATTGATTTTAAAATATCTGCTGCAAAGTGATAATCTCGTTCATCCGGAGCAAACCCCAATTCAATATTTGCTTCATAAGTATCAAGTCCTTGTTCTTGTAATTGATAAGCTTTTAGCTTATTCCTCAATCCAATCCCACGACCTTCTTGACGAAGATAAAGAATAGCCCCAGTCCCCTCTTTCTCAATCATTCTCATCGCTTCATGTAACTGTTCACCACAATCGCAACGATGAGACCCGAAGACATCACCGGTTAAACATTCTGAATGAACTCGGACTAATGTAGGAGATTGACTATTTTGAATATCTCCTTTTGTTAACAATAAATGCTCCCGCTTTTCTCCATCTTCATAAATCGTCAATTTGAAATCACCATAATCTGTCGGTAAGTTTACTGTTATATGACTACTTTCTTCTAAAAATTTTACCAACTCATCAATAGTAATTAAGGGTAACTGCCATTTTTCAGATAAACGGGTCAGGTCTTTCATCCTTGCCATCGTTCCATCCTCTTTTAGGATCTCGCAAATATAAGCAGCCTCTACGCTATTAGCTAATTTCGCTAAATCAATCGCAGCTTCAGTGTGTCCTCGACGTACAAGCGTTCCGCCCTCTACACTAATCAAAGGGAAAATATGTCCTGGTCTAAGAAAATCATTTGATTTCGAATGAGGATCAGCCAATGCTTGAATGGAAGTTGCTCGATCAAATGCGGAAATACCAGTCTTCGTATGTTTATGATCCACACTAATCGTAAAAGCTGTACCAAACGCATCCGTATTATGAGCTGTCATTTCTCCTAAAGACAAGCGTTGCGCAATGCTCTTAGATAGTGGCGCACAGATTAATCCTCGACCAAACTTTGTCATAAAATTGACCGCCTCAGGTGTCACATATTCGGCTAAACCAACCAGATCTCCTTCTGATTCTCTATCTTCATCATCAGCTACAATGATTAGCCCACCCTTTTTCAGGGTCTTTATTGCTTCAGTAATATTACTCATAGTAAGTCCTTCTCCTTATACATTTCAAATTTATTTCTCTGTGCCTTTACATATTTTCCAACCATATCCGTTTCTATATTCACAAAATGTCCTACACTTAAATTTCCCAGATTTGTCAAGGATTTGGAATGTGGAATCAGACTAACTGAAAAGCTTGCTGTTGTTGTTTCCGTCACTGTTAAACTTACTCCATTAATTGCAATTGATCCTTGTGGAATGATTTCACCTGCATATTTGGTTGGATAAGCAAACGTCAAAACTAATGCATTTTGATTCTCTACTTTCTTAATCAACCTTGTAACAGTATCAATATGTCCCGCAACAAAATGTCCTTCAAAACGTTGCATCATCAAAACTGCTCGTTCTAAATTGACTCTATCGCCCACTTTTACGGTGGAAAAAGTGGTCCGTTGAAAAGTTTCAGGCATTATTTCAGCTTTAAAAAATGTACTTGAAACCTCAATAGCAGTTAAACATACCCCATTGACTGCCATACTATCACCAATGTTGTAATCACTTAGTATACTGTTGGAAGCCTGAAAAGTGAGTTGGATCATTTGCTGGTTTCGTCTAATTTCTTTGACTATTCCTTGTTCGGCGATTAATCCTGTGAACATTGCTTTCGTTTCCCCCTCACTCGAATGTCTTCTCCAAGCTGTTCAACTTCCAAAAATTCTAATTGCTGGTCTTTAGAGACTAAACGTTCACTATGAAAGGACATCGGACTTGTTCCCCCAAAAAGTTTGGGCGCAATATAACTGATGACTTCGTCCCAGAGACTTTCTGCTAAAAAAGCATCATGGATTTTCGCTCCTCCTTCTACGTACAACGACTGAACACCTTTCTTTCTCATGGTCTCAATAAAGAAGGCAAAAGAAAACTTAGGTGTATAAAAAATTGTTACATGGGGGAATATTTCCTTTAGCTCATGATTTTCCGTAAATATCCAAACCGGACTTGTTGTCTTTTGAAAAAGATTGAGTTCAGGACTTTTAAGAATCCGCCCTCTACGATCCAAAACGATGCGCACTGGCGGGAAAATATTTTCAGCATCAGGCAACAAATGAGGGTTATCAACTAGAACAGTTTCGCTCCCCACCACGATTCCTTGGTATTCTCCTCGCTCTTTCCGTACTCTTGAAATTGCCTTTGGGCTTGTTATTGAGTGCCGAGAACCTTTCTTTATAGAAATCTTCCCATCTAGTGTAACGGCTTGTTTTAGTGTGATATAGGGACGATCCATTTCAAAAAAGTGGTTATAAAAAGGATTCAGTGCTCTACATTTCTCTTCTTCCACACCTACAATTACTTTGATTCTATGCTTTTGTAGAAATTCTCTGCCTTTTCCTGCCACTAAAGGATTCGGATCAAGCTGACCTATGACTACTGTTGTGATACCAGACTGAACAATGGCTTGCGTACAAGGTGGCTGTTTTCCTTGGTGGTTACAAGGTTCTAAAGTAACATATAAAGTTGAATTAAACAGTTCTTCGGGGGAACTACAATTTTGAATAGCATTTACTTCAGCGTGGGACTCGCCATAATGTAAATGGGCACCTAGTGAGATTAGCTTTCCTTCTTTTACAATTGCTGCTCCAACTAATGGATTGGTAAAGGTATTTCCCTTTCCTTTTTTTGCTTCTGCAATCGCAGCTAGCATGAAAGACTGGTGCATATAAATTCCCCCTTTCAACAAAAAAAGCCCTGCGAATTTAATCACAGGGCATAACTAAACAAACCTAAAGGTAAATCGATTTTAATAAATAAAACCGACCTTCAGTCAACTTTTCTTCTCCCATCCAGACTTTAACTGTCGGTGCCAGATTTTCACTGGCTCAACCACAAAAATGTGGGTCACGGACTTCGAGTAAACTCGTCACCGTCGGTCGGGAATTACACCCTGCCCCGAAGAAATATTCAATTCGTTTAGAGTATATTCTTAAAGCTCAAGTGTGTCAACCTAAAATAAAATGGAGTATAAACACCCGCATTTAATCAAGGTTATTCGCATGAATAGAATAATATATCCAAAAAAGAGACGTTTATGGTCACACTTTTGGTCACAGTTTAATTCAATTCAAATCTAATCACGCTAGCTATACCGTTAAAAATCCCAACAAATCAGTGTTGAATTTTCTTACTTCCTAATAGGCTATTGAGTGGGAATAAACAAAAATAATTGAAAATAGCCGAAAAACGTTTTTTAACAACGTTTTTCGGCTATTTTTTTATTAAGTTTCCTTCTTCTTACCTTTTTCCACTATTTCGTTTCACATCTTTGATGATTTTCAACGCACGTTTTCGTGTTTTGATATTTGGGCTTTTCAAACGGCGATACGCACTTGAGATATCTGTTTTTTCCATATAGACGACCCACTTTCTTCTTTGATTGTAGTCATGTTAAAGAATACAAATCGGAATAATTACGATTTGTATTTTGAATGGTATCAAATGTTAAAAAGAAAGTCAACCTGCTAAAACGAGGCTATGGCAAAAGTCGTGTCACAATCACTTTTTCCGAATGAATAGTGTTCCAAAAGGTGCTTCTTCGGAAATAAGTTTTATTATTACATATGATCTACCAATTATTCTTCCCACATTCACATCTTACCGTTTCCGATTGTCTTAAACAATTCAGCTACTTCTTTTTGCGAACAGTCGTAAAAACGAAAAATTTTTTGTAACATCTCGTAACTGGGACGCGATAGACCTGTTTCCCATTTGGAAAGTGTTTGTCTTGTGATACCTAATTGTCGTGCAACGAAATCTTGTGTATAACTTCGGTCTTTTCTTTTTTTTGTCAGCCATCGAGCAAATACCATCCAAGCATCCTCCTCGTTGTTAAACCGCATCCATTTCCCTCAATATCAACTATATTAGAAACATTTGTAATTGAAAAGAGTCTATAACGATTGGGATCTAAAAAAAGAAATGGTGTATCCTAGTTCTTTGTTTCTCTTTCTCTTGTAAACAGTTCTGAAATCTCTTTAGCTGAGCATCCATACAAACAAATCAATTTATAGAGCATCTCATAACTTGGATATGACCGGCCATTTTCCCAATTGGACAAACCTTGTCTTGTAATATGTAACTGAAGTGACACCCATTTTTGAGTATACCCTTTTTCCCTTCTCTTCTCACGCAACCACTGATGGATCTCCATCCCTCGCTCCTTTCATTTAAGTATTCTCTCCCATATTAACTATAACGGAAAATTTAGGAATTGAATATATGGCGCAATGATTTGTGTCTTACATTTGATTGCTAGTTAGAATACACTGTAATTGTTGAAATATAAAAAAATAAAAGGAGTGTTAGAGAATGAAAAAATCGGTAATAGGTGGAATAATATGGGAATGTTTTTTTAGAATATGACCGTTAATAAGGAGATGTCATGAAATATAAATACCTATTTCTTAGCTTGGGGTTCCTTTTATTGTTAGGGATATCGGGATGTACTGATGCAAGAAAAGAACTGACAGGTGATTATGATTATTATCTCTATTTTTCGAATACAATGGACAAGTTTGTAACATCTGGCAGATTTGTTGGTATCGGAAAGAAGGATCAAGTGATTTTAAAAACAGAAGGACTGGAACTAGGCACTTTCGTACAACATGATCAAAAAGTCTTTTTATCTGATCGAACGCATGACTTTGTTTATACACCTCATTCAGGAAAAATCGAAAAGGAAAAGCGCCAAACAAAAGAGCATACAGGAATAGACAGCGTCATATTGGACGGGAAGCTGGTTACTTTGTTCAATCATGGCTATCCAGATACCGATGACATCCTTTATCAAAACAATCTTTATTTTAATAATGACTATACGATTATCAACGGGCATATTTTTTCGACTGGAAACGATGAGCAGTCTCTCTATATTTTACGTGACGAAGAAATAGGAAAATTATTTGTTGATAGACTCTATCTTTCTGAAGATACGCTTATCAGTGAGAACCTTGGTTCGTTCCCCAATATAGAAGGGAGTGAATATCTGATAGGTTATCGGCTAAATGTTCATGAAAACCACTTATACGGAGTGGCTTTTGATTTTGCTAATAATCGGCGAGCTGGATTATTTAGCTATTCGCTGAAAGATTCATCGTATACATTTAAAGAAACAGACCGAGAAATAATACTGGAAGATATAGGATTCAGTTTTTCAAAAGGAAGTTTTATTTATAAAGATCAGCTTGTTTACTTTTCAAGTAACGGCACGATCTACTTTATTGATCTTGAGACTGCAGAAACTACTAAAAAACTCCCGACAAACATGGATCTTAGTGGGGTATTTATTGTCTCCGTGATTGATGATGAACACGTAGCGATTGCTACCCATGATCATGATAATAATCTAATCATCTGGGAACTCGACCTAAGTAGCTTGTCTCTTACGGAAAAGCGACGTGTAGAACCTTCACTATGGAGAAAGCAAGAATATCTGTACGACTTTCAAGTAAAGCGATGATTATCTCAAAAAAGTTTGCCCAGCCGCCAACATAAACAAAAATTGATGATAAAATAAATATAAAAATTTTTTTGCGAAAAAGATTGGTGGGCGTTGGAATGGAAACAAATGATTTGCGTATGGTAGAAGAGAATTTTCAATTTGATATACGGGCATCTGGAATTTTATGGAATGAGGAAACAGATGCTATTCTTTTGAGCAGGGAAAACAATGAACAGGGCATCCAAGTATTGCCTGGCGGAGCGGTCAAACGTTTTGAGACAAGTCAACAAGCCGTTGTTCGCGAGATGCTAGAGGAAACTGGTTATGAAACAAAAATCGTCCGTTTGCTTGCCCTTATTGAAAGTACCTTTTCAATTGAAGAAAACACAGATAAAACCTATCAGCAAATCAATTTCGTCTATCTTTTGAAACGTGTAGCTCACTCGGATAGACATAAAATCGTTGCATCAGAAGAAAAAGTGCGTCCAGTTTGGAAACACAGACAAGAGGTAAAAAACGTGAAACCAAATATATTAAACGAAATCATTGCGGAATTTCCTACTTCTGTCCGCTTTGAAGTATCATTCGATTAATTGAGGTTGTGAAAAAGCCGCTCAGTTTTGAGTATTAAGAAAAAGGTTGTGAAAATGACTTTTTCACAACCTTTTTTAGCACATATACTTCTATTTGTCCTTCTATTCTAATTTCTTTCGAACGACATTTAAATAATGTTGCAGCCCGACATTCATTACCCACGCAACACCTAAACCGATGAAACTTCCTATGATGATTCCTAAAAAACGAAATTCGATCAAAGACATCAGATAGGCCTCTCGAATAAGTGTAGATAGCATCAACGCCATGGGATTAAGAAAAATATTAGCAACTGCGTAATTTCTAGCAACTAGAAATTGTGCGATTCCGTAAAGAAACGTAATCAGAAAAATCGTCTGCAGTTGCGTGAACGGCACAAATGACAAGACTGCTGACACACATAACCCACCCATCGATCCAATCAGATATTGGACTTGTCAATGCTTCGTCGCATCCAAATTTTCCGCCAGCAAAATCGATGCACATGACAAGGTCAACCAATAAGGATTATGCAGATTCAAGCCATGACTGACATAAACGGACAGAAACAAGGCGGCACTGTAGAAAACAGAATCAATGATCACCAAAGGCTCTTCATGAAACCTTTCTTTTAGAGTCGCTTTTTCAATTGTCTGCTCAGGTCGTGAATCCAGTAATTTTGTAATCACTGCCGCAATCAGGGCAAAAACGACACCCATAAAAAAATAAAGCGAGACGATCGGTAATTGAGCGATTGGCAGCTGCATACTCGTTCCCATGGCAGAAAGCATCGCAAAAAACAAGCCACCTGGTTTAGAGATATGGAATAATCGCAACACGAATCTGCTGGAAAAAGCAACCAAAGCTACAGCAAATGGTTCAAGCCATAAAACATAAGTTGACAAAATCCCTAGAACGAAAGCAAACAAAAGTCCACAACCGATCAAAAACATACGTTTCAGCAAAGATTTCATCGGTATGTTTTGATAATAGAAAAAAGTAAAGATCCCTAATGATGAAAAACTTGAAATCAAAAAGTCATGATTTATGTAACCTAACCATAATACGATAAAGATAAGTAGCATCAGGTTCATGATACGAAAAGGATTATCTTGTATTTTATTGAAACGAAAATAAGTCTTGAACAATCTATCCCTCCTTCCTAGTGATTTGAAAAGAAGCTGAATCAAAATGAAATACCAATCCCGTTTGTCAGCATTACCTAGTATAACAATTATTTCTTGATTTTTCATAAAATTAGTATCAAGAAGAAAAAGGCTTGGAAAAGTCAAAACAAAGAACGAACATTCGAGTCGTATTAACAAAAAAAGATAAGGTAGCAAGTTTTCTAAGCAACTCGCTACCTTATCTTTTTTTATTAAAAACCGAATGAATCGTATCTAAGAGCGTACATTCTTCTCTTTTATGCACTGGATTTTTCTCCTGTCCTTTGTCTCATATCAAGAAGCTGGTGCATAGTCTCTAAATCATTCATCGCGCCGGTAAATAAGGGCCAAGCATCCACCCCATCTTGTTTTTTTCTAGGAATAATATGGAAATGAAGGTGAGAGACATGTTCTTCTACTGTCTCATCTTCTGCTTTGATCAAATTGACGCCATCAAAACCGCAATTTTCGACACAATGAAGAGAAACCGCTCGAATGACGTTCATCAATTCGATAAATAGTTCTTGCTCGCAATCTATTAAATTGACCCGATGTTTTTTTGACTAGAGCGATCATATGACCATCGACATCTCCTGCGTTATCTAAAAATACAAGAATATTTTCACTCTCAACTATTTTTCTTCGGTGCAATCTTCCATTCACTATTTTACAAAATAAACAATCCTCCAATTCATCCACCCCTTTGTGGACTAAGAAGGGGTAAGACTCCTCTGTCTTCCCCTTGCTTTTACCAAAATATCGATTAACTATCATGTTTGATCACCTGACTTTCGGTGTCCAGTCAAACTGCAGATCTCACAATTTTCGATACGCTTCTAATTCCTTTTGATTCCCGTATACAAAATGTCCGGGGCGTACTTCCTCGAAAACCGGACCGTCTTTTGTATAATCATGTATGCTAGGATCATACACATGTAATTTTCTTTTCCTTGCTAAAATAGGATCTGGTATAGGCACAGCTGAAAGCAATGCCTTTGTATATGGATGAAGCGGATGGTTGAATAACTCTTCCGTTTCAGCTAGTTCTAAAATATGTCCTTGTCTGATCACAGCGATCCTATCTGAAATAAAACGTACGACTGATAGATCATGAGCGACAAAAAGATATGTCACTTCTCGTTTTTTTTGTGCATCTTTCAGTAAGTTCAACACTTGCGCACGGATCGAAACATCTAAAGCAGAGATTGGTTCGTCCGCTACGACTAATTCAGGTTCCATCACTAATGCACGAGCGATCCCGATCCGTTGTCTTTGACCGCCGGAAAATTCGTGAGGATAGCGGTACATATGCTCTGGAAGTAGTCCGACTTCTTTGATGATTTTTGCCACTTTTTCCAAACGCTCTTCTTCCGAGTGGAACAGGTTAAAATTATAGAGGCCTTCTGAGATAATATATTCTACTGTTGCCCGTTCGTTCAACGATGCGGATGGGTCTTGGAATATCATTTGGATCTTACGGACTTTTTCTGCTTGTTCTTTTTTCGACAAGGGTCCATTGATCTTTTTCCCTTCAAAGAGAATATCCCCTTTGCTTGTCGGATTTAACCCAATGATTGCTCTGCCAATCGTCGTTTTGCCTGAACCAGATTCTCCTACGAGAGAGAACGTTTCTCCTTTATAAATATCAAAGTTGGCGTCTTGGACAGCTACGAACTTGCTTTTTCCTTCTCCAAAAGTGATTTCTAAATCTTTTACAGTTAACAAAGTTTTTTTATCAGCTGACAACTTGCTTCCCCCCGTCTTGCTCTTCACTATCCAATTCTGCAGCCAAAGCAATCATTTTTTCATGAAGATTTTCGATTTGTTTTGGTTTAAGTACTTTCGGTGCACGAGGATCCAGCAGCCAAGTCTTCGCAAAATGGGTTTCGGATACTTGGAACATAGGCGGTTCACTAGTAAAATCGACCTTCATCGCATAGGCGCTGCGAGGCGCAAAAGCATCTCCTTGGATATCTTTATATAAAGAAGGTGGTGTTCCTGGTACAGAGTAAAGCACATCTCCTTTTTGTGCTAATTGTGGCAAAGAAGAAAGCAAGCTCCATGTGTAGGGATGTTTTGGATCATAAAAAATTTCTTCAACTGTTCCGCTTTCGATGATCTGTCCAGCATACATAACAGCTACTTTGTCTGCTATAGCCGCGACAACGCCCAAATCATGGGTGATAAAAATCGTTGTGAATTGATATTCTTCCTGAAGCTCTTTGATTAGTTCCAAGATTTGTGCCTGGATCGTTACATCCAAAGCGGTTGTCGGTTCATCACAAATCAAGATTTTAGGTCGGCAAGCCAATGCAATAGCAATGACGATCCGTTGTCTCATCCCACCAGAGTATTGGAAAGGATATTCATCATATCTTTTTGCCGCATTAGGGATTCCTGTTTTTTCCATCAATTCGACAGCTAAGCGTTTCGCTTCTTTCGCTGATTTCTTCTGGTGTTTTATGATGACTTCTGAGATTTGTGAGCCAATTGTTTTGATAGGATTCAGTGAAGTCATAGGATCTTGGAAGATCGTCGCGATTTCTTTTCCCCGAATATCTTCCCATTCTTCATCCTTTTTCAATTCGCTTAATATCTTGTCTTTATAGCGGATCGTTCCTGAAGTGATATTGCCGTTTTGTTCCAGCATCCCGGTGAATGTTTTTGTCAGAACTGATTTTCCTGATCCTGATTCACCAACGATGGCTAATGTTTCTTTTTCTTTTAGCTCTAATGAGACATTTCTGATCGCTTTTAATTCACGGTGACGAACATGGAAGCTGACCGAGATGTTTTCTACTGATAAAATTGTTTGATTCTCCATTGTTTGCCTCCTAAATATGTGTTCTTGGATCTGCCGCATCTGCAAGAGTTTGTCCTACGATGTATAAAGAAACAGAAACTAACGCCAGTACAGTCACAGGAATCCAGAAAAGATAAGGGTAATTGCTCATGTTATTCGTATATTTTGCGATCAATCGTCCGAGGGAAGGAACATCACTGCTTAACCCAACGCCTAAGAATGAAAGAAAGGTTTCATATGAAATAAACGAAGGTAGCGCTCTAGATACATCTGTCACGATGATAGAAATCAGATAAGGCAGGATATTACGAAAAATCATCCGCAAGGTCGGTGTTCCTAGTGTTTTTGAGGCTAAATTATACTCGCGGTCGCGGATGATCATGACTTGTACCCGAATAAAGTAAGCTACGCTCAGCCAGCTCGTCACACACATCGCAAAAATCAAATTCCAAAATCCGGAACCAAACGTATAAGAGAGAACGATAACGATCAGTAAAGTTGGCACATTCGAGATGATGTTGTAAATTTCCAACATGAAACGGTCAATTGCTTTCGATGTTCCCCAAATCGCCCCTACTACTACACCAATAACTGTAGTGATCAATGTAGCAATGACACTGATGGAAATCGATGTTTTCGCCCCTGCCCAAACTGCATCGAATAAGGACATGCCGTTAGCATCTGTACCAAACCAAAATTTTGCACTTGGTGGATTATAGCGTTTCGTAAAGTCATTGATATCTTTTACATCCATAAATTTGTATCCGCTGAATAATGGCTGGATAAAGCTCATCAATAAGACAGCCAGCATCAGTATCAGCATAAAAATCGCAACTTTGTTTGAAAAGAATTTACGCATGACCGAACGCCAATACGAATACTTCGGCGTATCAATCTTTTCTGAAGCTAACGAATTCGTTTCTACAAAAATGAATTCGTTCATTTGTTCTGTTTTCACATTTTCCAAGCTATTTTCCTCCTGACGATAGTTTGATTCGCGGATCGACTAATGCCATCGCAATATCCCCGGCTAAGATTGAAAATACGGATACTGTGGTAAAGACAAAAACGATTGCGATAACTAATGGATTGTTATGGGTAATGATCGCATCAGGTAGCATTTTCCCCATACCTGGCGCAGCAAACACTGTTTCTGTGATCGTCGCCCCAGCAATCGCTCCGATGATACTTCCTGGAATCCCATTGACGATTGGGATAGCTGCATTTTTGAAAATGTGTTTTCTAGCAATTTCTTTCGCATTCAAACCTTTTGCTTTCGCAAATTTAACATAATCGGAAGACTGTTGGTCGATCATGTAACGTCTCAGCCAAATAACGATTCCAGAAACAGACAATAGTCCTAGAATCACTGTCGGTAATATATAGGAGCGAATATCTTGTGCGCCCAATGCTGGGAAGGAATCTGGCAAAGAAAACCAGCTGCTTCCAATAAATCGGAAGAAATAGATAAAGGCTAGACTTGGCACGGAGATCAGCACCGTTACGATAGCGATCCCTGCTTTATCTGGTATCTTTCCTTTGTAACGAGCCATCAACATCGCAGCAGGTATACCGATCGCATAAGCAATAATAACAGCGACAGCTCCCATACGAAATGATGTACCGATCATCGATGGGTCTTGGTGATTCGTGTCTGTGATGACGTAATTATCAGAAAAATATTTTTTGTCTCGTGAAGAGATGTTTTTTGTTTTCTGATATTGACGGAGATAGATATTAGCAGAAGAGCGCGCTGTAAAATCATCATTAAATGTTGTCTCTGTACTTTCTGTTTTCCCTTGTCCTCCTGAGATGATGCTTGTTACCGCTTGTCCGGCAAATGTCGGATATGAAGTGCCTAGATTCAAATGAACGATATTTTGATGGATATAAGGAAATTGTCCATTGAAATAGATTTGGTATTTATATTGTGTTCCTGAACCGACAAGTGCCCAACCGACCAACTCATCGTTTTCGATACGCAGAGAATGTTTTAAGTTAGGATTGCTGGCATCTTTTACTTTCCATGGGTGATCGATTTGGATCATATTCGCATAGAAATTCACTACGCGTTTTACTAATGGAATATCTTTTGTCGCATAATATTCTTTGCTGATTGGAAATTGTTTGAGCGTCCAACCATTTTTCTTCGCCCAATCTTGGTATTTTTCTTCTAACTGCTCAGAAGAGGCTTTTTCTGATGAACTGCTTCCTACTTCTTTTTTCAGTTCTTTCGTCGTGTAGTATTCGATATAACCCATCTTGCTGAAGGCTGTATTTTCATAATCTGCCAGTTCATCTGGTTTTGCCTTTAATTTTCCGTAATTCACATCATTTTGAAATATCGTTTTTCTCGGAACAAGTGAATAGATCACCGCATAGGTTAAGGTAGTTACAAGAAAAATACTAAGTATAGAGCGCAGGACCCTAAATAAAAGGTATCTTTTCATAATTTTCCCTCTCTTTCATCATATAAGTAAAAAAGGCTACAATAGAAATTGAAAGCCTTTTTTACTATTCATTCAGCTAAATTACTTAGAACTTGTTGTTTCTGCTTCTTTCGCAGTTTCTTCTTTTTTCGTTTCCCAAGCTTTCTTCGCTTTGTCGTATTGATCTGTTGTGACGATATCGCTTTGTACTTCTACATATTTCAATTTGTTTGCAGCAATACCTGCCCAACCATATGGTCCGCTAAATGGTACTACATTTGTGACACGCGGCGTTCCACCATCTGCATAAATTGGTACTTGCAAAGCATTATCTAACAACCAAGCTTCTGCATCTGCATAAGCAGTGTAACGAGCATCTAAATCATCAGTGATAGCAGCGGCTTTATCCAATAATGCGTCGTATTCAGACAAGTTGATTGCTTTTTTCGCAGCAGTTGATGGATCCGTTCCTTGTACTACGGCAGAAGCTTCCAGTCCAAGTGTATGGATCATATCCCCTTTGCGTGAATCATAGATATTCAAGTAAGAAGATGGATCAGTGTAGTCTGGACCCCAACCAGAGGCATTTGTAATGTCAAAGTCGCCAGCTTGTCCGGTCGTGGCTTGATAAGTAGCAGCTAAATATTTATCTTCATTCAATAGTTGAACATCAACCACTACGTTATCTGATCCTAAAGAAGTTTCCACTGATTTTTTCAAAGATTTGACCATGTTGACACTAATCTCAGAAGTTTCCTCAACTGGCATATCTAAATGAATAGGGAATTGCACACCTTTTGCTTCTAGTTCTGTTTTTGCTTTTTCCATATATTCTTTGGCTTTGTCTGCGTTATAATACCCATCTTGTCCATCAGATAAATTTACATCGCCAAAAGCATCGGAATCCAGTGCTTTTAATTTACTTGCCACTGTATCACCGTAAGGTTTTCCGCCAATTTCTACAAAATCGGCAGGAACAAGTGTATTACGTAATGCTTTAGTGGCACCTTCTTCTCCTACACTTTGTGCGTTATAGCTTTTCTTATCAAATCCGAATAGAATAGCTAAACGGAAATTGCGGTCTAAAATAGCTTTCTGTGTATCTTCTTTTTCTTTATCTGTTGTTTTTGAAGTTGCATCAAATGTACCTCGGTTAAAGTTAAATGTTAAATTGTATGTGGATCCACCTGTTTGAGACCAAGTCACACCATCTGGATAAGCTTTTGTTACGTCTTTATATCCTGGTGAATTTGGATAAACACGAGCAAGAGATAATTCTCCATTTTCGTAAGATTTAAATAACCCATCGGGATCACTTCCATCATTGTAGGTCCATTTTACTGTGTCTAAATGGACATTTTTAGGATCCCAATAAGATTCATTCTTCGTATATTCGATAACTGATTTAGCTGTATTGTTTGCAAGGATGAAGGGTCCATTATAAAGGATGGAGTCTGGTGTTGGTTTACCGAAATCTTTCCCTTTTGATTTTAGGAACTCTTCATTGATTGGATATAAGATACCGTAAGTCGTTTTTGAGTTCCAGAATGGTTCAGGTTTATTCAATGTGTATTGCAACGTATAGTCATCTACTGCTTTTACCCCAACAGTAGAAAAATCATTCGTTTTACCATCTATATAATCAGATAAGCCTTTGATACTATCTGCCACGATATATAACGTTTCTGATTGTACATCTACCGCGTGTTTCAACCCAGTAACAAAGTCATTTGCTGTCACATCAGCCCCATACTCATTTCCTTCACTATCCACCCAAGGAACACCTTTGCGAAGATGATACGTATAAGTCAACCCGTCATCACTAACTTCCCATGACTTAGCCATATCGCCTTTCAGGTTCCCGTATTGGTCATTTTCCAAAAGACCTTCCACAAAGTTAGTATAGTGGTCACTATTCGTTTTACGGGATGAGAATGTGTAATCTAGCGTTTCAAGATCTGTTACATATACAGAACTATATTCTGATACAAGGTCACTTTTCTTTGAAGAGCTAGACCCTTTTGCATTACTCCCGCATGCTCCCAGCATAACGGCACTTACTAGAAGCAAAGCTAAAACTTTTTTCATATAATGGATATCCCCCTCTTATTTATACTGCTTTCACCCTTTTCAACCCCTATTAACCAGATAATTGCGCAACATGTTTAATTAATAAATCACCTGAAATAATTAAAAGATAATGAAAGTTATTGAAATAATACATTTGGCGTTAGGCAATGTCAAGGTGATTCAGCAAAATAATTCGAATTATCTGAAATTTATATATATAACTATATATGCAATCATCTAACTTTTTCTTTTTATCATCAAGAAAATAAAAAAATAAATATCATTAATGTAATAAGCGTAAAACGAATGAATTCGAAGAAAAAAGCGTTGAAAGACTTATCTTTCCATAATTTTTTCATGTATAGCATATCCCACTTTTATACGAAAAATAATATATATATGCATGTAGTTTATATAATTATTAAAAATAATCTTTGAGAGGAAAAAGTGAGCGAATAAAAATTACTTAAGTTATATATTTGGACGTTTTCTCATTTTAAACTCATTTAAAAGAAACCGGATTCCCAACAAAAAAAGCTTCTAATTTTCGTACGATAACCACGTTGGTCCTTAAACTTCATACTTTTTTATGATTTTTCAGCGGTTTTCGATGGTATACTTTTTAAATGGAGGAGATGTCTATGCGGTATATATCAAAATTTTTATTAGGGATTTATTTATTCTTTCTATTATGGTTGATTTTATTCAAGCTATCATTTAATCTTCCACAATTTCTCACTTATTCTTACAGCAATGTCAATCTCGTCCCTTTTTCTACTTTTTCTTTTGAAAATACGACGGTTTTGCGCGAGACCACTTATAACTTCATTGTCTTTTTCCCTTTTGGGGTGCTTTTGAATGTCAATTTCAAAGGGCTTTCCTTTTCTAAAAAATTAGGGATTATTTTCCTTGTAAGCTTCTTCGCAGAGTTTATTCAATTCCTATTCGGTATTGGCGTAGCGGATATCACTGATGTAATTACTAATACAACAGGAGGTCTGATTGGATTATGGTTCTATCAGCTTTTAAACAAACACATATCGACAAATAAGTTGGATCGCCTAGCCGTTATTTTGGGGTACGTTTTATTGTTATTTCTAATCGTAGCTTTTTTATTTTTGACACGTACTATCCGTCTTCGATAAAATCGTTCATAAAAAAGGACCGTCACAGATACATTCCAGTGTGTACCTATGACAGTCCTTTTTTATTCAATTATTGATTTTCAAAAAAATCGATTTTCACCTCTGCTATTTGGAGTATACATCTTACACATTGAAGCAGTCAGGATATGTTTCCCTTTGTTGTTTATCAAAAAATAGTAAAGTAACGGTTATGTCTATTTTCAGATTAATTACATTAATGAAATGTCCTTTTCCTTGAAAAACAAATATTATCATAACTCCTTCATAATTTAAGTACGCATTTTAATCAAAAATGATTATTTTTTTAGCTTAAATGCTTTATATCTTAACATTTTCCTATTCGACACTTAAATCGATTGAGAAATTTTCGTTCTTCTTTATACCCCATATAGGTATATCTATTTATTGTAAAAAGCTTGTTCTATAAATAATTTTTCTTCTTTTCTATCATTTTTCTCTCTTATGAAGGTATCTTTTTCCTTGATTTCTGCCAGTAGATTTTACCTGATCCTACTTTTTGAAGGCATTTCAAAGGAAAAAGTAGCAGTTTTTAGAAGTAGCAGAGAAATCAAAACAAGTGTATCGTTATTTTTTAACTATTAAATAACATGTAAAATATAGTTGGTTCGTTATTTTTCACTCTTCTGAATTTACTTTTTTAACCCCATCTGAACTCTTGTTAATATTTATTCATTTCTATTGTATATCCCCTGACAAAAGAAATCTATATGCCTCCTTTAACTAATCTATTGTTTTTTTAGCTATCATAAAGTTATCCACTGTGGAAAAACTAACGATTTTTTTCGATACACTTTTTTAAAAATTTTTTCCACAAATAAAAACATGTTTACAGCAGTATGATTCTGCTGTAAACATGTTTTTATTAAATAGATAGAATATTAGCTTACATAAAGATGTTTATTTTTTTATTGCTGCGAATAATGTCAAAAATACCGTGACACCAACTACTGTCCAAGTCAAATGACCTTGATCCAAATAAATAAGCATCGTGACAAAACTAGTAATCAGTCCTACATGAAGTCTTTTTTGATCCATCTGCATCCCTCTTTGAATACTAGTATCACTCGGATATTTGATCGTTTGTTTATTTTTTCTATATTTTTCTCTTAAATTTTAAACACGGATCATTTTACCGATATTGTGATTCGATGGTACGGCTTGGGATGATCCAAGCAGCAAGAATCACGATGTTTGCGATCAGCACGGCTACTGGCGCTACTAAATAGCCTAAGACAATTCCTAAAACATTCAAGCCAATCGATAAGTATGATTTCTTGTAATCATTCAGCATCGTCTTCAATGCTTTCTCGTGACCCTTATTTGCTTTGACAAGTTCTTTTGCCAAGATATAATACGCAATGTTAGCGATCAAGGTAACAAAACCATAAGTCATTTCTGGAGCCAGACTATTGATGTACTCACTGATCCATGAAGTGGCAAATGGAAAAAGTGAAATCGCAAAAATAAAGAAACTGTTCGCCCATAAGACCCGTCCATTTATCTTATGTACAACTTGAAATAAATGATGATGATTGTTCCAATAAATCGCTAAGATGATGAAACTGACAATATAGATAAAAAATCGGTAGCCTAATGCTGCGAGCGCCTCCCACGTATCTCCGTTAGGTTCATGAAGTTCTAAAACTAAAATAGTCATGATAATGGCGATTACAGCATCTGTAAATGCTTCAAGACGATTTTTAGGCATGATATTCTCCTCCTTTTCCGCTCTATTTTAGATGATAAACAAGGGAAAAAGCAATTGTTTGATCATTTAAGCAGATGAAGTAAAAATCAGTCTGCAGTTGGAGGTGTTTTTAGAGAATCCCTGTTATACTTTTTCTATAGTAAAGAATGAACAAGAGGAGGGTTTTGTATGCGTCAAAAAAATATGTTCTTAAATATCTTCATGGTTCTTTTAGTGTTGATTGCCGCTAGCTTTGTCATCAGTCTTTTTGTTAGTGTCGTAAGTGGCCTTTTATGGTTTGCGGTCAAAGTTTTGATTCCGATCGCACTTATCATCTGGCTCGTTCGTTGGAACAAAGGCAATACACATAGAAAAAACTATTATTAATGAATCACATGATCACTCCGTTATGATATAACTTACTTAAAAATAGGGTCGCGACATAAGTTCGCGGCCCTATTTGATATATCATATATGAATTTTCCGAATTATCCTAATGCCACATCCAAGATCATCATAATGATAAATCCGCTCATGACACCAAAAACTGCAAAATGACGTTTGCTGGACAATGTCTGCTGTGCTTCGGGAATCAATTCTTCCACCACGACATAAATCATCGCTCCTGCAGCAAAAGCAAGTGCATAAGGAAGCAGCAGCTTCACTTTCGTTACTAGTAGTGCGCCAATCACCCCAGCGATTGGTTCAACGATTCCAGAAGCTTGACCGTAAACAAAGGCCTTTTTACGGCTCAGACCTTCTTGTCGCAATGGGATTGATACAGCTGCTCCTTCTGGGAAGTTTTGGATACCAATACCTAGCGCCACCGAAACAGCGGCTAATATAGCGGCTGTCGGATTATCCGCAGTTGCTGCTGCACCGAATGCTACCCCTACGGCTAAACCTTCAGGAACATTATGCAATGTAATAGAAAAAACAAGCAAGATTGTCCGCTTTAAATGGGTAGGCAATCCTTCTGCTTCATGTTGCGGTCCAAAATGCATATGGGGCAATGTTTTATCTGCCATATATAAAAACACCCCACCTAAACCAAATCCAATACTTACAACTAGCCAAGCAATGTCTCCATTTTCTTCTGCTTTTGTAATCGCTGGATCGAGCAAGGACCAAAAACTTGCAGCAATCATGACACCAGAAGCAAATCCTAACATCAAATTTAGCACTTCTTTTTTGATTTCTTTAAAGAAAAAAACCAATCCGGCACCAAGAGCTGTCATAAAATAAGTGAAAGCTGTCCCAGCAAGTGCTTGCTGCCAAGGATCAAGCCTCAATAGCCATTCAACCATGCCATTCCCCTCTCTTGAATCTATTTATGTACTACTCTAGCATATTCCCAAAAACATGACTACATTTTTGTGAAAAGACGAATTAGTTGGGATTTTCGATAAAAAGTTCTATACTCTAGATACAAAAAATTTATGGATCATCATTGCTAAAGGAGTGAAACACCATGTCAAAAATCAATGCAGGAGTCGCAATGGTAAAAGTTCTTGAAAGCTGGGGCATCGACCATATTTATGGCATTCCCGGAGGATCTTTCAATTCGATTATGGATGCGCTATATCACGAAAAAAACGAAATCAAATATATTCAAGTCCGTCATGAAGAAGTCGGTGCACTAGCAGCAGCCGCAGATGCAAAATTAACCGGGAAAGTCGGCGCTGTCTTCGGCTCTGCAGGACCTGGTGCGACACATTTGATCAATGGTTTGTATGATGCACAGATGGACCATGTGCCTCTAGTAGCGTTCTTAGGACAAGTCGCTTCTACATCCATGAACTATAACTCTTTCCAAGAATTAAACGAAAATCCTATTTTCGCAGATGTCAGCGTATACAATCGTACAGTCATGACGCCCCAAAGTCTTCCACATGTCGTAGATGAAGCCATTAAAGCCGCCTATGAGCATAAAGGTGTGGCTATCGTGACGATTCCTGTTGATCTTGGCTTTGAAGAAATTGATGAACAAGCTTTCTCTACTGCTCACACTCATAAAACAAGTGTGATATTACCAGAAGAAAAAGATCTGCTGGCTGCTTTGCCTTATCTTGAAAAAGCAAAAAAACCAGTTCTTTATGTTGGTCAAGGAACGCGAAACGGATTTCCGCAAATCAAAGAATTCTCAGAACATTTTTCAGTTCCTATTGTCGCTTCCGTTCTAGCAAAAGGAATTATTCCTGATGATTATGAAAACTTTCTTGGTTTTGCTGGACGTGTCGCTACTAAACCCGGAAATGAAGCATTGGCAGAAGCCGATCTGATCTTATTTGTCGGTAGCGACTTCCCGTTTGGACGTGCATTTTTTAATCCAACTGCTGAATTTATCCAAATCGATATTGATGCGTCAAAATTCGGACGGCGCCATGAAACATCTCTGTCGATTCTCGGTGATGCAAACACGGCTTTGCAAAGACTGGTCGAATTAGGTGATGCTCGTCCTGCTGATAGCTGGTACCTAGCAAATCAGGAAAATAAAGAAAAATGGGTAAATTGGTTGAAATCTTTTGAAAATCGTGAGGAAGAACCGATTCGACCAGAGGCTGTCTATAAAGAAATCAATCGGATTGCTGAAGACGATGCGATTTTCGTCACAGATGTCGGTAACACGACTATCCATTCTATTCGCTTATTAAATATGAACGGTAAACAAAAACATACAACCTCTGGATGGTTCGCAACTATGGGTAATGGTGTGCCTGGAGGAATTGCCGCACAACTAAGCTACCCAGAAAAACAAGTATTTACCTTAAGTGGTGATGGCGGATTTGCTATGGTCATGCAAGATATCATTACACAAGTCAAATATCAGCTTCCAATTATCAATGTTGTTTTTTCTAATGATTCTTTTGGTTTCATCGAAGCAGAACAAGAAGATACGGAACAAAAGAAATTCGGTGTATTTTTAGAAGATGCAGATTTCGGTAAAGTTGGAGAAGCACTCGGTGCAAAAAGCTTTACAGTCACAGAATACTCGCAACTTCGGTTTGCCTTTGATGCAGCCGCAAAATCAGATCGTCCTGTAGTGATCGATGTGAAAATCAATAACAAGCGCCCATTGCCAGTAGAAGATCTTCATTTAGATTCAAGAAAATATTCTGAAGAAGAAATCCAAGCATTCAAAGAAAAATATGAAGTCCATGATTTGCCAGTATTGAATGAATTATATGAAAAGAGGTTGTGACAACTGCGGTATGCTTCGAGTAATAAGAACGATGGACAGAAAATAGTTCCTCATATTTTCTAGGACGGCGATTTTATTACCGAGAAGCAGCAGGTGGAGCACCGTGTATCAGAGGTTGTGAAAAAGCTGCCCTGCATCAAGTAATAAGAACAGCCAAACAAAAATAGCTCGTCATATTTTTTCGTTTGGTGGGACTTATTACCGCAGATGCAAGCTTTTGAACACCGTGTATCAAGAGGTTGTGACAACTGCGGTATGTTTCAAGTATTAAGATAAAATTTGTGCCTATTACTTTTCACATTTTTGCATAAATTTGTCTCGACACCTAAAGATGACCTCGTGCATATTTGTCCATGATAAAAAAGCCAGCTACCAATTGCAACAGTCAAACTGTTACCGGAAGCTGGCTTTTTTATTTGTTTGATTTCACTTATCTAAACGCATAGACGATATGTGTGATGCCGAATAACATAAAATAGAACCCCACTAAAAAGCTTAATGTCAACGCAGAAGAAATTGGATTAAACAATAAGAAAATTCCTAATAAAATTCCTAAAATATTGACGATGATCGTAAACCAATAATATCCTTCACTTATTCCTCTTGCCAAGTCAGCAGTAAATAACGCTAAAACGGAATCAGCAATAAACCATACTGCAAAAACAAAAGGCAATGCTGCGACTCCTGCACCAATATTGAATAAGAAAAAGACGCCAACTAGAATATCGATGATCCCGATTATTAAGGGCATCTTTCCTTTATATCCTGTTAGCTCTTTTAATCTATTACGTACAAACAGTTCAAATATTCCTTTAATAAAGGCAAAAATCGCAAAGACTACTACAATTGCAACTAAATTTCCGACAGGGTCTTGAAATGATAACAATGAGACAAGTACAAATAAAATTCCCAAAATCAATGAGCCCCAGTCGATGGTTCTTTTTTCATCCATTTTCAATCCTTCTTTCATTTCTTTTACAGTTTTATAATACTCCCTCTTATAAATAACGTCAAAAATTATGCTGTTGCAAACTAAAAAATCCTATAGCAGCTATTTCTACTCCTCTTTTATGTTTATTTTCTTCATTCTGTTTCACGTGAAACACAAAGAATGTTCGATTGCCTTGAATCTTTTACCTTTCCCCTATATAATTCTATAAGACTTGTCAAAAACTAATAATGATAAAAGTGAGGAAAAAAATTGATTACTGTAAATGATGTGAGTTTGCACTTTTCAGACCGCAAACTATTTGATGATGTGAATATTAAATTTACCCCCGGAAACTGCTATGGCTTGATTGGTGCAAATGGTGCAGGTAAATCAACGTTCCTTAAAGTGTTATCAGGGGATCTGCAGCCTTCCACAGGTTCCGTTACTATGGGACCAGATGAACGGATGGCCGTATTGAAACAGAACCATTACGACTATGAAGACTATACTGTACTTGAAACAGTCATCATGGGACACAAGCGTCTGTATGAAGTGATGAAAGAAAAAGATGCGATTTACATGAAAGAAGATTTCACTGACGAAGATGGTATTCGAGCAGCTGAATTAGAAGGAGAATTTGCTGAGCTTAATGGATGGGAAGCAGAACCAGAAGCAGCTGTTTTACTGCAAGGTCTGAACATCCCTGAAGAATTGCACCATCAGCAAATGAGTGAATTGACTGGCGGACAAAAGGTAAAAGTGTTGTTAGCACAAACACTATTTGGTAAACCTGATGTTCTTTTACTAGACGAACCAACAAACGGTCTGGATATCCAATCGATCAATTGGTTGGAAGAATTTTTAATCAATTTTGAAAATACTGTGATCGTTGTCTCCCATGACCGTCACTTTTTGAACAAAGTATGTACACATATGGCGGATCTGGATTTTGGTAAAATCAAACTTTATGTAGGAAATTATGATTTTTGGTTGGAATCTAGTCAATTGGCGGCTAAGCTCCAAGCGAATGCAAATGCAAAAAAAGAAGAACAAATCAAAGAGCTTCAAGAATTCATTGCTCGCTTTAGTGCGAATGCATCAAAATCAAAACAAGCAACTTCACGTAAAAAAATGCTTGAAAAAATTACTTTGGACGATATCCAGCCTTCTTCTAGACGTTACCCATTCGTTGGATTCAAACCTGAACGTGAGATCGGAAACGACTTATTGCAGGTAGAAAATGTAAGTGTAACGATTGATGGAAAGAAAATCTTAGATGATATATCTTTTAATTTAAACAAAGAAGACAAGGTTGCTTTTGTCGCAGAAAATGATATAACAACAACAACGCTATTCAAAGTTATAATGGGTGAAATTACACCAGATACTGGAACAGTACGTTGGGGAGTAACAACAAGTCATTCTTATTTACCAAAGGATACAACGAAAGAATTCGACACGAATCTAACGATTTTAGACTGGTTGCGCCAATATGCAAGTAAAGAAGAAGATGACAACACCTTCTTAAGAAGTTTCTTAGGAAGAATGCTGTTTTCTGGTGAAGAAGTATTGAAACCAGTGAATGTTTTATCTGGTGGAGAGAAAGTCCGTTGTATGCTCTCAAAAATGATGCTTTCGAAAGCTAACGTACTTGTATTAGACGATCCAACGAACCACTTAGACTTAGAATCAATCACCGCATTGAATGATGGCTTGATGGCATTTACTGGCTCGATCCTGTTTGCCTCTCATGACCATCAATTTATCCAAACATTGGCAAACCGGATCATTGCTGTTTCAGATAAAGGTGTGATTGATCGGGCTGATACGACATATGATGAGTTCTTGGAAAACACAGATATTCAAAAACAATTGAATGAGTTATGGGCGTAACGGTCTATTTAGCTTAAAAAACAAAAAAACAGCGACCTCTAAGAGATAGGATGCTCATCTATCTTTTAAGAGTCGCTATTTTTGTTACATTCAAATCCTGGGCTTTTTTACAGAATGAGTTACTGCTTTTATCGACTGATTCCCATCGAAAAAATCGCGATACAGCCATAGCCTGTGTGACTGGCGATCGTTGGTCCTAAGGGATAAAGCTTCACATCTTTCATCTTTATCTGCTCTTCCAAAAGCCGTTTTGCCTTCTCCGCGCTCTCTAGATCCCCAGCGTAAGCCACATAAACGATTTGATCAAGTGGCGCAACGATTGTTTTTACCGTCTCATTGACGATTGTTTGGATCGACTTGTTCCTTCCGCGAACTTTGTCAACATTCGTCAGCCTTCCTTCTTTATCTACCGTAATAATAGGCTTTACACTCAATAGACTGCCCAGAGTAGCACTTGCTTTGGAAATCCTACCGCCTCGTTCTAGATACTTCAAATCGTCTACAGTTACCCATGAATGGACTTTCAAATAATTTTTTTCCAGCCACTCTAAGGTTTCTTCGATACTTTTCCCTTCTTTTTTCAATCTTGCAGCTTCCAATACTAAAAGCCCTTCCCCGATACTTGCAGCTTTTGTATCAAAAACATAGATCTCAGGGTCTTCATATTCTTCCTTCAGTAATTCAACAGCTTGAAGCGCACTGCTGTAAGAGCCGCTTAATCCACTGGAAAAAGCCACATATAAGACAGGAATCTGTTTTTCTGCATAAGAACGGAAAAATTCTAAATATCGGCCAACATTGATTTGTGATGTCGTAGGCATCGCACCATTTTTCAGCTGATTCATGTAGCGGTCATAATTGAATGTCTTTCCGAGATCATCTACTAACTCTTGATCATTCAATTGGAGATTCATTGATAAAAAATCAATTTTTTCTTCTGCTAATACGTGGTATGGCAGATCACAACAAGAATCTGTTACAATTTGATACACATTTTTCAACCCCTTCTCGTTACATTTTACCCTTATCGTCTATTATAGCAAATCTCTTGCGCTAGACACACTTTAACCGGTTTATTTTCGCAAGTTCTAATCAAAATAAGAGGTTGTGACAGAAGTGGTCAGCTTCAAGAAATAAGAAGGAATTTACGAAAACTGCTTCTCAAATTTTTGTGAAATTTCGGCTTATTTCCGTAGAAGCTACTTCTGGAACACCGTTTAGGAGGTTGTGAAAAAGCTGCTCTGCATCAAGCAGTAAGAACAATCAGATAAAAATAGCACTCCATATTTTTCATCTGATTGGGTTTAGTGCCGTAGATGCAAGCTTTTGAACACCGTTTAAGGAAGAGGTCGTGAACCTGCCGTTTCACTCCGAGTCACAAGGAGCAATTTCAAAAAATGGCTTCTCATGTTTGTTGAATATTGTGACTTGTGACCGAGGAGTTGGCAGGAGAACACCGTTTATTCGAAAAAAGGGAACTGCGACAAGACTTTTGTCACAGTCCCTTATTCTGAATAAACAGTGTTCAAGAGACAGCCTATCGGCAATAAGGCTAAACGTCTCTTTCACTACCTCTTCAAGTGATTATTATCGTATAGATAAACACTTCGACTCGCTCTGGTAAGAACGTCCTGATTCAGTCGTCGTTTTTATCCTTAGATTTGCGCCCAGACGCTTTCTAAGATGTTTGTTTGTGTTCTATCAGGTCCGACAGAAAATGTTGAGATACGTACACCAACAAGCTCTGAGATACGACGTACATAGTTACGTGCGTTTTCTGGCAGTTCTGCAAGTGTTTTGCATCCTGTAATATCTTCTGACCAGCCTGGCAATTCTTCATAGATTGGTTTGCAACGGTTCAACTCTTTCAAGCTTGCTGGATAGTGGTAGATTAGTTCGCCATCTAATTCATAAGCCGTGCAAATTTTTACGGTTTCCAATCCACTTAATACATCGATTGAGTTTAAAGATAGGTTGGTAATACCTGAAACCCGTTTAGAATGGCGCATAACTACAGAATCAAACCAACCGACACGACGAGGACGTCCAGTTGTCGTACCGTATTCTCGTCCTACTTTGCGGATTTGTTCACCTGTTTCATCAAATAGTTCAGTTGGAAATGGTCCATCACCGACACGTGACGTATAGGCTTTGCAGACGCCGACGACTTTATTGATTTTTGAAGGACCTACACCGCTTCCGATTGTAACACCACCGGCTACTGGATTAGAAGAAGTAACAAAAGGATAGGTTCCTTGATCGATATCCAACATGACTCCTTGTGCCCCTTCAAACAACACGCGTTTACCTGCATCTAAGGCGTCATTCAAGATAACCGAAGTATCCGTGACGTATTGTTTGATTTGTTGTCCATATTCATAATATTCTTCAAAAATATCGTCAAAATCAAGTGGTTCTGAATCAAACATTTTTACAAATTGACGGTTTTTATCATCTAGATTCAAACGAAGACGTTCTTCAAAAATTTCTTTATCCAATAAGTCTGCGATGCGGATACCTACACGAGCGGCTTTATCCATATAAGCTGGTCCGATTCCTTTGATCGTTGTACCGATTTTGTTTTCACCTTTCGCATCTTCTTGTAATTGGTCCAATTTGATATGATAAGGCAAGATTACGTGTGCGCGGTCAGAAATACGCAGATTACTTGTTTCTACACCTTTTTCATGTAAATAAGCTAATTCTTTGACCAATGATTTAGGATTGACTACGACGCCGTTTCCAATCACACTGATCTTGTCTTTATAAAAAATCCCAGAAGGAATCAAATGCAGTTTATAAGTCACACCATTGAATTTGATTGTATGCCCTGCATTGTCGCCACCTTGGTACCGTGCAATCACTTCAGCATTTTCACTGAGAAAGTCTGTGATTTTTCCTTTCCCTTCATCGCCCCATTGCGTACCTACTACTACTACAGATGACATGTGAACACCTCGTTCTATATTATTTAATCCTGAACCATTGTATCAATAATAGATACATAATTCAAATAAAATCGAATGATTTTTATTTTTATTTTATAAAAACGCTTAAAAAACGAACTTTTATCCTTTTAGAATGATTGTTAAAAAAGAGGTTGTAACAGAAGTGGTCAGCTTCAAGAAATAAGAAGGAATTTACGAAAATTGCTTCTCATATTTTTGTGAAATTTCGACTTATTTCCGAAGAAGCTACTTCTGGAACACCGTGAATCAGAGGTTGTGAAAAGCTTCTCTGCATCAAGCAGTAAGAACAATCAGATAAAAATAGCACTCCATATTTTTCATCTGATTGGGTTTAGTGCCGCAGATGCAAGCTTTTGAATACCGTTTAAGGAAGAGGTTGTGAAATCAGCGTTCTGATCTGAGTATTAGCTCAACAAACGTCAAAATAGTTCCTCATATTTTGCCGTTTGTTGAGCTAATGCCGAGGGTCAGCTGATTGAACACCGTTTATTCGGAAAAAGGGATTGCGACAAGACTTTTGTCACAATCCCTTTGGAGATCTGTTTTAATTAAGTGCTCTAGTCACTCTTGCAGTTACTCGTCGCATCTTATACGAGTGCCCTTGGTCATTGCGCAAGGCTGAACGCTGCTTTCACAACCTATTCTTTAAAATTCTTCTCTTGGCGAAAGCGACGAAAATTTATTGTATTCTTTGATAAACAGCAGTTCAACTGTTCCTCGCGCACCGCTTCGGTTCTTCTCGATGATGACTTCGATGACGTTGTCATTTTTTGGCTCATTTCCATCATCGTCATCTCCGCCTTCTCTTTCATAATAATCATCCCGATACAAGAAGGCTACGATGTCCGCATCTTGTTCGATTGATCCGGATTCACGAATATCACTTAGTACTGGACGTTTGTCTTGTCGCTGTTCTACTCCACGAGACAACTGCGAAAGAGCAATGACAGGTACTTTCAGTTCTTTTGCCAGTTTTTTCAGTTGGCGGGAGATATCTGATACTTCTTGTTGACGGTTCTCTTTACCGTTCCCTTCAATCAACTGCAAATAATCGATCAATATCAAGCCTAGGTTGCCTTTTTCTTGCGCTAGTTTCCGACATTTCGCGCGGATCTCAGAGATCTTGATCCCTGGTGTATCGTCGATGAAAATATTTGCTCGAGAAAGACTTCCCATCGCAACGATCAGATTCGACCATTCTTCTTCCGAAAGCTGACCTGTACGCAAGTGGCTGGCTTCAATCGAACCTTCTGCACAAAGCATCCGATTTACAAGAGATTCCGCCCCCATTTCCAGACTGAATATCGCAACAGAACGATCTGTTTTGGTTCCTACATTTTGAGCAATATTCAATGCGAACGCTGTTTTACCTACCGCTGGACGGGCAGCCAGAATGATTAGTTCTTCGGGCTGGAAACCTGCTGTCATTTTGTCCAGACCTTGATAGCCAGTTGGTAGGCCTGTGATTTCTTCATTGTTTTGAGCTAGTCGATCGATATTTTCAATCGTTGAGTTCAGTACTTCAGCAATGGATAAAAAGCCGCTTCGATTTCTTTTTTCCGAAACCTCCAAGATACTGCGTTCTGCATCATCTAAGATCGTCTGAACTTCTTCTCCTTGCTCGAATCCTTTTGTAACGATCCCTGTTGCTGTCTGAATCAATGTACGCAATAATGATTTTTCTTCAACGATTTTCGCATAGTAGACGATATTTGCTGCTGTCGGAACTGCTAAAGCCAAATCTGATAGGTAACTTAAACCACCGGCATCTTCTAACAAATTTGCTTGTTCTAGCCGGTCTTTAACAGTAACAACGTCAATCGCTTCATTACGATCGTTCAACTCGATCATTGTCTCAAAAATAATTTGATGGCCGCGACGATAAAAGTCTTTTGGCTCTATGTACTCCATGGCATCAATGATCGTTTCTGCATCAAGAAAAACAGAGCCTAGAACCGCTTGTTCAGCTTCAATATTTTGCGGTGGGATTCGATCCTGCCACACTTCATTCATACGTATCGCTCCTTGTCTTCAATTGCTTCATTTTACAAGAAAATGATGGAAAAGTCATCATTCGCATCGAAAGTATCATAAAAAAATAGTTCACTTTTATTATACTCGTTTTCTTCATGCTATTTTACTGTTCTCAAAAAAGAAACCGAAATCAATCTGAAATCGATATGCAGCTTGTACTTTTGTTGCTGCAGCTGCTTTTCTCAGATAAATTTCGGTTTGTCTTTTCTCCTTCTGGTTCTTCTTACCAGCTGAACATCACTGTCAAGACTTGTTATTCTTGTACGACATGAACTTTGATCGTAGCCGTCACCTCATGATGCAACTTCACAGGTACGTTTGTGTAGCCTAGTGAACGGATTGGGTTTTCTAGTTCGATTTTTCGTTTATCTAATTTGATTTTGTATTGTTTGTTTAGCCCTTCAGCAATTTGTTTTGAAGGAATCGATCCAAACAAACGGCTGTCTTCCCCTGCTTTTGCTTTTAACTCGACTACCGTATCTTCTTTTTCCAAGAATTCTTTTAATTTTTTAGCTTCTTCCAAGATTTCAGCTTCGTGTTTTTCTTGGGCTTTCTTCTGTCCAGCTAACTGACTGATACTACTTTTCGTTGCTTCTTTTGCCAAGTTATTTTTGATTAGATAATTTTGTGCATAACCTGCTGGAACTTCTTTGATGTCCCCTTTTTTACCTTTTCCTTTTACGTCTTGTAAAAAAATTACTTTCATTTGGATTACTCCTTATCATATATTTGATTCATATTTTCTTTGATTGCAGCAAAAAGCTTCTGTTTTGTTTCTTCAACTGTCGTATTCTCCAGTTGAGTAGCTGCATTTGTGAAGTGTCCTCCACCACCTAAGGATTCCATGATGATTTGGACATTGATCGTACCGGTACTTCGGGCACTGATCCCAATCAATCCGTCTGTCCGCTTCGTAATGACGAAAGCTGCGTTGATATTGATCATCGAAAGCAGTGTATCTGCTGTTTTTGCCGCTATGACACTATTATACTCTTTTTCATCTGTTCCTGCCGCCACAACAATATCAGAAGTCACATACTCGCTTCCAGCAATCAAATGACTGATTTCCAAGTATGTCGCTAAGTCCGAGCTCAATAAATATTGTACTAAGGATGCGTCTGCTCCACAAGACCTTAAATAGCTGGCAACATCAAAAGTTCGTGCAGTTGTACGAACATTGAAACTATTCGTATCTACAACCATCCCTGCAAGTAATAGTGTGGCCTCAAAGCGATCTAAACGATTCGTTTTGCTACTTTGGTATTGGATCAGCTCAGAAACTAGCTCTGAAGCGGAAGAGGCTGAAGATTCGATATAAGTCAGCAAAGGCTTGCTTGGAAACTCTTCCCCTCGGCGGTGATGATCAATGATCACGATCTTATCAAATTGCTCATATAGGCTCTGAGAGATCGATAGAGAAGGTTTATGATAATCCACCATCACGAGGAGGTCTTCTTCTTTTTTCAGCTCTATGGCGCGTTCTGGAGAGATTAATTGCATTTCTAATTCTGGATGTTTATGGATTTCTTCGAGACAACGTTCCACATCTGGAATGATTTCGTTCTCGTTGATAACGATATAAGCCTTTTTCTGGTTGAAGCGTGCAAGACAACTGACACCAAAAGCAGAGCCTAAAGCATCCATATCCGGAAATTTGTGTCCCATGATGAACACATCGCCTGTTTCATCAAAAATCCGGCGCAAAGCAGTACTCATCGCTCGAGAACGGACACGCGTGCGTTTGACATTCTTAGCTGATTTACCGCCATAATAAACAGGTTTCGCACCTTCTTTTACCTCTTTCACGACAACTTGGTCGCCTCCGCGGACTAGAGCAACATCTAAATTGTTCTGAGCTTCTCCACCGATTTCATCGAGGGATCTTGCGCCATAAGCGATCCCCATACTCAGGGTGATAGGTGAACTCTGTTTTTCAGCTTCTGCTCGAAAGCGATCCAACAAATCAAATTTTTTATCCATCATCTTTTTCAGATCGATCATCTGCGCGACGAAGAAAAACCGTTCTGCGTTGATTCTTTTGAAAAAGACATGGTATTCATTCATCCAGTCAGAAACTAGTGTAGTGACGAAAGAGTTCAAATAAGAAATCTCTTTGTCATCCAATTTATCAATAGCATCTGCATAGTTATCAATAGATAAAATACCGATCACTGGCTGACTGTTCGCCTGATGAAGTTTCAATAACTGGTTTTGGGTGATATCATTAAAATAAACGACACCCTTTACTGTATCCATATCAAACTGAAATGTTTTATCTGCTAAATAGACTTGGTTTTTCTTTTTTTCTTTTGCAGTAAAAAAAGTATCTAACAATTCTTCCTCTGTTAATCCACTTTGATCTTTGACTTTCAATGCCAAAGGATTGAGCCATTCGATTTTTTGGCTTGATGGCTGATAAGCAATCACTCCTACAGGCATGACTTCTGAGACATAAGCCAGATTGGTTTCGGCTACGGTCGAAGCCTGCTGGATCTTTTCACGTTTATTTAAAATAAGCCAGCGTTTCATTTTCAACCAATAGCGAACGCCCCATAAATTCATCAAAAGAATGACCGAAGCGCTAACAAAACGAAATGGTAAAATTAAGACTACCAATACTTCGATTAGTATAAACAGGATAAGGAAGAGAGGTTTTGGGGATAAATGATTGTTTTTATTTTCCATAATTTTCCTCCCATATATGACTAACTTGATTTTACCATAACTTTCGTCATTCAAGCGACTAAACGAATATCGGTTATTTTTACAGAAAAAAAAGAATTGAATAGCTGATCAAAAGGATCAGTCATTCAATTCCTCGGATTTATTAGTCTTCGCTAACGAAAGGTAGCAAGCCCATGATACGTGCGCGTTTGATTGCAACAGTAATTTTACGTTGGTTTTTAGCGCCTGTACCAGTTACACGACGTGGCAAGATTTTACCGCGTTCTGAAATAAATCTTTTTAGTAATTCGATATCTTTATAATCGATATATTCAATATGGTTAGCAGCAATGTAGTCTACTTTACGACGTTTACGTCCGCCTCTTCTTTGTTGTGCCATTCTATTTCCCTCCTATCAAATTCGTTTAGAATGGTAAATCATCATCTGAAATGTCGATCGTTGAACTTGAGCCGAATGGGTCAGAAGTATCACGGTCGAAATCAGGCATACCGTTGGATGATTGAGATGTTTGATTAGAGTTATTGTTTCCGCCAAATCCGCCAGCTGATTGACCAGAACTTTGGAATCCGCCGCTTTGTTGGCGATTTTCAGATGCAGAACGACTTTCCAGCAATTGGAAGCTGTCAGCTACTACTTCTGTTACGTATACACGTTGTCCTTGCTGATTATCATAAGAACGAGTTTGGATACGTCCAGTAACACCTAAAAGTGTTCCTTTACGAGCATAGTTTGCTAAAGTTTCTGCTGATTTGCGCCAAATCACACAGTTGATAAAATCAGCCTCGCGATTGCCGCTTTGGTTTGTAAAATTACGATTCACAGCCAAAGTAAATGTTGCGACTGCCGTACCACTTGCTGTGTAACGCAAATCTGGATCTTTCGTCAGACGTCCAACTAATACAACATTATTAATCAAAATAGTCATCTCCTCTCATCGTTTTTCTATTGTTTCACATGAAACAACAATTAAGCTTCTTTTTTAACAATCATGTGACGAATGATATCGTCGTTGATTTTAGCAAGACGGTCAAATTCACTGACAGCATTTGCTGATGATGGAGAAGATACTTTAACGATGTGATAGATACCTTCACGGTAACCGTTCATTTCATAAGCGAAACGGCGTTTTTCCCAATCTTTTGATTCGATAACTTCTGCTCCGTTATCTTTCAAGATTGCATCGAAACGTTCGATTAAAGCAGTTTTTGCTTCTTCATCAATGTTTGGACGAATAATGTACATGATTTCATATTTCGTGTTTTCCATTGATATTCACCTCCCTGTGGACTTTCGGCTCTTAGGTTCCTAAGAGCAAGGAGAGTTATCTAATTAATTAGACTACTCACAAGCTTTGATTATACACTCTATTTTGGTCAAAAGCAATACAGAATAAACAGTTTCAAATATTTTAAGAGAAATTCAATTAATCAAAAAAGCGAGCAAGGGAACTGTGACAAAAGTCTTGTCGCAGTTCCCTTTTTTCGAATAAACGATGTTCTCCTGCCAACTCCTCGGTCACAAGTCACAATATTCAACAAACATGAGAAGCCATTTTTTGAAATTGCTCCTTGTGACTCAGAGTGAAACGGCAGGCTCACAACCTCTTCCTTAAACGGTGTTCAAAAACTTGCATCTACGGCACTAAACCCAATCAGATGAAAAATATGGAGTGCTATTTTTATCTGATTGTTCTTACTGCTTGATGCAGAGCAGCTTTTTCACAACCTCCTACACGGTGTTCTAGAAGTAACTTCTTCGAAAAATAAGCCGAAATTTCACAAAAATTTGAAAAGCAATTTTCGTAAATTCCTTCTTATTTCTTGAAGTTGCCCACTTCTGTCACAACCTCCTTGCTAACTTAAACACTTCATCTTTATGATTATTCTTCTGTTGCTTGCTCTTCAACTGTTTGTTCTACCGCTTCTGGCTCGACTGCTGCCATTGTGACGACTTTCGTATCAGCTTCCATCTTCATCAAACGTACACCCAATGTTGAACGTCCAGTTTGAGAAACAGTCGATACGTTGAAACGGATAATCACACCTTTATCTGTAATCAGCATGATGTCTTCATTTCCAGAAACAGTGGTCAATCCGGCTAGTGGACCATTTTTTTCAGTGATATTCGCCGTTTTGATTCCTTTACCTCCGCGGCCTTTCACTGGATATTCCGATACTTTGGTCCGTTTTCCGTAACCTTTTTCTGTAATCACTAGTACTTCTTGGTCTTCCTTCATCAGGGCTGCCCCAACGACGTAATCTTCCTCACGCAGACGTATCCCTCTGACGCCGGAAGCTGTACGTCCCATATCGCGGACTGCTTCTTCTTTGAAGGTCACAGAGTAACCGTTATGTGTGCCAATGATGATATTTGACTGTCCGTCTGTCAATAGAACATTGACTAATTCGTCATCTTCTTTCAAACCAATTGCAATCAGGCCATTGCTTCGGATGTTAGCGAAAGCAGTGACAGACGTACGTTTAACTGTACCTTGACGCGTCGTAAAGAAGAGATAGTGGCCTTCTTCTGCTTCTCCCGTCACCGCAATAATTGCTTGGATGCTTTCACTCGAGTCGATACCCAGCAAATTGATGATTGGGATTCCTTTGGCTGCACGCCCGTATTCTGGAATTTCGTATCCTTTTGCCCGATACACTTTTCCGTTATTCGTAAAGAATAACAATGTATCATGGGTAGAACAAGAAACTAGATTCTTGACGAAGTCGTCATTGTGGATACCCATTCCTTGGACACCACGCCCGCCTCTTCGTTGAGCTCTGAATTCATTATTTGCCAAACGTTTGATATAACCATTGTTTGTCAATGTAATAACGATTTCTTCTTCTTCAATCAAATCTTCATCTTCTAGACTTAAGACCTCACCGACTAGTAATTCTGTGCGTCGTTTATCACCAAATCGTTGATTCAAGTCTGCTAATTCATTCTTGATGATTTCTGTGACACGTTCGGGTCTTGCCAGAATGTCAGTCAAATCTTCAATCAGTTTCAATAGTTCTTGGTATTCATTTTCGATTTTTTCCCGTTCCAAACCGGTCAATCGACGCAAACGCATATCTAAGATAGCTTGTGATTGGCGATCGGATAAATCGAACCGTTCGATCATTGTTGCTTTTGCTTCGTCATCTGATTTAGACCCGCGGATAATCGCAATGATTTCATCGATATGATCCAAAGCAATACGCAAACCTTCTAAGATGTGTGCTCTTGCTTCTGCTTTTTCTTTTTCAAAGACCGTCCGTCGTGTGATGACTTCGCGTTGATGTTCGATATAGTTTTCAAGGATTTGTTTCAAACTTAAAACTTTCGGCACGCCTTTTTCGATTGCCAACATATTGAATCCAAATGAATTCTGCAAGGATGTCAATTTGTATAAGTTATTCAAAATAACTGATGCGCTGGCGTCACGACGAACGTCAATGACAATTCGCATGCCTTCACGGGAAGATTCATCCCGCAAATCCGTAATTCCTTCGATACGCTTGTCTCTGTGCAACTCAGAAATCCGTTCAATCAATTTTGCTTTATTGACCATATAAGGTAATTCCGTCACGAGGATCCGTTCTTTGCCATTTGGCATCTCAGTGATCTCAACTTTTGCACGTACGGTAATAGAACCTTTACCTGTTTCATACGCTCTTCGGATTCCTGATTTTCCCATGACCAAGCCACCTGTTGGAAAATCTGGTCCAGGTAATACTTCCATCAATTCATTGGTCGTCACATCAGGATTATCCATCAGCAAATCGATAGCCGCTACTACCTCAGACAAATTATGAGGTGGGATATTCGTTGCCATACCCACGGCGATCCCCGTCGTTCCGTTCACCAAAAGATTAGGGAAGCGAGCAGGTAATACAACGGGTTCTTTTTCTGTGTCATCATAGTTGCTTTGGAAATCAACAGTGTTCTTATTGATATCACGCAGCATTTCTGTAGCGATTTTGCTCATCCGTGCTTCGGTATAACGCATAGCAGCGGCACCGTCACCGTCAACAGAACCAAAGTTTCCATGACCATCCACTAGCATATAACGGTAGCTAAATGGCTGCGCCATCCGTACCATTGACTCATAGATTGCACTATCCCCATGAGGATGGTATTTACCCATGACATCTCCGACGATTCTGGCAGATTTTTTATGGGCTTTATCCGGTGTCACACCTAATTCGTTCATGCCGTATAAAATACGGCGATGAACGGGTTTCAGACCATCTCTGACATCAGGCAGTGCACGTGCGACAATAACACTCATCGCATAATCGATGAAGGAGTCTTTCATTTCGCTGGTTAGATTGACATCATGGATGTTTTCTCTGATTTCTTCACTCATTCTTTTTCCTCCTTCATGATTAAATATCTAAGTTCTTCACGTAATGTGCATTTTCCTCGATGAATGCACGACGAGGTTCTACTCGATCCCCCATCAACATTTCAAATATCTGGTCTGCCGCGATAGCATCATCCACGCTGACGCGGGCCATCATTCGATTACTTGGGTCCATAGTTGTTTCCCATAGTTGATGATCATCCATTTCTCCAAGTCCTTTATACCGCTGAACACTTGGTTTTGGTGAGGCAGGAAGTGAAGCAACGACTTGTTTCAACTCTTCTTCTGCATTCTTTCCTGGTTGTACATACGTGATATTCTTCCCTTGTTTTACCCCGTATAAAGGTGGCTGAGCAATATAGACATAACCAGCTTCAACAATTGGACGCATGTAACGGTAAAAAAGAGTCAGCAGCAATGTACGGATATGTGCACCATCGACATCGGCATCAGTCATGATCACTAATTTATGATAACGAGCTTTCGATACATCGAAATCTTCTCCAAACCCTGTACCCATAGCAGTAAATAAAGACCGAATCTCTTCATTTGCCAAGATCTTGTCCATGCTTGCTTTTTCAACATTCAAGATTTTCCCACGAATAGGCAAGATGGCTTGAAATTCTCGATTACGACCTTGCTTAGCTGATCCGCCGGCCGAATCTCCTTCGACGATGAACAATTCGCATTTTTCAGGATCGTTGCTAGAGCAGTCTGCTAATTTTCCTGGCAGATTACTGATCTCTAAAGCACCTTTACGTCTCGTTACTTCACGCGCACGTTTCGCTGCTAGACGAGCTCTGGAAGCTAATAATCCTTTTTCAACGATTTGACGGCCCACACTTGGATTTTCCAGCAAGAATTTCATGAAATGCTCGCTAAATAACCGATCAGTGACTGTCCGTACTTCGGAATTGCCCAATTTTGTTTTTGTTTGTCCTTCGAATTGAGGGTCAGGATGCTTAATAGAAATAACAGCTGTCAATCCTTCTCGCACGTCTTCACCAGTCAAGTTGTCATCATTTTCTTTCATCAGCTTTTGTTTTCGGGCATAATCATTGATCACCCGAGTTAATGCAGTCTTGAATCCTGATTCATGTGTTCCGCCTTCATACGTATGGATATTGTTGGCAAAACTCATGATATTGGAATGGTAGCCGTCTGTATATTGCATAGAGACTTCAACTGCGATATCTTGCTGCTCACCTTCCAAATATACAGGTTCTGGGAAAATCACGGTTTTGTTTGCATTCAAGTATTCGACATAACTTTTGATCCCGCCATCGTAATGGTATTCATTGATGACTGGTTCTTCTTCTCTTTTGTCCTCAATCGAAATACGCATCCCGCGGTTCAAGAAAGCTAGTTCACGGATTCGGGTAGCCAATTTTGAAAAATCAAACTCAGTTGTCTCTGTAAAAATTTCAGGATCTGGCGTAAAGTGAACCGTTGTTCCATGGCGATCCGTTTGTTCAATGATCTTTAAGTCGTCCACTACAGCTCCACGACGATACTCTTGATAGTACACATTTCCTTCTTTGTATACTTTGACATCAAGTTGCGTAGAAAGTGCGTTTACGACGGAAGATCCCACTCCATGAAGACCACCGGAAACTTTGTACCCGCCACCGCCGAATTTTCCTCCAGCATGTAAAACAGTAAAGACCGTTTCAACTGCAGGACGTCCGGTTTTTGCTTGGATATCCACTGGTATCCCCCGTCCATCGTCAATAACAGTGATACTGTTGTCTTTTTCTATAATCACATGGATTTTTGTTGCAAAACCTGCTAATACTTCATCGATCGAATTATCGACGATTTCCCAAACAAGGTGATGCAGACCTTCAGAACTAGTCGAACCGATATACATACCAGGTCGTTTACGAACGGCTTCAAGTCCTTCAAGTACTTGAATCTGACTGGCATCATATTCTTTAGCGCGTTCTACTAAACTTCTTTCTTCTGTCATTCAGTTTCTTCTCCTTTTAGTTTCCCTTGTCGAACATAAAAAATCTCAGGTTCAACAGTCATTTTATTTTTTACATGGTCAAGTGTCGTCGTTGTTAAGAACGTTTGAACTTTTCCTTCGATTGTTTCCAGCAGATGGAGCTGACGATTATCATCCAGCTCGCTCATCACATCATCTAATAATAGGATCGGGTATTCCCCTGTCTCTTCTTTGATCAAATCGATTTCTGCTAATTTGACACTTAGAGCAGTCGTTCTTTGCTGTCCTTGCGATCCATAAGTCTGCACGTTTTTCTGATTAATAAAAAAGGAAAGATCGTCACGATGAGGACCAACTGTCGTCGTTCCCCGAAAAAGGTCTTTCTTTTTATTTTGATTCAAAAGTGCGAGAAATTGTTCTTGGATTTGTTCTTGCGTATGTGTTTCTAAAGAATCGACTGCGGTGAGATACTCGATTTCCAACTGCTCTTTGTGATGTGTGATTTGCTGATGTAAAGAATTAGCCCAAAACTCCAATCGCTTGATAAACTGTGCTCTTGCTTTCAATACTTTGCTGCCAAACGCTGCTAGTTGTTCGGACAAAATATCCAAATAAAGCAAATCAGTTTGTTTTTTTTCATTCAGTTGCTTCAAGTACTGGTTTCTTTGCTTCAAAATCGCTTGGTATTGGACAAGATCATAAAGATAGATTGGATTGATCTGACCTAATTCCATATCTAAAAATTTCCGCCTGATCTGCGGGCTGCCTTTTACTAACGAAAGATCCTCTGGTGCAAATAAAATGACATTCATTTGTCCCACGTAAGTACTTAACTTTTTTTGTTCGATATGGTTGATCTTGGTTTTTCGGCCTTTTTTAGATAATAAGATTTCTAATGGGAGAGTGGATGAACCTTTTGTGATCTCTCCTTGGATCATTGCCTGATCGTCATTCCAACCAATCAATTCCTGCTCACTACTTGTCCGATGGCTTCGCGTCATAGCCAATACATAGATACTTTCCAAAAGATTCGTTTTTCCCTGCGCATTTTCACCTAAAAAAATGACCAGATTCTTGGAAAATTCGATGTTCAGCTCTTCGTAATTTCGATAATTTTTTAAATACAGCTTATTCAGCCTCATTATCGTCGTTTCCTTTTTTTACCATAAAAAAAGTTCCTACTTCTGGAACTTCAACCATCATACCGGGATAAAGCTTGCGTCCACGACGATTTTCCGGCTCGCCATCGACTAACACAGTGTTTTCTGCCAAATACCATTTTGCTTGTCCGCCACTACCGATAACGGTGGCTTCTTTCAGCATTTGACCCAACGTCATGAATTCCGTATTTAGAATGACTTGTTGTTTCAATGTCCATCCCTCATTTTCATTATTAAAAGTATACTCTATTATACCTTTTTTTCCGCAATAAAACAAATTTATCCATATATTTTTCCATATAAGACGATTTAATCTAAAAAAGGTGATTTAAACAAAAATAAACAGAAAGCCTTAAAAGAGATTTTAGGGCCTTCTGTTTAAATTTTATTTTTTCTAATTCTTTTCAATTAAATTTTCAATATCTTTGAAAATCTTTGTTAATTTGTACGTACAGGAGTGATCAATTGGATAAATTGAACGCCATCTTCCGTTGGTTCCAACGTGAATGGTCGAATAGCGGAAATAAATTTTACCTTGATACTCATATCTCCAAATGCACGCAACGCTGCTTTCATATAATCCGGGTTGAAAGAAATCTCCAATGGATCGCCACTGCTTGCTGTATAGCTCAAGCTTTCTTCTACTTTCCCGATTTCTGGAGAATTTCCGTATAAAACAACCGCATCTGGACGGATGGATAAACGAACGATATTGTTGCGGCCTTCATGAGAAAGTAAAGAAGCACGTTCGATTGCCGCTAGAAAACTAGGAACAGAAAATTCGACCTCTGTATTAAAGCTTGATGGGATCAAACGATTGGTATCAGGATAGTTTCCTTCTAACAAGCGGGAATAGAAATACATTGTTTCCGTTTTGAACAAGACTTGGTTTTCCATAATGCTGATTTCGACGATTTCTTCTTCATTTGTCAGTGAGCGAGACAATTCGATCAAACTTTTCCCAGGAATAACAATATCAAAATGATCAGCCGTTTGTTCTACTGGGATCACGCGTTGACTTAGACGGTGAGAGTCAGTAGCTACAGCTAATAAAGAATGATCAGATAAAATAAAATGCACACCCGTCAAGATCGGACGACTCTCATGCTGCGACACAGCAAAAACTGTTTCGTTGATTAGTTTAGTCAATACGTGTACTGGTAATTTCATCTGGTTGTGGCTTTCGACAACAGGAAGATGAGGATAATTATCTGCATCTAATCCATTCACGATAAAATTCGCTTTTCCAGAAGTGATCGCTACTTGTTTATTTTCTAATACTTCTAAAGTAAATGTTTCTTCAGGAAGTCTTCGAATGATTTCGCTAAAGAAACGAGCTTGTAAAACAATTGATCCGGTAGATTCGATTTGCATATTTGCTTTTTCGTTTTCAACAGACAAAAAAGTTTCAATTGATATATCAGCGTTGCTCCCCGTCAAAGTCAAACCTTCTTGTGTCAGTGTGATTTTTACACCTGTCAAAATAGGGATAGTGGTTTTGCTTGAAATAGCTCGTTGAACAGTTTGCAATTCCTGCATAAAGCTAGCTCGATTTAAAGTAACTTTCATGATGTATCTCCTTTGAATGTTTGTTTATTTATTATTAGTTAAAAAGAATAATAAAAGTAATAGGGCATGTTGATTCTGTGGAAAACTCAAAAAACGCAAGAGAGAAACGAAAAAACAGCTGTGGAAAAAGTGTGTATAACTTTTGCTTGTTTTTTTCTTTTATCCACATGCTATTTTCAGTTGGTAGAATCGACAAATTAATTTAGTAAAAAGTTTTTGATTTCTGATACTTCATTTTGCATGCTGACACTAGAATCCATCAGCTGCTGGATCTTCTCATGGGCATGGATAACCGTTGTATGATCCTTGCCGCCGAATTCAGCTCCAATTTTCGGTAATGAATTATCTGTGAGCTCACGTGCCAAGTACATAGCGATTTGTCTAGGAACAACAATAGATTTGACGCGTTTCTTTCCTTTGAGATCTTTCAATTGGATGTGATAATACTTTGCCACTTCTTCTTGGATCTGCAAAATCGACAATTGAGGATGTCCTTTTCCTGATTTTAACGTTTTCAGCGCATCTGCAGCTAGACTAGTCGAAATATCTTCACTATTCATTGCAGCAAAAGCCTGTACTCGAACAAGTGCCCCTTCTAATTCACGAATATTAGAATCAATTTGACCTGCGATATAGCTCAGCGTGTCATCTGGGATCTCTAGACGTTCAGCTGCTGCTTTTTTACGCAAAATCGCTGTTCTTGTTTCAAGGTCCGGTGGCGTAATATCAACAGACAGCCCCCATGCAAAGCGAGAAACAAGGCGTTCTTGTAATTTCGGAATCTCGTTTGGCAACCGATCACTGGTTAGAACGATTTGTTTACCTTCATTGTACAAGGCATTGAAAGTATGGAAAAACTCCTCTTGCGTAGCTTCTTTTTCTGCGAAAAATTGAATATCATCTACTAATAGTAAATCAACATTTCGATATTCTTGACGGAATTCTTCTGCTGTTTTGTTTTGGATCGAATTGATGAAATCATTAGCAAAAGTTTCACTGCTTACATATTTTACTTTGGCATTAGGCTGACTTTGCAGCATTTGATGACCGATTGCATGCATCAAGTGAGTCTTGCCAAGTCCTACGCCTCCATAAAAGAAGAGCGGGTTATAAATAGAACCTGGATCTTCTGCTACAACGAGCGCTGCTGCATGAGCCATCTGGTTTCCTTTACCAATGACAAACGTATCAAAGGTATATTTAGGATTCAGCATGGCTTTTTTTAGCGGACTAGGTGCCGCAACTTTTGGATTTTTCTCTTCTACAACTTCTTCTTGCTCTGCTTCTTCGCCAGTAATAAAGCGAGGGATAATCTCATTTCCTGATAGCATATAACCGACTTCAACGATTTTTGTTGCCAGGTTTTTTTCCCAATATTCTTTATGAATCTTGCTAGGAACCTCAACAACGAGCTGGTTTTGATCAAGAGTTCGAGGGTTCGCTGTTTCAATCCATGTATTATAGCTAGCAGGCGATAAATCCTTTTGGTATGTTGCTTTTAATTCATTCCATAAAGCATCGAGGGATACCATATAAGGCCTCCTCCTTCATTAAAAAGTGAATAACTAGTACTAATTTAGCATTTTTTTCAATAGTTTTCCACAGAAACCGAAGAAAAAAATTTTTTAATTACAATTATCCACATAATCGACAAATAAAAAAAAGAGAAAAACACAGCTGTCAAAAAAAGTTTTCCACACCACTAATGCACAGGTGGACAACTCGTAAAAATCACTAGATTTCCTCCTATACCTGTGGATAACAAATATATATTTATCAATAGTTTAGGGACGAAATGCACAGAAAAATGCCTAGTTGTGGATTACTTTTTTTACACGTGTGTTTTCTGTGTAAAAGTGCCTCGTTATTATTTGTGGATAATTCCTGTGCATAACTTTTTCCACATGGGATTCCCATAGAAAAAAATAATCTTGTGGATAAGTTTTGACAATCGATCTTCTATTTTATATTGACAAAATCACTACTTTGTCGTTATACTATCAAAGTATGTCTGTGTTTATAAAATAGATAAGAACATTTTGGAGGTGGAATATATGAAAAGAACATACCAACCAAATAAACGTAAACGTCAAAAAGTTCACGGATTCCGTAAACGTATGAGTACTAAAAATGGACGTCGTGTGTTAGCTAGCCGTCGTCGTAAAGGAAGAAAAGTTCTTTCAGCTTAGGCCACTGGGGTTTCAGTGGTTTTTTTTATACTCTTTTTTAGGGAAATGATGAAAGGACAATCGTAATTATGGTATGATTATGAGCGTAAGTGAGAGATAGAAAAGGAAAGAAAACTAATGAGAAAAGCGTATCGAGTAAAAAAAGAACGAGAGTTTCAAGCCGTGTTTCATACGGGAGATTCTTTTGCTAACCGCAAATTCGTCGTTTACCGTTTGAAAAAACCGGGACAGCCTCATTTTCGAGTTGGTTTATCTGTAGGAAAAAAGGTCGGCAACGCAGTAAGCCGCAATGAAGTCAAACGAAAAATCCGAGCAGCAGTTTATTCTATAAAAGAAGAGATTGATCCGGAGTTGGATTTTATTGTGATTGCTAGACCAAGTGTGAAGGGGCTGACTTATGATGAGGTTCGCTCCAATTTAGTCCACGTCTTAAAACTTGCAAAAATAATCGACAGAGAGGAAAAGAGTAAGTGAAGAAATACAAACGTTTACTTTTGATGGCCGGTATCGTTAGTTTGGTCATCGTCTTATCCGGTTGCGGAACTGGGGAAGTCAGCGCACAAAGTACAGGAATTTGGGATCGTTATATTGTTTATTACTTTGCTGAGGCGATCAAGGCGTTGTCATTTGGTAATGCAGGGATAGGGATCATTTTATTTACATTGATCATCCGTGTGATCTTGTTGCCGCTGATGCATTTCCAAACAAAGAGCATGCGCAAGACACAAGAATTACAACCGAAATTAAAAGCACTGCAGCAACAATATAGTTCAAGAGACCCAGAAACACAAAGTAAATTAAGAGAAGAGCAACAGCGTTTATATGCGGAAAATGGAGTCAATCCATATGCTGGTTGTCTTCCTTTATTGGTACAAATGCCAATCTTGATGGCGTTATGGCAATCTATTTCCCGTGTACCTGAGTTGAAACAAGGCCATTTCTTATGGTTGAACTTAGGGAACGCGGATCCAACATTTATCTTGCCGATTCTAGCAGCAATCTTTACTTTTGCAAGTACGTATTTATCTAGCATGAGTCAGATTGAATCGAATGCATCAATGAAGATCATGAATTTCGTGATGCCTGTAATGATTTTAGTGATGGGTGTCAATTTAGCCAGCGGTCTTTCATTATACTGGGTGGTTTCCAATGCCTTCCAAGTTGTACAAACGCTGCTGATCAACAATCCTTTCAAAATTCGAAAAGAACGGGAAGAAGAAGCACGTAAAATCCGCGAAAGAGAACGTGCATTGAAGAAAGCAATGAATCCTAAGAAAAAACGGAAATAATAGGGGAGGGAATGCTAATGCCGATTTATGAAGCTGCAACAATAGATGAAGCTGTTCAACTAGGTCTAGCTGATTTGGGTTTGGCCAAAGACCAAGTTGAAATCGAAATACTGGAAGAAGGAAAAAAAGGTTTCCTAGGAATGGGCCGAAAAAATGCACGGCTTTCGATCCAGCCAAGTATCAGTGAAAAAATTTCTGAAACAGTAGAACAGACGGTAGAAGAGATTTTAGAAGAAGAACCAACAGCTGAGATCGAGGTAGTCAACGAAACGATTCTTGAAGAAAAAACAGAAGAAGTAAGTGAGCTAGGGGATGAAGCAGCTTTAACGGAATTGGCAGTCTATCTTACTGAAATTTCAAAACAGCTTGATGCTCCAGCTCTTGTCAAAATGGAAAGAGAATCCAATAATATGGTCGTTTTCCATTTAGAAACACAAAAGCAAGGGTTACTGATTGGGAAACATGGAAAAACGCTGAATGCATTGCAATATCTGGCACAAGTCTTCATCCATCGTTTAGCAAGAAATAAGCTATCTGTAGTGGTCAATGTAGGCAATTACCGTGAAAAGCGCCAAGAGATCATTCAGCGTTTAGCTGATCGCACGGCTGAAAAAGTAAAACGGACAGGACAGCCTGTTTTCTTAGAACCAATGCCTGCCTTTGAACGTAAACAAATCCATGCTGCATTAAGTAAAGATGAACATGTAAAAACACATTCGGAAGGTGAGGAACCTTATCGTTACTTAGTAGTTGAACCTGCTAAAAAATATTATTGATTCCATTACTTTTTGAATAAATCACGTTGACAAAGTTTTTCAAACCAAGTATATTTTACTAGAAATCATTCTTATCAGAGTATACGATGAAGTAGTCACTAACTTTGATAGAAAAAAGCGGAACGAAACTGTTTTCAGTTTTGCTCCGCTTTTTTTGTACCTGTTTCATTTAACCAATCGTCGTTTGGATAAATTGGATCACTGTTCCATAAGCAAAAAGTTCCAGAAAATACTTTCCATCCCGATTTCTTTGCTGATACTCAAAATGACAGTTGATCACCGCATTCGCACCATATTCAAGAACCTTCATCTTTAATTTCCTCTTCGTTGTCAAGAAAAGATCCTCTTTGGGAAAAGCTGGGTCAAACAAATCAGCTTCTAAGCATTCCACAACAAAAACGATATCGCGGACGATATATTTTTGATTGATATTTCCTGTAGATAAAACAACATCGTTGATCCGAGGATCACTTTCTTCTTCCAATGCAGCAGATCTGAACGGGCTCACATATTTTCTCCTTTCAAAAGTGTATAGTTTAGACAGCGCTACCATTTAGTGTACCGTTTTTTTTAAGAAAGATAAAGCCTTGTTTATACAGTATTTTCTCTTCGAATAAACCAAAGAACACAAAGAGACATCCAAAGTCAATTAAATGTAAGGTAATGGAATCAGGTGAGGTACAACTTCATATAACTTGTTTTAAACACTTGATTCCTTATAGCAAGTGTGATAACCTATGACCAGAATTTAATCAAGAACAAGCAGTCAAAGTGCGAAGTTCACCGTTTATTATGCATAAAGGGTGGAGTGGGCACTTTTTTTGTGCGCAAAATGAAAAAGGAAGTGAAAAAATGGCTGAAATTACTTTAGAATTTGATACGATTGCGGCAATTTCTACCCCGCCTGGAGAAGGGGCAATCAGTATCGTTCGTTTAAGTGGCGATCAAGCTGTGCAACTAGCAGATAAAGTTTATCATTCTGGGAATAAACGACTATCAGAAGTACCAAGCCATACGATTCATTATGGACATATCGTTGATCCTAAGAGCGATCAGCTAGTCGATGAAGTCATGGTCTCTGTGATGAGAGCACCAAAGACATTTACGCGAGAAGATGTAGTAGAAATCAATTGTCACGGCGGAATCGTCGTAGTCAATCAAATTTTGCAGTTATTGTTAAGAGAAGGGGCAAGATTAGCTGAGCCAGGCGAATTCACAAAACGAGCATTCTTGAATGGTCGTGTTGACCTTTCACAGGCAGAAGCTGTGATGGATTTGATTCGGGCAAAAACAGACAAAGCAATGGGGTTAGCCCTTAATCAGTTAGACGGCAATCTGTCTGCTTTGATCCGCTCATTGAGACAAGAGATTTTAGAGACATTAGCTCAAGTAGAAGTAAATATTGATTATCCGGAATATGACGACGTCGAAGAATTGACTACGAAGTTATTGCTTGAAAAAGCACAGATGATCCAACAAAGAATCCAAGCACTACTTGCTACGTCCAAGCAAGGAAAGGTTCTGCGGGAAGGGTTAAGTACGGCGATCATCGGCCGGCCAAATGTCGGCAAATCAAGCTTGTTAAACCATTTGTTAAGAGAAGAAAAAGCAATCGTTACGGACATTGCAGGAACGACTCGAGATGTAATCGAAGAGTATGTCAATGTTCGGGGGGTACCGCTCAAGTTAATCGATACAGCTGGAATTCGGGAAACAGAAGATGTGGTGGAACGTATCGGGGTCGAAAGAAGCCGTAAAGCATTAGCAGAAGCAGACTTGATCTTACTTGTTCTAAACCAAAGCGAACCACTGACAGCAGAAGATGAACAATTACTGGAAGCGACAAGTGGATTGAAACGGATCATTCTTCTAAATAAAACAGATTTGCCAGCACAGTTGGAACAAGAAAAATTGAACAAATGGATCGAAAATGAACCAGTTTTTTCAATTTCCGTAGCTAAAAACGACGGACTAGATCGTTTGGAATCAGCTATTTCTGATTTATTCTTCAGCGGAGAAACAGGAGAAAGAGACGCTACTTATGTTTCCAATACCCGCCATATCGCATTATTAGAAAAAGCTTCTCTGTCACTTGAAGAAGTCATTGCAGGTATTGATGCAGGAATGCCTGTGGATCTCGTTCAAATCGATATGACGCGTTGCTGGGACTATCTAGGAGAAGTGGTTGGCGACAGTGTACAAGATGAATTGATCACTCAATTATTCAGTCAATTTTGTTTAGGAAAATAAAAGGAGGAACAAACGATTGAAACATTATGAAGCAGATGCGTATGACGTGATCGTTGTCGGCGCAGGACATGCCGGTTCAGAAGCTGCACTTGCTGCTGCACGTATGGGCTCAAAAACGTTATTACTGACAATAAATTTGGATATGGTAGCATTCATGCCATGTAATCCTTCTGTAGGCGGACCAGCTAAAGGCGTTGTTGTTCGAGAAATCGATGCGCTAGGTGGAGAAATGGGTAAGAATATCGATAAAACCTATATCCAAATGCGTATGTTGAACACAGGAAAAGGTCCAGCTGTCCGAGCATTGCGAGCACAAGCAGACAAACATGCTTATTCAACAGAAATGAAACATACAATCGAAAAAGAACCAAATTTGACGTTAAGACAAGGAATCGTCGAAGAACTGATCGTCGAAGATGGTGTTTGTCATGGTGTAGTGACTTCCACAGGAGCGAGCTACCGGGCAAAAGCAGTTGTTATTACAGCCGGAACAGCACTTCGCGGAGAAATCATTATCGGTGAATTGAAATATTCATCAGGTCCGAATAACTCTCAACCTTCTATTGGACTAGCGAATCATCTAAAAGAACTTGGCTTTGCTATCGAACGGTTCAAAACAGGAACACCGCCTCGAGTAAAATCAAGTACAATCGATTATTCTGTTACAGAAGAACAACCTGGTGACAAAGAGCCGAATCATTTTAGCTTTAGTACACCAGATAGTGCCTATAAACTAGATCAGGAATCTTGCTGGCTGACCTATACAGGTGAGACGACTCACCAAATCATTCGAGACAACTTACATCGTGCCCCAATGTTTACAGGGATCGTTGAAGGGGTAGGCGCTCGCTATTGTCCATCCATCGAAGATAAGATTGTGCGTTTTGCAGACAAACCACGTCACCAACTATTTTTAGAACCAGAAGGCTTGAACACAGAAGAAGTCTATGTTCAAGGGTTATCTACTTCTTTACCAGAAGATGTCCAAGTCGACATGCTTCATTCCATCGCCGGTTTGGAAAAAGTAGAAATGATGCGTACAGGATATGCTATCGAATATGACGTAGTAGAACCACACCAACTCCGTCCAACATTAGAAACTAAAGTCGTTGAAAATCTTTATACAGCTGGACAAACAAATGGTACAAGCGGGTATGAAGAAGCGGCTGGACAAGGACTGATTGCTGGTATCAATGCAGCTTTGAAAGTTCAAGGAAAAGAGCCTTTAGTGATCAAACGAAGTGATGGTTACATCGGTGTCATGATCGATGATTTGGTGACAAAAGGAACGAACGAGCCTTACCGTTTGCTGACTTCACGTGCTGAATACCGTCTGCTTTTACGTCATGATAATGCAGATTTGCGATTGACAGAAATGGGTCACCGTGTGGGCTTAGTAAAAGAGGACCAATACAAGGCTTATTTGAAGAAAAAAGAAGCAGTTGAACAAGAAATCAAACGTTTGATGAATGTACGGATCAAACCAACAGAAGAAGTTCAAGCCTTTTTAGCGACGATTAATGCGGCACCTCTAAAAGATGGCGTACTAGCAAGCGACTTTTTAAGACGCCCTGAGATTACTTATGCAGATCTTCTACGGTTTATTCCAGAGAATGAAGAATTAACACGAAAAGAAATCGAACAAGTAGAAATCCAAATCAAATATGAAGGCTACATCAAAAAAGCCATGGAAAAAGTAGAAAAATTAAAACGCATGGAAGCGAAAAAGATTCCAGAAAACATCGACTACGCAGCAATCAACGGATTAGCAACAGAAGCAAAACAAAAATTGCAGAAAATCCAACCAGAAACAGTTGCCCAAGCTAGCCGGATCAGCGGGGTAAATCCTGCAGATCTAAGCATCTTAATGGTCTATATCGAACAAGGGAAGATTGCGAAAGTCAGTGAACCAGCGTAATACGTAATAATAAATAGAAGAGAGAACCAGTTTTTGCAGAAATTGCTCAAAGCTAGTTCTCTCTTCTATGTGTATTTTATGAGTGCCATAATAGAAAGAAAAAATCTATCGGCGTTTCTTACTTTTCAAATTTTTAAGAATCCATATGGAAGGATTGCATGTCTTGGAATTTTGCGTTAAAGTAGGGAGAGAATCTGTGAAACAATTGCTGTTTCACAATGAAAGGAATAATTATGATACCAGAAGAATTTCGCCAATCTTTGGCAGAAAAAGGGATAGAGCTTACCGATCATCAAATGGAACAATTTGCTATCTATTATCGGACATTAGTCGAATGGAACGAAAAAATGAATCTTACAGCCATTACGGATGAAAAAGACGTATACCTGAAGCATTTTTACGATTCGCTTACGTTAGCATTTGAAGTAGACTTTACGCAACCTTTATCTTTATGCGATGTCGGTTCAGGAGCAGGATTTCCTAGCGTACCTTTAAAAATTGCCTTTCCCGAATTGCAGATAACGATTGTTGATTCTCTGAATAAACGAATAACCTTCTTGTCTGAACTAACTCGATTATTAGGAATCGATGCTTCCTTATATCATGACCGGGCAGAAACATTTGGACAAAATCCTCAATTTCGTGCATCATTTGACCTTGTCACTGCTCGTGCAGTTGCTCGTTTGAATGTGTTAGCAGAATTGTGTTTGCCCTTGGCTAAACAAGAAGGCTATTTTTATGCATTGAAAGCAGCAAAAAGTGAAGAGGAACTGACAGAAGCAAAACAAGCGATTGCTTTATTAGGTGGTAAATTCCTCAAAGAAGAGGCAGTTACCTTGCCGAATGTCTCTGACCAACGGCATATTATCGTCATTCAAAAAAAGAAAATAACCCCAAAGAAATACCCAAGAAAGCCCGGTCTGCCTAATAAGCAGCCAATCAAATAGGAGGAGAAGAGATGGCACAAATAATATCTGTTGCGAACCAAAAAGGTGGCGTCGGCAAAACAACGACGACGGTAAATCTAGGTGCTTGTCTTGCCAGCCTTGGCAAAAAAGTATTGCTAGTGGATATGGATGCACAAGGAAATGCTACCAGTGGTGTCGGGATCAGAAAACCCGATGTGACAAAAGACATCTATGACGTTCTAGTCAATGAATTGCCAATTGATGAGGCGACGTTGATCACTGAACATGAAAATTTGAGTATTGTGCCTGCGACTCTCCAATTAGCAGGAGCAGAGATCGAATTGACATCAATGATGGCAAGAGAATCAAGATTAAAAGGATCTTTAGCAGAAGTCAGCAGCCAGTATGATTATATTTTGATCGACTGTCCGCCTTCTCTTGGCCATTTGACAATCAATTCATTTACAGCAAGTGATTCGATTTTGATACCTGTTCAGTGTGAATATTACGCATTGGAAGGATTAAGCCAATTACTGAATACGGTTCGTTTAGTCCAAAAGCACTTCAATCCAGAATTGGAAATAGAAGGTGTCTTGCTGACCATGTATGATGCACGAACAAATCTGGGAAATGAAGTCGTAGAAGAAGTACGCAAATACTTCCGCGAAAAAGTCTATGAAACAATCATCCCAAGAAATATTCGTTTATCAGAAGCACCTAGTCATGGAAAACCGATCATCGACTACGATCCACGTTCTCGGGGAGCTGAAGTCTACCAAGCATTGGCAAAGGAAGTGGTAAGTCGTGAAGAAAAGTAAAGGATTAGGCCGAGGAATCGATGCATTGTTCCAAGATTTAGAAAACTTAGAGACGGTGGATGTAAAAGATGATACCGTGGTCCAGTTGCCATTGAATGAGCTGCGTCCAAATCCGTATCAGCCTCGTAAGACATTTGAAGAAGTATCTTTGCAAGAACTAGCTAATTCTATTGAACAATCAGGCGTCTTCCAACCAATCATCGTACGCCGTTCTGCAGTAAAAGGATATGAGATCATCGCAGGGGAAAGACGTTTTCGAGCGTCCAAACTAGCTGAAAAAGAAACGATCCCTGCTATCGTCAGAGACTTTGACGAAGAAGCAATGATGCAAGTAGCCGTGTTGGAAAACCTGCAACGGGAAGATCTGAATCCATTAGAAGAAGCAGAAGCGTATGAAATGCTGATGAAAAATCTGAAACTGACACAAGCAGAAGTGGCTAGTCGTTTAGGAAAGAGCAGACCTTATATCGCCAATTATTTGCGCTTGCTTTCTTTACCAGATCTTGTTAAGGAAATGGTGCAAGATCAACGTTTATCTATGGGACAAGCTCGTACGCTGTTAGGCTTGAAAAACAAATCATTGATCTTGAAATTAGCCAATCGTGCAGTAACTGAAAATTTAACTGTCCGCCAACTGGAACAGATCGTTTCTGAATTAAATCAAAACGATGGAAAAGAAAAGAAAAAAATCCCAAGGCTAGCAAAGGAAAAACCCTATTATATCCGAGAAAGCGAAGATCGTTTGATGGATAAATTCGGTACGAGCGTAGCTATCCAAGAAAAAAACGGGAAAGGTAAGATTGAGATCGAATACCTTTCTCAAAAAGATTTGACACGAATTCTTGATATCTTGAATATTCAATTTGATGAAGAATAAACAAAAAGGAGGCTATTTTTATGTACGACTTGCACGATATCGTTGAAATGAAAAAACCTCACGCTTGCCAGACGAACCGCTGGGAAGTCATTCGAATGGGCGCAGATATCAAAATCAGATGTATGAATTGCGGACATATCGTCATGATGACCCGTCGAGATTTTGAAAAGAAATTAAAAAAAGTAATTGAAAAAAATGCAGAGAAAGAGTGAATAAATTTATGGCATTGACTGCTGGAATTGTTGGGTTGCCCAACGTAGGAAAATCAACTTTGTTTAATGCGATCACAAAAGCAGGAGCAGAAGCAGCAAACTATCCCTTTGCAACGATCGACCCCAACGTAGGGATGGTAGAAGTACCTGACTGGCGTTTGCAACGCTTAACAGAACTTGTACATCCGAAAAAAACTGTTCCGACGACTTTTGAATTTACAGATATTGCTGGGATCGTAAAAGGCGCTAGTAAAGGAGAAGGTTTGGGGAATCAATTCTTAAGCCATATCCGCCAAGTAGATGCTATTTGTCACGTTGTCCGCTGTTTTGATGATGATAATATCACTCACGTAGAAGGACGCGTCGATCCACTAGAAGATATTGATACAATCAACTTGGAACTAGTGTTAGCAGACTTGGAATCGATCAACAAACGCTATACTCGTGTAGCAAAAGTTGCTAAAACCAAAGATAAAGATGCAGTGGCAGAGCTAGCTGTATTGGACAAAATCAAACCTGTACTGGAAGAAGGAAAATCTGCTCGAACGATCGAATTCACAGAAGAAGAACAAAAAATCGTTAAATCACTATTCTTATTGACGACAAAACCAATTCTTTACGTAGCAAATGTGTCAGAAGATGATGTGGCAGATGCAGATGCGAATCATTATGTACAAGAAGTGCGCAACTTTGCGGCAGAAGAAAATGCAGAAGTGATCGTGGTCAGTGCTCGTGCAGAAGAAGAAATCGCAGAATTAGATGAAGAAGACAAAGCAGAATTTCTAGAAGCTTTAGGAATCGAAGAATCAGGTTTGGATCAGTTGATCCGTGCCGCTTATGATTTGTTAGGCTTAGCTACTTACTTTACTGCTGGGGAACAAGAAGTACGTGCTTGGACATTCAAAAAAGGAATCAAAGCGCCGCAAGCAGCAGGAATCATCCATTCAGATTTCGAACGCGGATTTATCCGTGCGGAAACTGTCTCTTTTGAAGACTTGGATCATTATGGAAACATGCATGCAGCAAAAGAAGCTGGGCGTGTTCGATTAGAAGGAAAAGATTATGTTGTACAAGACGGCGACGTAATGTTATTCCGCTTTAATGTGTAAAAGGGCTATCAAACTAGCTGTAGAATATGGTAGAATGTCTTTTGTGACGACCGTTGAGAAAAGGAACGGCTAAGGAGGACTATTAGATAATGGAACCAGAACAATTACGAGAAATCGTAAAAGAAAACAATAGTTTAGAAACAAAATTAACCAAAAGAAATCAACAGTACATTTTTGATTTGAAAAAATCTTTAGAAGCAGCGAATTTGTCTGAAGAAGAAAAAGTAAAAGCCCTTCATGACATTCTGCCTACTTTAGTTGCAGAACAAAAAGGCGGAAAAACAGCTCGCCAATTGTTCGGGACAGTCTCTGAAAGAACGGAAGCAATCATCAATAAACCAGCAGAAATACAAAATACATCGACCCCTTTATTGATGTGGTTGGATAATACATTACTACTGCTTGGTCTATTAAGTATCATGATCGCGATTACCGGATTGTTTTCACGTGGAACAACGCCAGCTTATGGCTTCTCTACACTCGTTCTAGGTTCTGCAATCGGTGGCTGGGTCTTTTATATGATGTACAAGTACATCTATCAGTATGAATATCCGGGAGCAGATCGAAGCAAGAAACCAGGAATGGGTAAAACATTGCTTATCCTAGGTGGAACGACACTTCTTTGGGTCGTGCTGTTTTCTGCGACAACGCTATTGCCGCCAGTTATCAATCCAGTATTAGATCCGATAGTAGTTATCATCATCGGAGCAGCTGCTTTAGCCGTCCGTTACTACTTGAAGAAAAAGTATGGGATCATTGGAAGTTTATCCGTTCCAAGAAGATAAACCAGAAAGCAGAGCAGTAGCTTTACTAAATATTGAGAGGTAGTAAAGGACCTCATTCCGTTTATCCATAGTTAAATAATAGTAAGGGGCTGTGACAAAAGTCTTGTCGCAGCTCCTTTTTTCGAATAAACGGTGTTCAAAAGCTTGCATCTGCGGTAATAAGCCCAACCAAACGAAAAATATGAGGAGCTATTTTTGTTTGGCAGTTCTTATTACTTGATGCATAACAGCTTTTTCACAACCTCTCCACTAAACGGTGTTCAATCAGCTAACCACTTCTGTCGCACTCTCTTTTAGTATATACACATATGTAAGCGATTTATATTGGTATTCTATGAGAAAGCTAATTTGATTCCATGTAGATCATTGACTTAAATGAAAAAATCAATTATTTTAATAGATAAACTAAATTAGAGGAGTGGTACTAAAAATGTCCAACTGGGAAACAAAGTTCACGAAAAAAGGATTTACTTTTGATGATGTCTTATTGATACCAGCAGAAAGTCACGTGTTACCAAACGAAGTGGATATGAGCGTACAATTAGCTAAAAATATTAAGTTGAATATTCCAATCATCAGTGCAAGTATGGATACCGTTACCGACAGCAAGATGGCCATCGCTATGGCAAGACAAGGCGGATTAGGTGTAATCCATAAAAACATGACGATCAGCCAGCAAGCGGATGAAGTAAGAAAAGTCAAACGTTCTGAAAGTGGCGTCATCATTGATCCGTTCTTCTTAACGCCACAGAATCTTGTAGCAGATGCAGAAGAATTGATGAGCAAATACCGTATCAGTGGCGTGCCAATCGTTGAAACACTTGAAAATAGAAAATTGGTAGGGATCATTACAAACCGTGACATGCGTTTTGTAACAGATTATCACATGCCGATTGCTGATGTGATGACAAAAGACAACTTAGTGACTGCCCCAGTAGGTACCTCTCTAAAAGATGCAGAAAAGATTTTGCAAAAACATAAAATCGAAAAATTACCAATCGTTGATAACGAAGGTCGTTTAAGCGGATTGATCACGATCAAAGATATCGAGAAAGTGATCGAATTTCCAAATGCAGCAAAAGATGAACATGGTCGATTGCTTGTAGCAGCAGCTGTTGGTGTAACAAGCGATACATTCGAGCGTGCGAATGCTTTATTAGAAGCAGGGGTAGATGCAATCATCATCGATACAGCTCATGGACATAGTGCAGGTGTAATCCGAAAAATCCAAGAAATCCGTTCAACTTTTGCAGATGCAACATTGATTGCTGGGAACGTTGCGACGGCTGAAGCGACAAAAGCTTTATATGATGCAGGGGTGGATGTCGTAAAAGTCGGTATCGGACCAGGATCGATTTGTACGACACGTGTGGTAGCCGGTGTAGGTGTACCTCAGCTCACAGCTATCTATGATGCAGCATCAGTTGCTCGTCAATATGGCAAAGCGATTATTGCAGACGGAGGAATCAAGTACTCTGGTGACATCGTCAAAGCATTAGCTGCCGGCGGACATGCAGTTATGCTAGGCAGCATGTTGGCGGGGACAGATGAATCACCAGGTGAATTCGAAATCTTCCAAGGACGTCGATTCAAAACATACCGAGGTATGGGTTCATTAGGCGCGATGGAGAAAGGTTCAAAAGACCGTTACTTCCAAGGTAGTGTCAATGAAGCAAATAAATTAGTACCAGAAGGAATCGAAGGTCGGGTTGCTTACAAAGGAAGTGTTGCAGACATTATTTTCCAAATGATCGGCGGTTTGCGTTCAGGAATGGGTTATGTTGGGGCAGCCAATTTACAGCAATTACGTGATGAAGCGCAATTCATCCAAATGAGCGGCAGCGGATTAAAAGAATCACACCCTCATGATGTACAAATCACGAAAGAAGCACCAAACTATTCAGTTGAATCTTAAAAATACTAAAAAAGAGTGGTGACACAACATGTGTCACCACTCTTTTTTTGAATAAACAATGTTTCCTTGCCAACTCCGAATCACAAGTACAATATTCATAAAATATGAAGAGCTGTTTTTTGAAATTACTCCTTATGGTTTCGAGTGAAACGGCAGGCTTACGACTTCTTGGTAAACGGTGTTCTCCTGCCAATTCCTCGGTCACAAGTCACAATATTCAATAAACATGAGGAGCTGTTTTTTGAAATTGTTCCTTGTGACTCGGAGCTGAACGGCAGGCTCACGACCTCTTGGTAAACGGTGTTCAAAAGCCAGTTTCTCGGTATTAAGTCCAATTTATGCAAAAATGTGGAAAGCCATTTTCACAAAATTTTTCTTAATACTCGAAACTAAGCGGCTTTTTCACAACCTCTGATAAACAGTGTTCAAAAGCTTGCATCTGCGGTAATAAGCCCAACAAAACGAAAAATCAGAGGAGCTATTTTTGTTTGGCAGTTCTTATTACTTGATGCAGGACAGCTTTTTCACAACCTCTTTATTTAATAACTTTCAGATTACCCATATAAGGAACGAGCGCTTCTGGAACTGTGACAGAACCATCTTCATTTTGGTAGTTTTCCAAAATGGCAGCTACTGTACGGCCAACCGCAAGTCCTGAACCATTCAAAGTATGAGCATAGTGGATTTTTCCATCATTATCGCGATAACGAATCATGGCGCGGCGTGCTTGGAAATCTTCACAGTTAGAACAAGAACTGATTTCACGATAAGTATCTTGTGCAGGAATCCATACTTCTAAATCATAAGTTTTAGCTGCAGAAAAGCCCATGTCTCCAGTTGATAAGGCCATTACACGATAAGGCAAATGCAGTTTTTTCAAGATATCTTCTGCATCAGCTGTCATTTTTTCCAATTCTTCGTAAGAATGTTCTGCATCCGAGAATTTGACCATTTCTACTTTATTGAATTGGTGAAGACGGATCAGTCCTCGAGTATCCCGACCGGCACTTCCAGCTTCAGAACGAAAAGCAGGACTTAGCGCAGTGAAATAAACAGGTAAATCCGCACCATCTAAAATTTCATCATTATAATAGTTAGTCAATGGGACTTCAGCTGTCGGAATCAATGTTAAATCAGTATTCTCCAATTGGAAAACATCTTCTTTGAATTTTGGAAATTGTCCTGTACCAAACATCGCTTTACTGTTGACGATATAAGGAGTAATCATTTCAGTATAGCCGTGTTCGTAAATATGCTGATCAAGCATGAAGTTGTAGACTGCACGTTCTAATCGAGCGCCCAACCCTTTATAATAAACAAAACGGCTACCGGCTACTTTTGCGCCACGTTCAAAGTCTAAAATATCAAGATTTTCTGCAATTTCCCAGTGTGGTTTTGGCTCAAAAGCAAATGTACGTGGTTCGCTCCAACGACGGATTTCTACATTGTCCTCTTCATCTGATCCAACTGGCACAGAATCATGGGGAAGGTTTGGCAAAGTAGTGGCAATTTGTTTCAATTTTTCATCTACTTCAGCAATTTCGGTATCCAATGCCTTGATGTTGCCGCCGACTTCTTTCATTTCAGCGATTTTAGCAGAAGCATCTTCTTTTGCACGCTTCAATTGAGCGATCTCAGCAGAAACGTCATTTCGATATTTTTTCAATTCTTCACTTTTGACTAGTAATTTGCGGCGGTTTTCATCTAGTTCCATGAATTCAGCTAATGTTTCTTTTTTAACGCCCCGAGTCATTAGTTTTTCTTGTACTTCTTCGATATTTTGTCGCATCATTTTTACATCTAACATATGTTTTCCTCCTTTTTGAAAATAAAAAAAGACTGATCCATCCCATTATTCTTGGGACGAATCAGTCTGAAATTCGCGGTACCACCCAAGTTCAGCATAAGCTGCACTTGTTGAACACATAACGGCTGTTGAACCGACCTTTCTTATTTCGAAAGGGCACGTAAACGAACTGGAACTTCCAAATTATCCTTTGCTGATTTGCACCTGCCATCAGCTCTCTGAAAAAGAATAAAGTGTACTGGGTTCTGTGTTTTTCATTTATTCTAATAATTGTAATAAGAATAGCGAATATTTCAGCTTTCGTCAATAACTTCCTGTGCATCAATAGGTAATTTTTCATTTTTCTTGATTGGAAGGTGCATGATGAAAGAAGTCCATTGCTTATCTGATTTTGCATAAATGTAGCCACCATGTAAAGCCACAATACTTTGAGCGATTGCTAAACCAAGCCCAGTTCCTCCAGTTGCTTGTGACCGAGATTCTTCTACACGATAAAAACGGTCGAATAGATTATCGATTGCCTGTTGTGGGATCATTGCTCCATTATTTTTGACCGTTGCAACAACTTCTGAACCGACACGTTCTACTTCGATCACGATCTTCGTAGCTCCTTTTCCATATTTCAACGCATTCGTCAAAAGATTATTGAAGACACGTACAAGTTTTTCTGTATCGCCATCCATGATAAGGGAATCTACTTTTGACTGCACAAGTATTTGGATATTTTTTTTAGAAGCTTCCAACTCAAAATCAGCAGCTAACTGTTCGATCAACTGGATCATATCAAAGGCAGAAAAATTTACTGGGACAGCAGGCTGGCGTACCTTAGTGTATTCAAATAAGTCGTCCACTAAAGATTTCATCTGCTTTGCTTTAATATAAGCGGTATGTGTATACTTTAAAAGATCTTCTTCTGAGTGATACTGACCATCTTCTATCAATCCTAGATATCCAATGATAGAAGTAAGAGGGGTACGGATATCGTGACTAACATTTGTGATCAATTCATCTTTTGATTTCTCGATTTTACGTTCGTCTTCAATCGCTGCTACTGTGCTATCTACCAATCCATTGATACTTGTTACAACTCGGCTTAAGTCACCACTAAGTTCAAAAGGGATACGATGATCATAATTTCCATTTGCGATGTAATGAAGTTCACTGATGATATGTCGTAATTGCATTTGGCGATATCTTCGAATCAAACGCCAATACAAAACACCAATATCTAATAGAAAGAAAAAGGGAATAATAAAGTTTCGACCGTTCCAAAATAAATCAGTGTTCAATCGTTCCGCAAAAATATTCTTTGAATCCCAAATCGCATTTGTCAAAGAAGGTGAACTATTGATTACCGAACTGATAACAACCAATATAGAAACATTTAATAGAAGTAAAAGGATGATCGTGATGATTCCTTCCGCTAACAATTCGCTGATTTCTTTTGAAGTCAAGTTGATCCGACGGCGTTTTTCAGTTGCTCGTTTACTATCTTGCGTCAATTTTATAGCCCACTCCCCAAACGGTTTGAATGACTTTTTCACCACCAGTTGCTTCTTCGATCTTATCTCTTAAATGGCTAACATGAACCATGACAGTTTTAGCAGAGACAATACTTTCTTGTTTCCAAACACGCTCAAAAATTTCATCCGCGCTAAATACTCGATTAGGATGACTAGCAAGCAAGTAGAGGATACCGAATTCCAAAGCTGTTAACTGGATTTCTTTCCCATCGATTGTTTTAACTTCATGAGAGTCTTTATTGATGATTAATGCATTTACTTCTAATACATCAGGCTGATCTGGGGCAATCTGCATTTTTGTACGCCGTAATAAAGACTTTACTCTAGCCATTACTTCTAATGGATTAAACGGTTTGGTTACATAATCATCTGCACCAGCCACCAGTCCTTTGATCTTATCCATATCAGTAGTTTTTGCTGTCAGCATAATGATTGGGATTTGAGATTCTTTTCGCAGCTCTTTCACTACTTGCATCCCGTCCATCTCTGGCATCATGATATCTAAAATAAGTAATTCAATATCAGGGATTGTTCTGATTTTAGATAATGCTTCTTTCCCATCATATGCCTTTACTGCTTCATAGCCTTCATTGTGAACATAGATACTTAATAATTCAACGATTTCTTTATCATCGTCAGCAATCAAAATTTTCATAAATAAATCCTCCAGAGTCATATTGTTACTATTATTCTAGCAAAAAAAAGCAGAAATAGATAAAAGCAGCACTTTGTTAAGGAAAATTTTAGAAGGTGAGAGATTTGGTTCTCATAAATAGGACAAAAACATGAACGTTAAACTGAAAATAAAAGGATTTTTCGTTTTTTAAGGTTATAAAGACGAACAAAAAAAGGAGAAGAACTAATTAACGATCATATAAGCTGGAAATGTTGATAAATAAGCATTTTCTTATTGACTTTCGTATGTGATGTTGATATATTATTATTTGTTCAAAAGAACACCAATAACTTAAAATAATAAAAAATAAGTTATTGACATGTTGATAATGACATGATAAGATAACTGAGTTGTTAAAAAAGAACAACTTGCGAAGCTTGATTCTATCGAAAAAAAACTTCAAAAAAGTTCTTGACAAATAACAAACAACAAGTTATGATAAATGAGTTGCTGAAAGATTTCGAAAAAACGAAATCGAAAAAACTTTTAAAAAAAGAGTTGACAATCACTTGTCGCTCTGATATGATATAAAAGTTGCTACGGCAGCCAAAAATAAATCGGAAAAACACTTCCGATGAAGTAGACCTTTGAAAACTGAACAAAGTAAGACGAACCAAATGTGTAGGGCGTCTTGATTCAATTCAAGACAACAAACATTTTTAACAAGCAAGCAATATGCTAGCAAACAAATTGAGCTTAACAATCGCAAGATTGTTCGAACTTTTTATGAGAGTTTGATCCTGGCTCAGGACGAACGCT
>NZ_BNJW01000005.1 GCF_015751045.1 Enterococcus lactis
AAGTAGTGACTGTTTTTCCATCAATGGTTACCGTACCATCAGAAGCAATCTTGATTTCCCAAGTAGTCTTTTTGCTTAATTCATGCCCTTCTGGAGCTTTTGTTTCTGTCAGTGTATAAGTCATTTCTTTTTGCAATTTGACATTTTCCGGAAGAGAATAGGTCCCATCACCATTATCAGTTAGTAAAGTATCAATAGAATCTCCTGTTAATTTGAAAACAGCGCCAATGAGTTTCTTTTCTCCTGTAGAGGAATTTTTCGTTATTTTTAAGTCTAACGGTGTGAATTGTTTAGTATTCTTCCATGTCAGTGCATCTATTTGTTGAGAATCATATCCTGGTACAGGTAGTTCTTTGATTGTTTGGTAACTGAATGCTTGACCTTGATTATTATATTGAGGCAGTGATAATATCTCTTGATAACTTTCTCCGCTATTTGCAGATAATTTGTCGACGTCTGCACGTTCCCACGAATTTGCAGTATCTTTAGCTGGTTTAGTGATGCGGATATATCCGTTTTTCCAAGCTGCAGCATCTGTTGTATGGTTCCGTTGGATTTCAAAAGTGACTTGATCTGGACGATTAGCTGGATTATTGTCAAATTCTTCCCATAATTTTTTGATGTGAAGATTGATTCCGGGAGCTTTAGCAGATGGTATACCGAATTCAGCTAATTCGTCAGTGTCAATACTTGGTTGGAAAGTCGTCCTACCGTTCATTTGATACCAGAAATTCGGGTGGAAGTCCTCGTTTTCTGTCTGGATCCTCACTTGGTAATGGATTTGGATTTCTTGGTCTTTTCCTAAATAAATCTGATTGCTCTTGATCGTATTTCCATCTATAGAAATAGTTGGAGTAACTGTTGTAGGGTTTGTTCCCACGCTTTTGACTGAAAGTGTACCAGGTTGATAAATAAATGGTTCTGCGATTGGATCATTTATTTGTCCATTACTTACAGTTGCAGAGATCTGTACAGCTTTTTTAGCCAGATATTCAGAGATATCTGTTGCATGATCGGCTGATTCATAATAAAGGTCACCTTTTTCATCTGCTGAAACCATTTGCCGCATACGAGACTCTACTTCTGCTTTGGATAGACCAGCTGCTGGATCGCTTTGAAGTTGGATACCAAGACCATGTATCTCGATTCCTCGTTCTTTGAGCGCCATCGCTTCTCCTATAGTTGCGATAAATGTGCTGTCTATTCTTCTGGATTGGTTGTTTTGGTCAGGTGCATCATAGATTCTTGAGATTAGAGAAGTATTTCCCGGCTGATCTTGAGTATTGGAAAACTGGGTACCGTAATAATCGTTGCTTGATTGTGCGTGTACTCGCTGTACTTTATAAGAAAATGTCGGTACACCATCCGTCAGCAAGACGATCACTTTTTTATGTCCATTTGGAACGGATAGCATGTCTCCTGCATCTCTTAGTCCTTTTTGTGTAAAAGTACCGCCATTTGTCCATGAAGGTGTGATGGATTTTACTTGATTTTTACTGAATCAAATGAACCCATCTGCACAGTACCGTTACTGTACAGATGGCCTTCGCTGGAGTAGCCGACATATCCCATATTGATTTTGTCTGTGATACCGCTATCTGCTAAAGTATCGACAAAACGATCGACACCGATTTTTACTTCACCGATCCGATCATTGTCGTTCATACTTCCTGACCAGTCTACGACCAATACGAGATCAAGAGGCGTGATATCTTTTTGTACATTTCCACGGGCATTCAAATAAACATCAAACAATCCAGGTGTAGTTGTCTCCTTTGCAAACTTACGTATCGCATAGTCTGCTTGATTGCCTGTTCCCCCGTATTCGATATACGAATGAGTCCGATCATTAGGATCTCCATCCCAAGAATTTATCCCATCCCATTGATTTGATCCATTTTTATTACCTTGGTGATCAAGAACATTTGTATTTCCTGTAGGTTGCCAATTGGCTTTAGGATAAGTGCCTTGATCATCCGTCGTATACTCTGTAGGAATCGTCTGGTTAGCTGAAACAGTCATAGCTGGCAAAGACAATGTAGGCAATGTAAAGGGACTGACAGAATTTTCATTTTCTTCTGATATTCCTTCTTTTGTTTCGTCTGTATTTGGTGTTGACACTTCTGTCTCTTTCTTGTGTTCTGTCGCATCAGTAATGTCATACTCTTTATTATCGACGATCAGCTTATTTGTCTGGCTGTGATAAAGTGTTGGATCGATTGGAAGACTTAGATTGATCGTTTGTTTAGTGTTTGGAGAGATTTCCAGCGTGGTTTTCCCGCTTTTTACCTGATAAGCATAGCCATCTCCTTCCTTTCTTTCCACATCTCTTAAGTAATTCTCAACTAGACCAATTTCTTTCTCTACCTTTTCTGTACTGTTGTTATTCGCATTTAGTTTGACGTTCAGTGCTTTTTTCCCAGATTGATCTGAAGTGATTTCAGCTGAAATGATTTCTAACATCGTTGGATTATCTGTAGCTTCTGCTGTTGCAGTTACAGGCAGAATGTTCGATAAACTCAATAATATCAGCACAAAAACAACTTTCAGCTTCTTCCCTGTGGTCGTCATTTTTCCCCTCCTTTTTATTTTTTTCTGTTTTGACGTGAATAGTGATGATTATTAAAATAAATAAACGTATTTATTCTAATATGATAATTATTATACGAAGGGCACTAGAGGGAATCACACCAATTTTCATACCAATTGGTTTCATTTATGACGTTGATTCCTTTGATTAATGAGCGTTTCATTAAAGAAAAGGGTTGAGAGAGAAAAACATATGATCAGGTTGCTGGAAGGAAACTATAGAAAGATGGAAAAAATCATTCGGATTCTATCCATTTCTGACAAGTGGATGACTAAAAAAGAACTTGCCAAACGAATCGGTAGTTCGGAATCTACGTTTGTAAGGTATATCGAAGAAATCAAAATCCGCTGGGGAACGGATGTAACGATTCAGTCTTCACAAAAATTGGGGTATCGACTTGAACATTTGAATGTACCGGCTTATTTAAATGTGCTAATGGAAATGTCACAAAGTTCTACAAATAGTCGTCTATTAAATGAAATCATTGTCAATCCGGGTAAAACGATCGAGTATTATTGTGAAAAAATCTCGATTAGTCGTTCTTCTTTTACGCGTAAGTTGAAACAATGCAATCAAATTTTAGAAAGCTATTTATTAAAAGTAATCGTCGATCAAGGGTTTCAGTTGACTAGCCTGAAAAGTGAGCTCCAGCTGCGTATCTTTGTCACCTTTTTCTTTTTAAGCTACTATGGAAGACGTACTTTGCCATTTCCAATCGAAAAAAAGAAGATCAAAGAAATTATGTCAAAGAACAATTGTCAGTTGAATTTATTCCAAGAAGAAAGTCCTTATGAGCAATCTTTCTTTATTATGTATTTTGTTGTGCATCTTATGCGGGAATCACAAGGAAATCCATTCGAATGGAAAGCTGGAGACCCATATGTAAAGTTGATAAATATAGATAAAAAAGACTTTTTGATCTTGAAAAATCTTTTAGGGAAATTGAAGTACAGCAGCTATATAAAAGTAGTGAACTATTTTGTCAATACGATTTTTTCAGAATTTTCGGAGAAAGAAAAAAATGAAATCAGTGAACAGATACGAAAAAATATATCCTACTGTTCATTTTCATCTGCTGATTGCAAAGAAAAAAACGAAGAATTTGTTGTTCGACTCTTAACTCAAATTTATTTTTTCTCACGTATTTTTCCATACGATACGACTCATTTGACGATCCGTGCCACTTTCTTTGCGGAACAGATGCAACATCGCCATATACGTCTATATGCTGGATTTCGTGCAGAACTTCAATTTTATTCCACCCTACTGAATCGAAATTTGATTTATTATTTATCTAGCTATATATTTTGGATGCTTATCGGTAATCCTGAAATACACCATTATACTTCCGATAAAAAAATACTGATCGTCAGTGACTTAAGTCTTCGACATAGTCGATACATTGAAGAATATGTCAGTGATGTTCTTGCTGTGCATAAGATTCACTCTGAAACAACTGCTATCACTGAAGATCAACTTTCGAAATACAATCTTCTTGAGTATGACCTGATCGTCACGAATCAACCAATTCCGAATACCCATGTTCCTTATATGTTGATTGATGATAGTGTGTCATTCGCAAATGAAGAAGAACTGATCCGCTTATTTGAGCTATAAACAATCAAAAAACAGCTATGTATACTCTACCATCCTGATAAAAATGTCAGGACAAATAGACATAGCTGTTTCTTTTTATTGGATACCTTTTGCAATCCAACGAGATTTATAGCGAAAATCTTTTAATAGTTCTTCTTTTGTCCAGCCATTTGCAATGAGATCCGTCAATGAGTTCATTACGAGAGACATGGAGAAGTATAAGAAGCTAACTGCTTCTTCCGACGATTGAATGGTAAAATGATTAATTTTTAGTAATTCTAGCCATTTGTCGTTCATAGGAGAATCAGCAGTTAGCTCTCTGCGTTTGGTTGTCTGCTGATCATTTCTCTGGGTCAATAAGTATAATCTTTGCCAATAGATACTATTGTGATCTAAATCGCTGCACCACTCCAAATACTTTTCGATCCCTAAAAAGAAATGTTGTTTGTTTTCACTAATGAATGTCAAGATATCTTGATGGACTATATGAGAACTGCTTTTGATCGTATACAAATAAGCATCTTCTAAATCTTGAAAATATTTATAAAAAGCGCCGCGTGACATTCCCATTTTCTCAACAATTTCTGAGACTTTTACTTGGCTGATGTGCTGTGAGCAAAATATCTCTAACAATAGGTCGTCGATTCGCTGCTTCTTTGCTTTCGGCAAATTGAAAAAAGTTTCTTTTGGCATCCACATCTCTCCTTTATCTCTGATTATACGTGGATTGCCCATCCTTGTCATGAAGTACTCATTTTTTCTCTTTCTCTTCTTCTGTCAAGTACCCATCTTCCATTCGATAAACGCGATCACTCCACTGAATCATACGGACATCATGAGTAACCATAATAGTTGCTTTTTGTTTTTCATGAGCTTCCTTAACCAGTAATTTCACGACCTCATATGCATGATCGGTATCTAAACTAGCTGTTGGTTCGTCCGCTAAGATCAAGCTCGGTTCATTATATAAAGCGCGAGCAATCGCCACTCTCTGTCTTTCCCCACCAGAAAGATCTCTAGGATAACTGTTCTTTAGTGACTGGATATCTAAAGATTGCAGTAAAGAATCGCTTTTTTTGGAAACATCTTTTTTTGAAGTGACTTGATCAACTAGTTCAAATTGCTCTTTTACCGTTAAAAAAGGAATCAGATTAGAGCTTTGGAGAATAAATCCAATTTCTTGAAAACGCAGATCTGCTCGTTTTTTTTCTGGAAGTTCAGTTAATGAATGACCGTTGATCACTATTTCTCCGGAAGTCGGTGTTTGCAATCCTCCTGAAATGGTGAGAAAAGTACTTTTACCTGAACCAGAAGGACCAATAATGCTGACGAATTCCCCTTCCTTTACATAAAAATCAATTCCTTTCAAAGCTGAGACCTTTGTATGACCAGAACCGAATGTCTTGGTAACTTTTTTCATTGTCAATATTTCTTTCATTTTTATTAACCTCCTATTGCTGTAATTGGGTCTACTTTTGTTATTGTACGGATTGAAAAGAGTCCGCCTAGCATCGCGACAATGATCAAAATCCCACTATATAGCAGCCATTGGGACCAAAAAACAGCAAAAGGCATCGCACTTGGTAAAATCAGACTAGTCAGATAAGCAAACACAAGAGCAACCAGGACGCCTACCAACCCCACAATAAATGACTGTGCAACTAAAGATTTAGCAATGAAGGAATTTTTGATTCCTTGTGCTTTCATTACTCCAAAAATAGCAGTTTTTTGAAGAGTAATCACATACATAAAAATACCGACTACGGCAGCGACTACTAAGAACAAAAAGTAGATCATCGCGTTTAAGGTCATGTTTTGGGCAGAATAGCCAGGAATGCTTTCAATGAACGTCTCAATAGTTAGTAACTGTAGTTTCTTTGATGCTTTTTCTTTCGAAATTTTAGCAGAATTCTTTGTAACGATTCCATTGATTGGCTGTTCCTCTTCAGAAGCAAATGGCTGTTTTCCATACTTCAAAGCAGTCCACGTATCAAGAGATGTATAGATGACTGGAGAAACAGTGTAATAAGTTGCAGGAAAGATTCCAACAATCGTCAAAGGATCGTTGTAACTGCCAATTTTGATCGTATCTCCGATTTTATAACCTGAATCAGCCAGGTTTTGCGAGATGATAATCTCATTCTTTGTTTTGAATTCATGCCCTTTCGTGAGTTTTGGTAATAAGAATGCTTTTTTTGACGTGCCGAAAACTGTGACATTTTCTTTATTTTTTCCTTTGACTGCACCGCTGTATAATCCAATCGGGGCTTTTTCTCCTCCTTCAATATATGTCAGATCTTCTCTTGTTAATTGTGAAGCAGCAAATACTTGATTGGCGTCCTCTGATAAAACAATCTCTTGTGCATCCCAATCATCGATTGCTTTCTTGAATTCTTCAGAAAGCCCATTTGCTAGTCCAGATAACATAAATACGACATACGCAATCAAGAACATAATCCCGATGATCAAGCCATACCGTAATTTAGAATAGCGAATTTCTTTGATAGCTAGAAACATTTGATTTTCCTCCCTATGATATGTTGATAGTGACAAAATGTCACTCGTTGAATAGTGTAACTCTAAAGTGACATTTTGTCACTTCTGTTGGATTTTTTTATCAATAAATTGTCTAAGACACCTTTCCATAAAATCTTAACATGTGTCATAATAGGATTATTTAAGTCTTATTTATGTTATCCATGTTAAACTAAAGTGACCAAATGAATGAGGTGGGAAAATGTTTAAACTATTAGTAGTAGAAGACGATAAGGTATTATCCAATAATATAAAAGAAATACTCACAACAATTGGTGAGATAACACAAGTTTATAACGGTGGTGAAGGACTGTTTGAGTTGGAAAGCGGTGTTTATGACCTTGCAATCTTGGATTTGATGATGCCGGAAATGAATGGTTATGAAGTCCTAGCAAAGTTACGGAAAGAAAAAATACAGACTCCTGTATTGATTTTGACAGCAAAAGATAGTTTGGAAGATAAGATTGAAGGATTTGAACGTGGTGCAGATGATTATCTGACAAAACCGTTCTATCGAGAAGAATTGATCATGCGCGTGAAAGCATTATTGAAACGATCGCTTGGTCTCTTTGATGAAAACATTCTGAAGTATAAGGATATCAGTTGTGATCTAAAAAGTAATGAAGTATTGTATAAAGAACAAGTTTTGCCCATACAAGGAAAAGAGTTTGAATTACTCGTTTATTTTTTACAAAATAAAGGAATCATTTTGACAAAAGAGCAGATATTTGATCGGATCTGGGGATTTGATTCTGATACGACGATTACAGTTGTTGAAGTTTACATGAGCAATTTACGGAAACATCTACGCAGTACTGGACTAGATAAAGAAATCAAAACTTTACGTAATGTTGGTTATATATTGCAAGGGGTGTGATGCAATGAATGGAGATATTACACGCAAGCAGCGTAGCCGTTTTTTTGCAACGAATGTAGCTGCATTTGCTTTGATCTTTTTTCTTCTGGGGTTTATTACTTTACAGATATTGAACCAATCTGCGTATAGAGAAACGGATCTTTCATTAGAGAAAACAGATTTTGATTCTCGGACAGTACAATTAGAGATACAAAGGTATCAGCAAGGTGATCCCTTTTTGAACCCGAATCAAATGGAACAAAACAGAACAAACATGGAACAACCATTGATGGAACCATCAAATGACCGATTTAACACTCAAGTGATCTTGTGGTCTGAAAATGGTGAGATATTGAATAAGGCAGCTATTGGTGGACGCTTCAATCAGATCAAAGAATTAAAAATGGATACAAAAAATCTGAATACCATCCAAAATATTGAATTAAATGAAGAAAACGACTCATCTACCCTCTCCTTCCGCTCGATAACGAAAAAAGCAGAGACGAATCAAGTTGGTGTTGCCTATATCCAAATTTTAGAAAATACAAATCAAATCAAAAATTCATTAGCAACTTTTCGCACAATTATGATTTTGTGTATGGTTGTTTTCTGGCTTATCTCAATTGGCATTAGTTATTACTTGTCTAGTCTAAGCATGCGCCCTATCATTCTTTCTTGGAGAAGACAAAAAGAATTTGTCGAAAATGCTTCTCATGAATTACGTACACCGTTAACGATTATTCAAAATAGTTTGGAACATCTATTTACCAAACCTGATCATACCATCATTGAGGAATCTGAAAGTATTGCTCAAGCATTGTCAGAGACGAGACGGCTCACTGGATTGACTTCAGATCTGCTGACGATTGCCCGAAATGATTCTGATCAGCAGCTACTTTCAAAACAAATGATCAATACACAGGAATATATCGAAAACCTTGTTAAACCATTTCAAGAGATGGCCACCATAGACGGAAAGGAGTTTATCCTTCATAACGAGGCAACATCAGAAGTACCAATTGACGAAAAAAAGATCCATCAAGTTTTGGTTATTTTGCTAGATAATGCCTTAAAATATACGAATCCAAAAGATAAAATCATTTTAGATTCGTCTGTTAACCATAAAGAATGGCTGATTCACGTAAAGAATACTGGCCCTTCTATCAGTGAAGAAGATCAAGTAAGAATCTTTGATCGATTTTATCGGGAAGATCAATCTCGTGCGAAGGAAACTGGCGGTTACGGACTTGGATTGGCGATTGCAAAACAGATAATCGAACAGCACCACGGACAAATTTCTGTATCCAATTATCTTCCACAAGGAGTTGATTTTAAAGTCCAATTACCGTTGAAGCCTAAAAAATAATGCTTAACTCTAAAACATACTAGGAAAAGGGCTGTGACAATAATCTTGTCACAGCCCTGTTTTCCGAATAAACGGTGTTCCAGAAGTAGCTTCTTCGGAAATAAGCCGAAATTTCACAAAAATTTGAGAAACAAATTTCGTAAACTCCTTCTTATTTCTTGAAGCTGACCACTTCTGTCACAACCTCTTTAGCTTACGCTTAAGATTTTTTATTGCGGTCTTCAATGTGTACATCACCGCTTGTGTCAATATCCAATTCTTCTCGGCTAACATCTTCTGTCACTTTTTCAACGTCTTCATGTTCTTCTTTATGAATTCCCACTTCTTCACGAACAACTGTATGCTTGCTAACATCTACTTGCTCTTCTTTGATTGGGATAGTGATTGTGTCATCTTCCAAGTTTTCGTCTGTACCCTGTGAAGATGGATCTGTTACTGGTTTGCGCTCGATGACGATTTCTTCACGTTTGACCGGTACTTCTACCGTTTCAGTATCGTTGACCATATGTTTGTGGATGTCGACTTCTCCAGTGGTAACATCATGTGTATTTACATCTAATTTTTCTTCTTTTAGTTGAATCGTATCATCATCTAGATTTGGTTTGCGATCGATGTCTTCCGTCTCTTTTGTACTCATAGAATCAGCTTCGCCAGGTACGTCCATCGGATCAGTTCCTGGTGTCATATTCAATGGATCTGTTGTATTTTGAAAGCCTGTCGTGCCATCTACGTCCATTGGATCAGTGCCAGTCCCAGTCCCTAGTCCTGTTCCCATTGTGCTTGCCGGGGTAACTGTATCTTGCGTATCCATTGTGTCTTTTGTTGTTTCTGGCTGACGATAGCCTTTTACTGTGATGACAAATTTTCCAGCAGAAATATCTCCTCTATACTGATATAAAGGATCATTTTCTGGCGTAGCCGTCTCAGAATCATAGGTATCAAAAGAAAAAGTGTCTTTTATTCTTTCCCATAAAGAGCGATCTTCTTCGCCATCCATCCGATTCTCATCTGTTTCAACATCTATACCGGATAATCCGTCGAATCCCAGTCTAGTTGCTGCTTCATCAGTAGTATAAATAACGATATCATCTCGATCATACCCTTCGTTACGCAACCGTTCGATTACTGATAATGCTTCATCCCTTGTACTGTAGCTACCGATGACTGTTAAATTTTTGTCTTCCATGTAAATTCCTCCTAGCAAATAGATTTATGATTGGTATATTTTTACTTATAAATTTATTCTATAGGAGACGATTGATTTCTACAAATATTTAGATTGGAATTAGATTAAAACATTTTAATTGAAATTTTGGAATATCTATGCTAATAGCAAAATATATATCACTAAAATAGTCATTTGTGCATTTATTCCTATAGGAAATTTTTTGAAAAAATTTCTTATATTTTCCATTTATTACGATTGTATTATTTATCCAATCCTTGAATAAGCAAGCTACTTATATAGATAAATAGACTGATTCCTAGTATAATCGTTCCTATCATAGGATAAATTCCTATGTAAGGTGATGAAGCTCCAGCTATTTCTAATATTCCTTTAAGAATCATTCCGACGATATAGCTAGCCAAACCCGTATTGAATAAATTGAAAGCCAGGCGATTTCGAAAAGTATTTAATATTTTTTCGAAAATAAAAAGGAATGCCCCTCCTACCATTGGAATAACCCAGACCCATTTCAGTGCTTGTGAAGTGACCCCGTGGCTAAAATGATGATAAACCAATTGAAAGATGAAAAGAATGACTGAACTAATAAAATAACTATAAAACGTTTTTTTCTTATTCATAATTATACCCCTTTTCTTAACCTATAAAAACGATATCGCTGACAGATCGTTCAGAGTTTCCACTTCCGCCGACTGTTTGATTAATGACTTTTCCATTGAAATAAAGCGTTGTTGACCCTCCACCATCTAAATTATATGCGGTTTTTGCTCCATGATTTTTCAATACAGTTGCTAGTTCGCTGAGACTCAACCCTTGACTATCATCTGTTCGACCTTCTGAAACAACAACGAGATAATGGTTTGTTCCAACTTGAGCAATTGCGATTCGTGGATTACTTTGCATCGACTGCGACACTTCCTCATCTTCAGAAACAGTGACTTCTCCATCTTCAACTAAAGCAGGACCAAAAGATAAAACTTGTTGTACATCTTCTTCTACTAGCTTTTCAGCAGATGTTTCTGCTTCTTTTATTATTGAGAAATCACCATTTTTATCAATTACTAAGTCTTCTTTTGTTTCATCTTCACTAGGTGTATCACGATATAGTGTGCCATTTCTAAGTACATATCCTGTATCTCTAAAACCATAATAATCTCCGTTTATCGCTAAAATCGCTTGTTGTTCTTGTGCGATCGCAGATGTAGTTTCTTTGATGTTGCGTCCATACGTATTGTTTGCCAAAGCTGTTTTTAAATAGCTAGAATCGCTTACTGTAATATCAGCAACATAAACTGTGGTTTCATCAACACGTTCTGAAGATAATGTGATATTGATATTTTCATCTTGGTAGCTATTATCTGTAATCACTGGTTCAAAAGAACTTGAGTTACTCGTATTTTTTGTGTCTGTTGTCGAAGTGGAAGTCTCATTGGATACCGATTCTACTGCTGCTATTTTCTGAGGCAAAACAAATGTTTTTAATAATATATAACTTGAACTTCCTAACAAGAAAACACTCGATAGACATGCCCACATATATTTTTTTCGTAAAAAATGTTTCATAAAGATTTCCTCCTAACAAAAGACTATGCGTCTTTGAATCGAAAAACTGACAAAAAACAATAAAATATCCACAACGGCCTTACAAAGCAAAAGCGACTGAATAATAACCGAAAGGATCGACACACTTAGCCAACTTAAAATCAGTTGAAAGAGAAACAATAAGCTGTATTTATAAAAAGCAGTATGGGCTCTTTGCTTTCTGAACACATAATGTCGATTCATTTGATAATTGAAAATTCCTGATAGTACTCTAGAAAGTATGGTAGCAATCAACAAAGAAGCCATTGTATGATTTCCAATAAAAAATATAATGGAATAGAATAGTCCAATATCCACCAATGAAGAGGAAATCGAGGAAAAAAAGAAACGAATGAACGGACGATAAACAAGATAGGAATCTTGGAATATTCGAAAATGGGAACCTTTATTTCCATCGCTATATATTGTTTTGATAGGGATCGTAGTCATTCGATAGCCGATCTTTGGTAAAACTAGCAGTTGATTGATTTCATATTCAAACCGATTTCCTTCGATTTTGAGCAGTTCAGATAAACTAGAGATAGAAAATCCCCTCAGTCCTGTTTGTGTATCCTGTAAGTGGATACCTGAGGAAAGATAATAAAAACCGCTCGTCATTCGATTCCCGAAATAGCTTCGAAAGGGCGTGTTTTCATACGAAAAATCTCTTACACCCAAAAGGAATTCCTGACCAGCTAATCGATCTACTGCCACTAGCATTTTTTGGATGTCTTCGATTTCATGCTGACCATCACTGTCTGCTGTGACAACGCCAGTAATGTCTGGATAGGAATCAAGTATAACTGAAAAGCCGAATTTTAATGCATATCCCTTGCCTTTGTTGTCAAAGTAGCTAATTTTAGTGATATTAGGATGTTCCATTCGCTGAAACAGTTTTTGATAGGTTTTCCCACTTCCATCATCAACAATGATAATCGGTACGTTTACAGATTGTGCTAATTGATTAATGAAGAATACAGTGTTTTCTGTGGGTTCGTAGATTGGAATTAATAGAATAGCTGACATATACTCACCTGCTTTTATTTGAAATTGTAGTTATTGTTGCAAGTGAAACTTAAGGGCTTCTTAAAAACTAAGAGAATCACCTCTGATTTTGTAAAGACTTTTAAAAGACAGTTACATGGATGTTCGTTATCAAAGCAAGACAAATTCCCTATCGTCATTTGAGGAAATGCGGTAAAATAAAGGAAATGAACAATAACTGGAGGGATTTGTATTGGACAGCAAAACTAGAAAACAACTGCAAGAAAAATTAAAACAACGTACACATTTGCTCCCTTCCGTCTTTCAACAGTTTTTAGAAGAAAATCGCTCTTCTTTATCATTAGGTAGTCGCTATGAATATGCAAAAGATTTCCATTTGTTTACTGATTATTTGAGAAAAGTATTTTCTGAAGAAGTGGATGATCAGCTGATTATCCGTTTAGAAAAACAAGATTATCAGAATTTCTTAGCTAAAATCTATCGACATACTCGTTCGTTCCAAACTACAGCGAACCAAGAAACGGAGCAATTGTTTGAAAATAGCTACTACGGGATTTCGAGGAAGCAATATTCATTAAATCATTTTTTACGATTTTTATATCAAAAAGGAGTAATTGAAGAAGAGATCTCTCTTTTGGGTACAAGTTTACCGGAAACAACTAAAGCAGCTCCGCGATATATCGATGCAGAACTTTTCAAAGATTTTGAGCATTTGTTTATCCCGATTGAAGGCTTTCAAACAAGCAGAGAAGCTAGCTTTGAAGAAAAGAATAGACCGAGGAACCTTGCGATTACTGCCATTCTTCTGTATTGCGGATTAAAGATCCATGAAGTAGTAGAACTTAAACGTAAAGATGTATCTTTGACCAAGCAGATTCTTAATCTGAATAGAAAAGAAAACAGATTGAGTAAAGTACCAATACCAAAAGAAGCGATGCCGTTTCTAGAGAACTATTTTAAGTTAACCGCACAAAATACGGATGAAAATTCTTTTGTTTTTCGTTCCTCGCATGATCAACAAATTTCTCCTCGGACTATTCGCCAAATTTTGAGCAAAATCACAGTGTATAAGAATGTATCACCAGAATTATGCCGAAAAACCTATCGCTATTATACCGAACTATATTTAGATGATGCTGACGCGGTAAACTATTTATGTGGTAATCGATACCTATCTTCCCACTCTTTTCAAGAAATCTGGGAAAAAATGGTTGATTTTTCTTATCACGAATTAGCGGCATTCGTTCAGGTTTCTGTCACATAGGAACCTGAACTTTTTTTCACAATAAACTATATTATTGTATAAAGGTTTATGTTACGATTATCTTGAGTTTGTATATTACTTAACAAAAGATAATGGAGTGTGAATGATGGAGACCATAACGTATTCCCCTTTGAATTTATTTACGAATTTTCAAGAAGCTGCAGCTGGCTTTTCCGAGACCCCGATTATCTGTGATCAGCCGCTTTCTGCTTTTCCTGAGTTAGGACTTGAAACAACTTACAAAAAATGCTTTGAAAGTGTGTTAGATCGAGCTTATCAATTGGCCCATCTTGGTGTGAAATCTGGAGACAAAGTCATTATCTATAAGAGTTCCGCTTTTGACACATACCTTCTCGCTGTTTCTGTGTCTTACCTTGGTGCAGTGCCTGTCATGACTTCTTATCATCTACCTACAGCGACAATGGAAGTATTTATCGACCGTTTAGAAGACCCCTTCATTTTATTTGATGATGAGACAAAAAAACGAGTGGGAGAAATTTCAAACGGGACTAAGTCAAAACAGATTCCTATTTTTTATTTACTGGAGCAACCTACTTTTCCTGTTCCCCAATCGTTTTTAGCTAAAAATGAAATTTCTTATATGACCCATACTTCTGGTACAACTGGTATCCCTAAGCTTATTTGTCATTCTGCTCATTCTATGGGTTGGCGAACGAAATGGCAAAAAACTGTTTTTGCAAAAATTTCAGAAAAGAAATTAATCGCTTTTCACATTTCCCCCGTACATTCTAGATTCAATATTGGCATCTCTTCTTTGATGTCCATGGGTTTTCCTATGATGCCTTTAGCAGATGCACAAAGTTCAAAAATTATTCGTATTTTGGAAACCCACCGACCAATCGCATTAGAGACTCATCCGAATAACTTTGTTCAGTGGAGTTTTACTGCTAAAGAACATCCAGAAGCTTTCTCTGGTATCCGTTATTATCACTCTACTTTTGATGCCATAAACAATCAGACAATGGAAACATTTTTGCGAACATCAATAACACAAGATGCGGTATTCCTTCAAGTATATGGCCAAAGTGAATGTGGACCAATGATTCTTAAGGCTCATACACTGGAAAGTTTGAAAACGAGTGATGCAAGAGATATGGGCGTTGGACTGGAAGACATGACAAGCGCTCGGATCACAGATTCAGTTGGGAATGTCCTTCCTGAAAATACAGATGGTCATATACAATTACTGTCTAAAGGACGGGCTTTGACTTATTATAAGGAAGATGCACGGTTCCAGGAAAATGTTTATGGCGATTGGTGGGATAGCGGAGATTACGGATTTATGGATGAGCGTGGTCACCTATTTTTGAAAGATCGGCAAGTAGATTTGATCGAAACGATCAACAGTACATTAGCTATTGAAGACTTTTTATTAGATTCGTTAGATTTTTTGGCAGAAGTAGTGATTGTAAGGGATAAAAATCATTCTCCACAGCCGATTATTGCTTTAGCCCCTGATAAAGAAATGGATTGGAATCGCTGGTGGGAGCAAGTCCATGAACTTCCCCGTTTGAACGCCCCTATCATCCGTGACTTTGATGCAATCCCGCGAACAGCTACAATGAAAGTTCAGCGGCTTCAAATCGAGAAAGAATTAAAAACACAAAACAACTAATCGTTTTTAAGTGGTTGTGAAAAAGCTGTCCTGCATCAAGTAATAAGAACAGCCAAATAAAAGTGGTTCCTCATATTTTGCCGTTTGTTGAGCTAATATCGAGGACCAGCTAATTGAAGACCGTTTATTGGAAAAAGGGAATGTGACACGATTTTTGTCACATTCCCTTTTCGCTTCTTTTAAAAATTGGATGAGATAAAAATATGCCAATTGGCTGTTTTTCTTTTTTGAAAATTTCGTTATACTCTTATTCATGGAGGGAAATGTTATGAAAAGAATCTTGACGATTGGTGGTTCTGATCCATTTGCTGGCGGAGGAATCCAAACAGACTTAAAAACTTTTGAAGATTTTGGTCTATTCGGGCTAAGCGCCCTGACATCTATAGGGGTACTAGATACGAATGGGCGATTTATCTTGGAATCTATTCCTTCAGAATTGCTTGAACGACAGTTGGCTTCAATTGATCAAATGACTACATTAGATGGAATCAAGATCGGGTTATTAAATTCAAGTGAAGCAATCATGGTTGTTCGAGACTTCATAAAAGCAAAACAAAATATCCCAATCATCTTAGACCCTGTTTTGGCATTCAAAGAAACTGAATCTGTGATCAATCAATTGTATATTTCACAGCTCATCGAAGAACTTTTTCCACTTGTTACGATGATTACGCCTAATTTGGCAGAAGCTGCTTTACTTTCTGGTCAAGCTCTCCCCTCTTCGTTGATAGAAATGATCCATCTCGCTAAAGAGCTCACTGCTTCAGGAGCAAAGAAAATTGTAATAAAAGGCGGCACAAGGATGGCTGGCGAACAAGCTGTGGATCTTCTCTATTCAGTTGACCATCAGGAGGTGTTTTCTCAGAAAAAAGTCGACACCCCAACAGTAAATGGTGCCGGTTGTGCCTTTTCTTCTGCAATAACAGCGAATCTTGTATTAGGATTAGATGTTTCAAAAGCCGTAGCAGAAAGTAAAAAATTTGTTGCCCATTGTATTTCCAATGGTGTGCTGATGAATGATCATACGGGAAGCGTCTGGTCTGGCGGTATCCAAAAAGGAGGAACGATAAATGAAAACTAAACAACTAACAATCTATGCGATGCTGATTGCGTTGACCGTTGCACTTTCATTAACTATTTTGATCCCTGTGCCGGCTACGAACGGTTTTGTGACATTATGTGAGGCTGGAATCTATACTGCTTCTTTTCTTTATGGTCCAATGGGTGGATTAGTTGTCGGTGCTTCCAGTGGACTATTAATCGATTTGATTTCAGGGTATCCGCAATGGGCTATTTTTTCATTAGTGATTCACGGATTACAAGGATATGTTGCCGGATCTTTCAGTAAATCTTCTACTCGCATGTGGCTATTTGGTCTTTTTTTAGGAAGCTTAGTTATGATCGTCGGCTATGGTATCGCCGGTTGGATTTTGTATGATTGGCCGGCTGGAGTGGCTTCTATCCCAGGGAATATCTTTCAAAATCTTATCGGTATGGGCCTTGCCTTTCCTATAACTGCAAGTCTTCAACGTATTCAAGCACGGAAGCAATATTAATTGAAAAGAAGGTTTTAGAGAATGAAGTTGTCAGAAAAAGAATTGAAAGTTCAATTGACTGAAATAGTTAATGACGTATTGGCTGAGGCACACTTGAAAAAAGGAGATCTCTTTGTTTTAGGGTGCAGCACAAGCGAAGTCGTCGGTGGACATATTGGAAAAAATTCCAGTGCGGAAGTTGGTCAGTGGATCATTCGTACGTTAAAAGAGCTATTAGATCCTAAAGAAATTGCGTTAGCTGTCCAAGGTTGCGAACATCTGAATCGAGCATTGGTGGTAGAACGAACAGTGGCAGAAGCAAAAAAATTCGAAATCGTCTCTGTTATTCCTGCATTACATGCTGGAGGTGCTTGTTCTGTTGCTGCTTTTGAGCAGTTCAATGATCCTGTCGAAGTAGAGCATGTAATTGGGCAAGCCGGCATCGATATCGGTGACACTTCGATTGGTATGCATATCAAACATGTCCAAGTGCCTGTCAGACCTCGTTTGAAAACCTTGGGACAAGCCCATGTGACAGCCCTTCGCTCTCGTCCTAAATATATCGGTGGTCCTAGAGCAAATTATTAAGATGGGTAAATCAGAAAAACTTCCTCGGAAAGTCCAACTATTGAACTTTAACGAGGAAGTTTTTTAATTGTTTGTTTTATACAGACAAGCTTCATAAGGTGCTAGTGTTCCTTTTTTTTCAAAGTTTCCGTTAGAAGAATTTGACAAGAGTAATGTCCATGACTGATCTGCTTCTTTTGGGAGTTCATAGTCAGCAAATGATTCTGTCAAGTTTACCATAATAAGATACTGTTCATCTTCTAAATCTCTTTCATAGACATATAGTTGTGGATGTTCATGAAGATACTCTTTAAAAGAACCGTATATCAGGCCTCTATTGATTTGTCTAATGCGGATCATGTTCTTATAGAATTGCAAGATCGAATCCGGTTCATGTTCTTGTTGTTCTACATTGATCGTTTTGGTATTTGGATTAGTGATCATCCAAGGCTCCTGTGTAGAAAAGCCAGCATATTCTTCTGAAGTCCATTGCATGGGTGTTCTGCTATTGTCTCTGGTGGTTTCACGAATAATATCCAATGCTTCTTCTCTTGTCTTATAATCCGGAAATCCAAGTAGTCTTTCGTATAGTCTTTTCGAATCCACTGCATCAACTTGATCGATCGATTCAAAAGGCATATTCGTCATTCCAATTTCTTGTCCTTGATAAATAAATGGCGTTCCTTGCAAAAAGAAATACATCATAGCAATTGCTTTTGCAGACATAGCCCAAAATTCGGGACGGGTATCTCCGAACACAGAAACGGCACGAGGAACATCATGGTTTTCCATATATAAAGCGTTCCATCCGATACCATCTAGGGAAGTTTGCCAAGCACTTAATGCATGTTTTAACTTAAGGACGTCTAATTGCCCTTCTTTTTCTTGCTGCCAAATATGGATATGATCGAATTCAAAGATCATATCGAAATAACCGTCTTTTCCTACCCATTCCGGCCCTTCTTCTGCAGTGACGCCGCTTGCTTCTCCGACTGTCATGATATCGTATTCTTCGAAAACATGTTTCAAATCAGTCAAATGTTCTTCGATTCCCGAGACATTCTGAAAGGGTGAAAAAAAAGGGTTCTCTGTGGCTTTTACTGAATATTCATCTTTTTTTACATGAGAAATCGCATCTAAGCGAAATCCGTCTATCCCTTTATCTAGCCACCATCGAATCATATTGAATAGTTCTTCTTTCAATTTCTCACTTTCCCAATTTAAGTCTGGTTGTTCTTTCGCAAAGACATGCAGATAATACTGTCCTGTTTCGTGAGAATATTCCCAAGCAGAGCCGCCGAAAATCGATGTCCAATTATTTGGTTCTTTGCCATCTACTCCATCGACCCAAATGTAATAATCTCGATAAGGGCTTTCTTTGGATTTCTTCGATTCTTCAAACCATTGATGCTGATCCGAACTGTGGTTGATGACAAGATCCATAATGACTTTGATTCCCAGTTCATGTGCTTCTTTCAGCAATAAATCAAACTCTTCCATCGTCCCGAATCGCTTTTCTATGTCTTGATAGTCACTTACGTCATAACCATTATCGATAAATGGAGATTGATAGATTGGATTGATCCAGATAAATCCGATGCCAAGATCTTTCAAGTATCCAAGTTTTTCGCGGATCCCATTGATATCTCCTTGTCCATCGCCGTTGCTATCTTTGAAACTGGCCGGATAGATTTGATAGCCTACTGCTTCTTTCCACCATTTTTGTTCTTGTATCATATCGTTTCACTCCTTTAACGGTCCCTCTTGATTATAACCGATTCTATTTTAGAAGTATCCTTGTTACCGGTAACTAGAAACGAAAAGCTCAACGAATCTGCTAAGTGCGTTCGTTGAGCTTTATTTTATCATAGATAACGGGCAATCAATTGAATCATTTGCTTGGGAAATTCATTTAGGTCAGTAATATCTACAAAACGGCTTTCACCGTAGATCGACTTGATCTCTTCTTTGTCTTGACCAATAGCTGCGGAAACAAATAATATGCCTTGACGCTCGTATTCTTTCAAAACAGACTGGATGTCCTCTTTTGCTTTTTTGCCAGTATAATCTGGCAACGCCTTTGGCTGACCGTCACTAATATTAAGCAACAGTTTGGTTGTGGCGGATTGTCTGTTTAATTTTTCTGCTGCTAAACGAAGTGCCGCTCCATCACGATTGTTTTGTCTTGGTTTCATAGTGACTAATTTTTCATTTAACCATTGAAACCCGTCTTCAAATTCTTTATAAGAAAACAAAGAAGTTTTTTCTCTTGCTGAACGGTCTGCTGTATCCCCGTAAATCAACAAGGGGATATCAACTTTCTTAGCAAATTCTGCAATAGCAATCGCTGCTTTTTTTGCCGCTTCGATCCGATCATCCCGTATCATTGATCCAGATTCATCGATCCGCACAGCTACCGCTAAGGAAGGTTGCTCATGTGGCGGGTTCTTTTTGTCAAAATTTCTCAAATCACCATATGCTACTCTACTTGCGTTAAACCGCTGTCCTTCATATTTTCCCTTTTGGTACGTCTCTGTTTGTTCATTATCCAGTAATTCTAAAATTTGTCGGCTAAGTGATTCTACTATCGGCATGACTTGCATTTGTAGCTCACGTGCTTCTTGCGTTTTTCCTTGGAAAGCTGGTCGGTGAACGATGAGACCTTCTTTTTCATGAATCGTTTCCTTCATGATTTGCCGCGCTTCTTTATTTAATTGCTTCTTGATTTCCTTATCATGTGTTTCCATGTCAGAGGCAGACATTTCTTGGGAATCCTCTTCTGTTTGTTGTTGTTCCTTCTGATTTTTCCCTTCGATATCGCTCTTGCGTTCTTTTTGCATTTGAGGAGGCATCTCGTTTTTTTCTGTTGTTTTCTCTAGTCTCTCTGCTCCCTCATTTGGTTCTTCAGCAGACAGTTGTTTCTTTTCATCTAAGCGCAAAGTTTCTTCAGCATCTTCAGTGATGTTTCGTTCGTTTGCTTCTTCGGCGCCGATAGTTCTTCCTTTTGCATGCTCAGATTGAGGTTCTATTTGAGGATAGCCCCATTTTTCTTTTCTCAAAATGTCTTGAAGTTCCAATAGCAATCCACTCTCAGACAAAGCTTGCTCAAGGATCGCCAATTCATCTGGATCAGTGGATAATTTATACAAAACTTTTGGATAAATCGACTGGAGTAAATCTTGTCCTTGCTTATAGGTATTCGCCCAATAAAAATATGAACGCATTCCTGCTACACCTTTGATGGCATTTGCTTTTGCAGTTTCATCCAATAAACGGATAATCTCTGCCATCTTCATAAGGAGTTCTTGATTTTGAATCTGGGTTTTCGCCATCGCACGTTCTGCCATGACTTCTAAGGCAGGAAGATCCATTTTTTCCGCATGCTGCATCCGATCTCTTAAGGATTCATTTAAGGGTCGATTTCCTTGATAGTTTCGATTTGTGGTAATGACAATAATACAATCTGGATGGCGACGAATGATTCCTGTTGGCAAATTCAATATCCCATTGGGTTCGAGCGCTGAGTTAAGTGCCACAAGAACAGAAGCATCACGGATGACAGTCGGCTCTTGGATCTCTAATAGATATCCTTTTTCGATCGCTCGAACGATTTCAGAAGGATAATAACTATAATGGATTGCATCTGGATAATCGGCTTCGATTCTTTGAACTAACTCTGCTAATTTTTCTTTGGCAGAAAAAGAATCAATGCCGTAATGGTTCTGGATCAGTGTCAGTACAGCTTCAAGTGTATCTGTTTGGTAAATAGCTTCCAGCAATTCTTGGTCTTGTTCTTTATCGGAATCTACTACAGGTAATAAGGCGCCGAACACATCTGATTTATCCATATCTGCAAAACATGTCACTTTTGTATAGGGAAGTTGCAAATCAGCAGATAGTGCTTTTGCTAACTGTGTCTTACCCGATCCGGCGTCTCCTTCTAAAAGAACGTTACTGATTTTCATTTCAGGATCTTGCCAATTTTCTTTGATTTCAGAGGCGATCCGCCACTCTTCTGCACTTGTCCGATGGCTTTTCGGTTTCTTCCAGATCATTTGCTTTTCTAGCCGTGAAAAGGTCCGGTTTTCTGTTAGTGAGAAATTCTCCATGCTTCTCTTCCCCTTTTGATCATCTCTGTCTATTAATATCCTAACTCATCTAAAAGACGTTTTAAAATACGGAATCGTTCCCCAATCAGTTCTCCGTCTTTTTGTAGTGTATCGTAATACAAAATAATGTCTTCATCGATCTTTGGATTTTTGGTATCTACCTCGACTGTCATCCGGTTTCCCTGCAAACCAATGATGTCCACAACTGGATTTTCTGGATCATAGAATTTTTCATAACGATAAGCATCTTGAAAGTATAAACTTCCTTGTGCAGCTAAGATCGCTAAATCTAAAATACGTGTAATTGGTAATTCTTCTGATTGTCGAGACCATTTTTCTCCAGTATGTCGCCATACTTTGCCTGATATGTCGACTTTTCCACGGTCATTCCATTGAGCGAGACCCAAAGAAAGACCTTTTGCGTCCGTATTCAATGCATTTCTTCCATCAACTTTATCGTAGTCTTCTACAACGAGCACTGGTTTATGTTTTAAATTTGTAGGTATTTCCATGATTTTAATTCCTCGTCTTTCTATTTTTAGTAAATTAGTAAATCAGTAGTTTACTAATTTACTAAACTATATGCGACATTATAAATGACTGAAGAGAGAAATGCAAAGAAAAAGAGCCTGTTTGTTAGAAATACATAAAAACATCATCTTGCTCTTCTGCACGTTCATTTATCGCGTGAATAAAGAGCAAGATGATGTAGAATATTTTTGGTTTGTTTTTTGAATAAAAGGAATTATTGCGCTGAAATGGCGATGCCGATGGCTTTTTCGCCTAAATGTGTACCAATGACTGGTCCAAAATGACCAACTTCGATTTCTGCATTTGGATATTTTTTCTGCAATTTCTCTTTTTCCGCAATCGCTACTTCTAAATTGTTTGCATGTATCACGTAAAGTTTGACTGGCGGTTGTATTTCGTTATTTCTTTTGCCAATGATTTCTTCAGCCCGAGCAAATGCTTTTTTACTTGAACGGATTTTTTCGAATAAAACAATTTTTCCTTCAGAAAATGTCAGGATCGGTTTGATTTTCAATAGGCTACCAATCAGTGCAGCGCCATTGGTCAATCGCCCTCCCCGTACTAAATTGTTCAAATCATCTACAATTAGATAAGCGTAAGTATTATCTCGAATTCGATCGACATGCGCAAGTATCTCATCAAGGGGCTGACCTTCATCATTTAAGTCTAAGGCAGCTTCTACCATATGTCCCATCGGCATACTAGTGATCTTAGAGTCATAAGGAATGACCGTTACTCCACTGATATTGTCTTTCATCGCAAATAAGGTGTTGACGAAACCAGAAATACCTGAAGAAAGATGGATACTTAAAATCGTGTCATACCCTTTCTCTTTCAATTCCTCATATAAAGCCAAAACTTCCCCTACGACAGGTTGTGAAGTAGTAGGAAAATCTTTACTGTTTTTTAAAAGTCCATAATATTCATCCGCTTCGATATCGATTCCTTCGTTATAAATTTTCCCATCCATAATCAAAGGGATTGGAATCACGAATAAGTCGGGATGGTTCTTGATACGTTCCGGCAGATACGCCGAACTATCTGTAACTACTGCAAGTTTCATGTGTTTAATTTCCTCGTTTCAAAGAATTTTTCCAGACCTCATAACTATATCATAAGTAAGATTAGATATGAAACTAAAATTGGAAAATAGAAAAACGACAAGCGTAATCATACGAATTGCCGTTTTTCTAGCGACAGCAAAAAGACGACTAGTTAGCCTATTCTTTGCTTCCGCTACGATGTTTAACATTTTTCAACATTCGGAACCCATTTTTTCCGAATTGAGAAAATAAAAATACTAAACCCCCAATACTTCCTAAAGCCACACAATAAACCATTGCATAACTTTTTGATTCCATTGACAATCGCTGATTCAGCAAAAAGAAAATGATAAAACATACCGCAAGCATAATCAAGGTAGATCGGAAAGTTTTTAAGAAAAAACTGCTGATTTTTGCTAAAGGTGCTATTCGGTATTCTTTGCACATAAAGTGATAACCACGAACAAAGACGATGCCGAATGCCAAGCCATTTGATAAGCTCATCCCGTATCCGCCAACTAGACCTAGTCCGATTACTTGGAAGATGACTTTCAGGATAATTGCTTCTACAGTTAGTCGAATCGCAAAACGATGGTGGTTCAGAGATTGAAGCATCGTAGACAGAATCGTGAATAAAGAGAAAAACAAAGAAGCTAACAAAGCCATTTGGAAATAACCAACACTTTCAGGATCATAACCAAAAAACAATGTGTATAATGGACCAGCTAATAAAGACATCCCGGTCAATGAAGGAAGAAGGATCAATAACGCAATCGAAAAACTGTCTCCTACTGTCTTTTCGATTTGTAAACGATCTTTTTTCTTCATTGTGCTTAGTATTGGCAAACTACTTATAGCAACTGTTCCTACCATGGAAATCAGGATCAATGTCAGTTTGTTTGGATTAACAGAAGCACGACTGAATAAGAATTCCAGTTGCTGATCTGCAATATCTGGACGGAAAAAGTGAAGCAGTGGTTTCATCGTTACTTGGTCGATCATCTGAACGATAGTAATGACGGAGCCGACAAAAATGAACGGTAGTGTTTCCCGAATGATAGAGACAGAGGCAGATCGGTTTTCTCTTTCGAAGTAACGGCTGGAAATCAAAAAGTCTTTAAGTTCAAAGAAGTCTTTTCTGCGTCCGACGATATACATATGGATAATCGCAGCTAACCCGCCAAAGAAAGAAGCAACTGTACTGATCAATACAGCTTCTAATATGGTTCCGTCAGTCAATACGCGCAAGTAATAAGTACCAGCCAAGATAACGATCACTCGTACAGCTTGTTCAATAATCAAAGAAGTTCCATAAGGTCGTAAATCGTTTTTCCCTTGGAAGTATCCTCTCATTGCACTCAAAATCGGGATAGCAACCAAAGATGGGCATAAACTTCGGATAGCTAGTATCCCGTTGTTAACGTTAGCGATTGGACTGATTCCGGCTAATAAAGGAGCAAATAAATACATCAACGCAGCAGAGGCGATACCGATGACGAACATAATATTGATCGTACTTCGAAAAATCAGCCGACAAGCAGCGTTATCTCCTTCTTTTGTTGCTACAGCTACTTTTTTTGCAATCGCATTTGGAAATCCGACTGTACCAAGCATCAGGAACAATCCATATGGAAGATAGCCAACATTGTATAATGTCGTAGCAAGCATACCATCTTGATTGTTCCCCATCATACTTAGCCAGGGAATCAAATAGACTACCCCTAAAACTTTACATAGAAGATTAGCAAAGGTTAGCCAAAATGTTCCTTGCATCAATTTTTTATTCATCTAATTTCCCTCAACTATTCTTTCATAAAATAAACATCTTCCCTATTATAGCAAAAAAACATAGAAGGACAAATCCCTCTTTAATTCTTAAAACAAAAAAGAGCTTGCATCATAAGTCAACACTAATCTTTTTCTCCGAATAAATGAACTTGCATCCACAATTGGCTGATGCAAATGCAGTTTGGATAGATCAGTTTGAACAACTTATGTCGCAATCTCTGTTTTTTTAGGGAATAAAACAGTTTAAAGCATGGACAGTAAAAAGACAGACGCAAGTCCTGTCAAAACTGACAATGCCATCGAACGTGTTTTGTAAGCCACACCTGCTACTAGAATCATTGCAGCTATTTTGATATTCCAAGCAATATCCAGATGTTCATGAGTAATGAAGACATCTTTGAAAGCTAACGCCGCAAACAATGCTACTGGTACATACTTCATCCAGTCACTAAACCAAGATGGCACTTTTCGATGAGTAAAATAAAGCATCGGGAACAAGCGCGGAATATACGCAACGATGAACAGACAAGCAACTAAAAACAGCAAATATAGTTTAGTCATGATGGTTGGCCTCCTGTTCCGGGAAGTTGAAGAGCGGTTCATTGACATCTTTGCCGCGATCCCTTAGTTTCTTGGCTTTTTCTTTTTTAAATGCCTTCTCCAACATAAATCCGGCAAATGAAGCAATAACAGTAGCTGCAATCAAGCCGAATGTGTTTTGGAATAATACCATGAAGATCACTCCTAATACACCTGAAAACAAACCTGTAAAGATCAGTAGTGCGTTTTTCATTTGCATGACAAACATAAATATGAACATAGCAGTCAAAGCAAAATGGACAAGGTCAGCATCTACACGAATCACCGAGCCAAAAAAATTACCGATCATGTTGCTACCGGCCCATGCAGCCATTGAGAACCAATTGACATATAAAGCCTTTCTTTTGTTCCAAGAGGGGTCAGTTGAGAACTTTAAGTAGTTCACCGCATAGTTTTCATCATTCAGGGATTGAGAAAAGACAGCTAAAAACGTCCGCTTTTCTTTTTTCATAAAACCGGCAAGACTTGCTCCTAATAATGTATAGCGTAATTCTAAAAAGAAAACCATCAATAATGTCGTTGCAAATGATGCTTGCGTCGTAAGCATAGATGCAACTAAAAACTGCGCGCCGCCGGAAAAGACCAGAATCGATAACAGCCCTGATAAGAGAGGATCAAATCCAACTTTTTGCAACAATACTCCGCAAGCTAATCCCACTGGTATATAGCTTATACAAAGCGGCATCACTGCATGCAAAGCTTGAAGCCATGGCGCACTTTTCTTTTTGTTCATTAAAATATCTCCTTTAATTACAACAAATAAACAGCGGACTCATTGTAACATAAATTCGCTAAATTGTAGCCGTTTTATTTAAAAACAAGATTATATTTTTCTCATTTTTGCTTCAATTCATGAACATACGTTTTATTTGTGAGAATAATTTGGGTCATATTTATCTGTTTCAATGTATATATACATCTTCTTGTCAGGAAGAGACTGACGCATATTTTTTTCAATATCATTGATGATCGAATACGTTTCATTTTCTTTGTTTCCAACAATATCTGCTTTTGCAGCGACTAAAATTTCCGTTGGACTTAAATGAACGGTTTTGATATCAATTAGCCGACTGATCTCAGGTCGTTCAAAGGCTAACTTGATTTTTGATAAATCGCTTGCTGTCACACTTTCACCAATGATCAGACTATAAAATTCTTTTGCTAGGAAAATCGCAGCTCCCATCAGTAAGAAACCTATCAGTAATCCGCTGATAGCATCAAATGCAGCAATCCCGGTTGCATAAGTCAAGATTGTTCCCACTAAAGCCAAGACCAAACCGATTACAGCACACAAGTCTTCCGTAAATATAATCAGTATTTCACTATGTCGACTTTCGCGCAAAAAGCGCATCGTGGAAAGATTTTCAGTATTCAATTCTTTGATTTCCTTCATTGCGACACGCAAAGAACTTCCTTCGATTACCAAACCAAATAACAAAATGGCAATGACAATGATTGGATTACCAACTTCATGGGATGGATGCGTCAATTTTTCAAAAGCTTCCATCACCCCTAGTGCTCCCCCACCGAAGAAAAGCATCATTGCGACGATCGTACTAAAAAAGTATTTTGCTCGGCCTTCACCAAATTGATGCAAGTCGCTCTGACCTTTATTAGCTTGTTTATCGCCAAATAGCAGCAAAATCTGATTACTACAATCAACGATACTATGGATGCTTTCATTCAGCATGGCGGCACTGCCACTGATTGCATAGCCGACAAATTTGCTGATAGCGACTAGAATATTAGCCCCTAGAGCAGCAATTACGGAAAACATTCCGCTTTTTTTAAAATTTTCCATATTCTTTTCCTTCTTTCATCAAGTGAACTGGCTAAAGTGCGGCAATATCCGCCCTTTAACAGTTTTTATGAAACTTATAGTTTAGATAAATTGAAAATGACCGATTGTCCATTGTTCAATTCGATCTCTTTTGCCCCAGTAGTAGCACTTTTCCCATCCACAGTAAACATCCAATAGGTTTGATTCTTTTCATCCTGAGAATGCCCTTCAAGCGAAGTGATGAAGCCATCATTTTCCTCGACTTCAAAATTTTGTTTCAAAATAGTCAGCAAAGTTTCTCCTTTTTTGAAAGTCACTTCTTTTTTCAAAAAGTTTTGACCATTTTCTTGTAACGTGATCGTTGCTTTTTGCGATGTTTTTACTTCCTCCTTTTGGTTGGAAGTCGATGGTGTGTTGGTTGTACTACAGCTTGTCAACATGAGTACACTGACACTCATTGCAAGCAGACTATAAATTATTTTTTTCATTTTTTCCTCCTGAATGATTGTAAAAACGTTTGACGACTGGCAGAAAAACAAGGAAGAACACAACATTACCTATACTGTGCATCAGATCAAACGACACCCCTTGAAGGTAATAGACCCAAGGTTGAGGTAAATGATAGAGGAGCGTATCGAAAACAGTCATCCCTATTCCATAAACTATACCTGCTAGAAAAAAGCAGGTTCCTTTTAACCAGAGATTCCTTCGGATTGTTCTTCTCGAGCAGAAAATTGAAAACAACGCCAGAACGACGGTATAGCTGAGCCACTGACCGAAGACCCATGGCCCCACACCAAAATAAAAACTGCTGATTGCGATAGAAAGACTCATGACAATTAGCGCATCTTTCAAGCTTAAGTAAAGAACTATAAACAAAAAAATAGCAGTCATTGGCTGGAAATTCGGAATAAATTGAAAAGCGATCCTACCTGCTACACAAGCAGCAGACAATAAGCTAAGCTGGGCGATTTTATTTGTGGACATTCTTGATGTAACTCCTCCTTCACCAGCAGATGATTCACGTTCATTCAGTACATACAGAAAAGACTTGTGACAATTATTCTGGATAACTGCCGCAAGTCCTTTGGAACAGAATTATCTGAATGACCTCTGGTAATCCAACTTATCCAATCAGGACTTTCTCACCATTAACGGAACCAAGAATTCGTAATTGATAAAGAAATCAATGACGGATCGTGGGTAATCTCCAGATGAGATCGACAAGACCGTTTGATCTTTTTCGTTTGTTGCTATCGTTAAAGACTGTCCTTTATCTAATCGTACTTGATAAGTAGTTTCGTTGATCTTTTCCATATCATAGGATGGATTTTTCATCGCCACGATAAAAATATCATCCAATACTTCATTCGTCAATTCAAATTCGCTCTGAAGGTTCAAACGAAGTGGCTTCGTATTGTCTAGTAGTGTCTGATTAACTGTAAAACCAAGTGTTCTAGCGTGGGCTAATAATTGATTCAATTTGTGATTGAAAATCGTGATCTGTCCTGCTGAGAATACTCGATCAACTGACCAGTATCGGATCAAAGAAAGCACTCGATCATCTTGGACATCGATTTCCATCGTCTCTGGTGATACATTTAGAAGACTCATCGATTCCACTTGGTATCGTTGATCGATGGTCGGTAATACAAAGGAAAAGACTAATTCGTTTTGTCCATTCAACGTATAATTGATAGAGAAATGTCTTGTTTTCCATGTGTCATAAGCTGAATTTGATCGTTCCAGACCAATATCATTCAACGGTTTCAGTAATTCATATGTGAAGTATTCGATCAGACTTGTCTTTCCAATCGTTGAGATCGGTTCTTCATTCAATATAAAGCGGTCATATGATTCTAATAATTCGGGAAAATCTGATTCAATCAAATATTTTCTCATACGTAAATCCGCTAATTCTGCTTCCGCTGTTTCAATCAAACTGACGATATCTTGATGATCTTGCTCTTTTCCTTCTAAATACCCGGGATTTTCAGATACTTCATAAGCATGCGTGTTTTCTGAAGTATCCATATTCGTCGGAGTTACTTTTTCTTTTTCATGGATTTTTGTTTCTTCTGGCATAGGGACTTCTTCTGTGTCATCCAGTGGCTTACTTGTTTGTTCCTCTAATGAAGTGTTCGTTTCTTCATGATCTTCTGTCTGTGCTTCATTTTTTGTCCATTCTGCTTCATCGTGTTCATTCATACTCGGAACCTCCTTCATTAGATTGATTATTAGGATTTTCATTACCAAGATAATTCATCAAGAATTCATGGATTGCTTGACCAAACCCCTCTTTGCTACCGAAATAGCGACTGATTTGCCGTTGCTCTTTTTCTACGATGGCTGCGCGAAGTTGGTCCGCTCTTGCTTCTTGTTTCAATGCTTCTTTTTGCTGCTGGATTGTTTCAGGTGTCTCGATATAAGGAAGCCAGCCTAATTTTTCATTAGATAGCACTTGCTTCTTCTTCTCTAATTCTTGAATTTCTTCCTCGATTTTCTTACGATTCAAGAATCCTTTATTATCGTCCAAATCAGTCATCTGCCGATTGATTTCTTTTATCTGTTCGTCTAGACGTTCGATCTCTGTCTGGGCTGTGATCACCTTCGCGTCTAGCTCATTGATTTTTTTGTCATAGTCCGTTGTCTCCGGTTGGGAATATTTCTCCCACTCTTCATCGATCCTAGGCAAAACAAAAATTTCTGGCAAACTTGCATCGATACCAATTGTAGGGCGATCATGGTAATAAGTGCCGATTTTGTAATAGCTCATCGTTGGTGAGATGCTTTCTACTTGTTCCATAAAAGGAAATTCTTGCAAAAAACGATCATGGATCTTACGCATCAGCAATTGGTCAATCTCGTGATTTTCATTTGAGCTTCGTTTTAATTCTTCGTTCAATCGGCCGTTGTACAAACGGTAGATCTCAGGAATATCTTCTTCGCGGACAGCTTTTTCAAAAGCCTGTAAATCTTCTAATAATTGGGAAAGATTCATGCTTGCTTTTTCTTTGATATCATAAAAAGAAGACGATTCTTTTGCTGTATCCTGATTCGTGCTCGTCTCCTCTAGTTCGCCTTGCTCATAATTTGTGTTTGTATCTGGCTCTTTCATACTACTTGCCTCCTCTTACTCATCTGATTTTCACTTATTAATACTTCAATAGTACCATTTTCTGTAAAAAATTGTTATAAAAAAGAGCGGGCAATGCTCCATAAAACAGGCTGCACCAAAATTTGGCACAGCCTTTTTTTCGATCAACTAGTCTTTGATATCTGATTCATCTGATAGGACAGAATCGAATGCAATGACTTTTATCATATTCTTTTATTTACTAGGCAGATCTCTTGTTGTGAAATGAATGCGCTGATGGTCATCACGAGTTAGTTGCGTTTCTTCGTTTAAATAAGTAAACGTCAATTGTTCTAATTCGGGATCTTCAAGCATTTTTTCATAACCGGTAAAAATCGAACGGATATAGTGTTTATATGCGTTTTTCTTTTTCTGTCTTTTTTTCATGTAGCACCTTCCTTATCAAAAACTATCATACCAATGAATAACTATCTAGACAAGTTGGTTTAAACCATTTTCTTTGTTTTTTTGAGGAATTTTGCTCTTCCAGTTGACGAATCCAAAAAAAAATGAAAAAATGCTTTAGTACTTAAGGAGGGAACCCAGTGAAAAAAATTGGTTTTGATTCAGAGAAATATATTGAAGAGCAGTCCGCGTATATTTTGGAACGAGTGAACCACTATGATAAGTTATATTTGGAATTTGGTGGAAAGCTAGTGGATGACAAACATGCAAAACGTGTACTTCCAGGATTTGAAGAAGATGCGAAAATCAAACTGCTACAAAAATTAAAAGATCAGGCTGAAATACTGATTTGCGTCTATGCCGGAGACATTGAACGTAATAAGATCCGCGGTGATTATGGGATTACTTATGATATGGATATCTTGCGGCTGATTGATGAATTACGTGGTTATGGATTATTGATCAACAGTGTCGTTATCACTCGCTATAGCGGCCAGCCTGCCACGAAAGTCTTTATCAATAAACTAGAAAGACGAAATATCAAAGTCTATAAACATTCAGAAATCGAAGACTATCCAGTCAACGTAGAAAAAATCGTTTCAGAAGATGGGTTTGGGAAAAACGAATACATTGAAACAACTAAACCAATCGTTGTAGTGACAGCTCCTGGACCAGGAAGCGGAAAACTCGCTACTTGTTTGAACCAACTGTATCATGAAAGCCAAAAAGGACATGCAGCTGGTTACTCCAAGTTCGAAACTTTTCCAGTATGGAACGTTCCGTTGAAACATCCATTGAACATTGCCTATGAAGCAGCCACAGTCGATTTGAAGGATGTCAATATGATCGATTCCTTCCACTTTGACGCCTACAATAAAGTAGCTGTAAATTATAATCGAGATGTTGAAACCTTCCCTGTAATCAAACGTATTATTGAAAAAATTACTGGTAAAGAATCTGTTTATCAATCTCCTACTGACATGGGTGTGAATCGTGTAGGATTTGGTATCGTGGATGATGCGGTTGTCCAAGAAGCTTCTAAACAAGAAATCATCCGCCGCTATTTCCAAACAGAGTGTGACTTCAAAAAAGGATTGATTGACGAAGAAGCAGTTAATCGAATCAAACTGATTATGGAAGAAGTCGGATTACGCCCTGAAGACCGAAACGTTGTCGTTCCTGCCCATGATTATGCAGATAAAATTCAAGAACAAAGTCCTACAAAAGATCCTTCTGCTGTGATTGCAATCGAATTACCAGACGAAGTCATTATTACCGGACGTACAAGCTCATTGATGGATGCGTCAGCGGCAGTCATCTTAAATGCAGTAAAACATTTAGCGCATATTGCAGATGACATTCCTTTATTATCACCATTAGTTCTTGAAACAATACAAGGATTGAAATCAAAGACACTTCATTCCTCTTTGGATGCACTAAGCATCAATGAAGTCTTGATCGCTTTATCAATCAGTGCAGTAACGAATCCAATCGCTCAAGTTGCTTATGATAAACTAGCTGAACTTGAGGGAGCACAAGCCCACTCCACTGTGATGGTCAATAAAAATGATGAACAAACATTGAAAAAACTAGGAATCGATATTACTTGCGCACCTGTCTACCCTTCAGAAAATCTATACTACCAATAGAAAAAATTCACTTATAAAGGATGAAAACGAAACTATTAGCATTAGCTTAAACAATAGTTTCGTTTTTTTATAGCCATCACTAAGTGGATACACTTCTTGTCCCTTCTTGAGAGATATTCAGTTTGAAAGAAAAAACAAGAGTGTGATAAATTTTATTTCTCATACTTTAACTTGCTTTCTCTCTCTATTTGAAATACGAAAAAACAATGGAACATCAGTTTTTTTAGCGTCTTTTATCTGTTTTTTCGATTTATTTTGGTTGCTTTATATTCTAATGGAAAATGAATGCGTTTTACTCTAAAAAAGTAATGAAAATTTCACTAAAGATTAGTATTTTATTTACAAAACAGGTAAAATAAAACGGAATTTGGAATAGGAGTGATTATTTGAGTTATTTATTAGGTATTATTGGTTTATTTGTCACATTAGGTCTTGCTTTTTTGATCAGCAGCAACAAAAAAGCAATCAAATTGAAACCACTAATTGTGATGTTCGTTTTACAGCTTGTTCTTGGTTTCGTATTATTACGTACAACTTTTGGTACAGCGGTTGTTTCTGTATTGGCAAAAATGTTTGATCATCTTCTTGCTTTTGCTGGGCAGGGTGTTGACTTTGTTTTTGCCGGTGTAGCAAATAAAGGAAGTGCACCTTTCTTTCTTTCCGTATTGATGCCAATCGTATTTATTTCTGCTATTATCGGGATTTTACGCTACATCAAAATTCTTCCATTGTTTATGAAAGCTGTTGGTCTTGGGTTAAGCAAAATCAACGGAATGGGCAAATTAGAATCCTACAACGGAGTAGCTTCTGCTATTTTAGGGCAATCGGAAGTATTTATTTCCATAAAGAAGGAATTACCTTTCTTATCTGAGAAACGTTTATTCACCATGAGTGTCTCGGCTATGTCTACCGTGTCTATGTCAATCGTCGGATCTTATATGGCACTAATCGATTCTAAATATGTGATCACTGCCCTTGTTTTGAATTTATTTGGCGGATATATTCTGGCTTCGATTGTGAATCCCTATGTATTAGAAGAAAAAGAAGACGAACTAATTATTGAAGAAAACAAAGAACAGACCTTTTTCCAAATGTTGGGAGAATACATTCTTGATGGTTTCCATGTGGCAATCACGGTTGCTGCCATGCTTATCGGTTTTGTTGCCTTGATTGCTATGATCAATGCTATCTTTCACGGGATATTCGGTATTACTTTCCAAGAGATCTTAGGTTATATCTTTGCCCCTCTTGCCTTCATCAGTGGAATCCCATGGAAAGAAGCAGTGGATGCTGGTAGTATCATGGCGACTAAATTGGTTACAAATGAATTTGTTGCTATGACAGAATTAGCTAACGGTCATTTCCATTTTACTGAACGCACAACAGCGATCATATCTGTTTTCCTTGTTTCATTTGCCAACTTCTCTTCTATCGGGATCATTTCCGGTGCGATGAAGGGGTTAAACGAAGAAAAAGGAAATCTTGTTGCAAAACATGGGTTGAAGATCTTGTTAACAGCGACTTTAGTCAGCTTTTTAAGTGCTATTGTGACTGGATTACTGGTATAATAAACAAAAAAGCAACGTTGCTTTCAAAAGCTTTGGAAATATTTCCAAAGCTTTTTCAGTTGCTCAAATATCAAAGGAGAAATGATGATGAATTATTGCTATGTGTTTATCGGTCCTTCTGGTTCTGGGAAAACTTCGCTCGCAGAAGCTGTTTTTCAGCCGGAACAAAAGATCATTACTTACACGAATCGATCACCAAGACCTGGAGAAAAAGATCAAGAGGATTATTATTTTGTATCTGACGATACATTCAATCAGATGATCAAGCGAGACGAATTTGCAGAGTGGGATCAATATGCTCAACATAAATATGGTTCCAGCAAAGCAGAGATTACCAAAAAACTGAAGGAAGGAAATTGTTATGCCGTTTTGACGGCAAATGGTTTTTGGCATTTATACGAGTATTTTGGCACGGTAGTCCGTCCGATCTTTATTACGATTTCTAAAGAAACACTACAATCACGCCTGAAAAAGCGTGGAGATTCACCCGAACAGATTTCGGCCAGAATGGCAGTTTATGTAGAAGACTTAGCTCAACTGGAACGGTTGGCAGCTATTCCCACACTTTTAGTCGTGTCAAACGATGGAGCGTTCCAAGAAGCAGCAGATAAAATAAAAAAAGGATTATTGATAGAAACAGATTAGCTAAATATCCATAAGATAAGCTGAGAGGCCGCGACAAAAATGGTGTCACGACCTCTCGATGAACGGTGTTTCAGAAGTAGCTTCTTCGAAAATTATTTCTTGAAGATCACCACTACTGTCCCACTCTCTTAGCGATCAGCTAGTTGTTTTTCGTATTATTAAGTCTTCATCCTTGTGAAGATGCTTTTATACTCACTTGATTATTTTTTGATACGCTTTTCTTTCACCATGTTCAAAAGGGAATTCAATCATCCCTTGATAAGTGAATCCAGCAGAATAGATGGTCTTTTCCATCGGTTCATTAGCTGGATAAGTATCGATACGGACATCTTGGATATCTTTGCTGGCTGCAATCGTCAACAAATGTTCTAAGAACGGTTTTGCTAGTTTTTTCCCTCGAGTACTTTCTGCTAAAGCAACACGATGAATCGATAAATAAGGACCAGTTGATTCTTTCCAACTACCATCTATTTTTGTGTAAACGGGATCCACGCCTGAGACTAATGCAGCTGTTCCAACAATTTGATCTTCGACTATTAATACATAGCTTTCTTTTCTTTCAATATCGTTCAAAATCGTTTCTTTTGTTGGTTTCTGCCCGTTCTGCCATTGGGGAGAGCCTTGCGAAGCAATAAATTCCGCTGCAGCATCAATAATTTTTACCACTTCTTCTACTTCTTCTTTTCTTGTTAGCCGAATATACACATCCAGTTACCTCTTTTCTGTTTCTTTTTCATTTATATTCTCTAATTTTTGAATCACTTCATACAGTTCAGGAACTTTTGAATAACTTCTAAGCCAATTTTTTGGATGATCCAGTAGTTGATTGATAAGTTCCAAATGATGCATTAGCGACCATTTTTTCAATACTCCGAGTCCTGGAAATTTTTGTTGCTGGTAGAGAGCCAGTAATTCAATCATTCCTGAAGTGATTAAGAGCTGATGATGGTGACGCATGATCCATTTTTTCATTTTATCTCCTGCTTCAAGAAACTTCAATGCTTGATCTTTAGCGGAATCATTACTGTCAGAGACAAAATGCTTTACGCGGATATTACCGTAAGCATCGATATACGTTAGATGGATAGCAAGCGCTCGGCTAGGAAACCCTTTATCGAAATAACGGCTGCCTTCGATCGTGAAATCAGAAAATCCACTATATCCGTCTTCGTGGAAAAAAAGATAGTCATCGCTAAAAAAGTCGTCCGTTTTATCTGCATAACTTTCAACATGCTTTCTCGTTTGAAAAGAGTCACGGATCACAATTTTGTTTTCGGGCAGCCAGATGCGAAAGCGACTAGCATCTGGTATCAAGAATTTCGAATCGACTCCTGCCAGCTGTTTCCATACCTCTGCGTCTTTTGGGTAGTGTTGTCCATCGAAAATCAGAAACGTTGGAGGTGAATCCAGTACGTCGTTAAGATTTTCTGGCGTTAAAATCTGTGCAGAGACGACAGAGCTATGTTCCTTGACTGTCCAACTGTGCACATGCTGATCGAATAATTTAAATTGTCCTACTTGGGGATTTTGGATCACAGCGATTGGATGGTGCTTTTTTTGAAATAATTCGATCACGTTTTTAAGCGTAGCGGAATCACGTACTGGTTCGATCACCGGTTGGATTTTATTGGAGAGCAATCCTCGCGACAATGCTTCTTTTAATGCTAATAGGTCAAATTGTTTTCCTCTTAAATAAGGATAGTACATATTTTTCACTCCAATGGCTCTGTGGGCAACCGCCGGATCTGCTGTTGTTGCCTTAAGTATTCATAATCATGTTGAAGCGCCGCAACTTCTTCTTGCAACTCATTGATTGCCTGACTAGCTATTTCCTCTAAAAACCGTTCATAATATCGTTCGTTAGAAAATGGATCTTGGTTTTCTGAACGTCTTTTCAATTCTTTGTACAATTGATCTGTTGGAAAATATTTTACGCCTCGCTCCATTTGCTTTGCTTTTCTTACTTCTCTGAATAAAGAAGCCATAAAACGGTTTGTCAAAGCTTCTTCCGGTACAGCAAGCTCCTTCTTTGCTGCTTTTTTTGCAATCATAAATGTACCAGATGCAGGCATTTCCTCTTCGATCGTGTACGGGCGATATACTAGTACACCTATTCCTGTAGGGATCTCTGTTTTCACTTCTTCATATAGTTTACTTGGCAAAACAAAATAATTATAATGCCCGACAAATGACAGTTTGGCTGTAGAACGAAAATCTGCTTTTGTCACTTTCAGCTCATAGCATCGCCATTCTCGGCTTCCATCAAATTTTGTCAAGCAGCTAAGCGTATCTACAATTCCTTGGTCATCAGGCATCGTGACTTCTTCTACGACTAAGCCGCCCTGCTCGATGCAATATTGGTATAATGAGGATTCTATTTCGATGGTTTGCGGGGTTTTCATGTTTTTACCTCCGAACATATTTTCGTCTTACATTTTACATGAAATGATTTTAAAATACTAGACAGAATACACAAGAAACAAAAATAGAAATGATGCTTGCCACGCTAGCACCATTTCTATTTTTCAGATTGACTGATGGACGGAACGTTTTTCTAAATACTGTTGCACTTTTTCGATCCCGATACAAATGATCCAATAAATCAGTGCAACTAAAATATAAAGAGAAAAATAGTCGAATGTCCGACCACCTATGATCTTTGCTTTTTGAAATATTTCTGGCACTGTGATCGTTGCCGCTAATGAGGTACCTTTCACTAAATCCATAGCTACGTTACTGAGTGCCGGTACCGAGATTCGAAAGGCTTGCGGTAAAACGATATATTTCAATACCCCAAAGAAAGAAAAACCAGAAGCTAAACCAGCGTCCCACTGACCTGAAGAAACGCCTGCTAGTGATCCTCGATAGATTTCACCAATAAATGCACTGCTGGTAATCGTGAAGCAGATGACTGAAGCCGTTAAGGCACTTAATTGATAAGGTAACCCGAAATATAGCAAGAACAGCAAGACTAGTGCTGGAATACCTCTAAAGAACGATAAATAAAAACGAATAAATACATTCAGAGGTAGCCAATCCAAAAGACCTAGAACTGTCAAAAGCAATCCTACCAAGTTTCCTAAAACAAAAGACACGAAGCCAATCCCTAATGTGTATACCAAGCCTTGCAGTACGAAAGGAAGTGAAGTCCACATGAGGGAAAAATCAATGAGAGGAAAGTACATCAATCACTCACCGACTCAGTCATCGTTTCTTTCGGTTTGACTGAAACATCAGTTTGAAAATATTTTTCAGATATTTTCTTTGTCGTTCCATCTTCTTTCATCTCTTTTAATACGCCATCGATTTTCTTTTTCAAAGCATCATTTCCTTCTTTCAATAAAAAACCACTTTCGTTTTCATTGAAATAAACGTTCTCCAAGATTTTTACGGGGATATCTGGTAAAGCAGATACGGCCATTTTCTGCAAATAATAATCATTTAGAATAACGTCTGTTCGACCGTTTGCTACATCGCTTAAATATTGATCATTCGTGGCGTTATCGTAAGTGACTAGTTTAGCTCCGTGTTTTTCCGCTAAACGCATATAGCTAGTATTGGGTTCGCCAGCTGCTTTTTTTCCTTTAAGATCATCAAGTGAGTGGATTCCTGAATCATCTTTTTTTCGTACGATCATACTGTCAAATGAATATTTGAAAGGCTCTGAAAGGGAGAATTTTTTTTCTCTTTCTTTTGTGATACCAAAATCGTTCGCAGCAAAATCTGATTCTCCTTTTGAAACAGAAGTGATTTGTCCATCCACATTGTATTCTTTAAAGGAGATCTTGACATTTAAACGTTTGGCTACCTCTTTCGCCAAGTCTACGTCATAACCAACTAATTCATTTTGATCATTATAATAAGAAGCGGGAAATAGTGTGCCAGAAGTTGCTACTACCAATTCTTTCTTTTTTTCCACATTACTCCAGCTGTGATCTTCTTGGTTAGCGGCAGCTGTACCGCAAGCGCTTAAAATAAAAAAGACGCTAGTTATTAGAGCAAACAATCTTTTTTTCTTCATTTTTTCTTCTCCTTGTTTCTGCTATTTCCATGGATTTGGTAAATGGAACTGGTGACTTGCTTCAAATAGATAGCCGATTTGAAGCAGCAAATCTTCTCTTCCTCTGGCGGACATAAATTGAATCCCGAGAGGCATGTTTTCTTTTGTCAAATGAGTAGGCAAGCTGATTGCTGGTTGTCCAGTCAGATTAGCCAATTGTGTATAAGGTGTGATCTTCAAGCTTTCCTCAAACATAGAAGAAACAACTTCTAAAGCTTGTACTTCAGAACAATCATGGATGTGTTCCATCTGTGCTCTTATCGTATCACTTTGCAAATCTTCGCTGATTTTAGGGGCAGTAAATGCAGTCGTTGGTGAAAGGAATAAATCATATTCTTGATGCAAGTGTTCCATGACAATTGCTGCTTCATCCCATACATGCAGAGAATCAATGTAAGTAGCGGCAGAAAGTTTCTGACCATATTGGAACAAAGTCCAAGAGATCGGCTCAAGTTCTTCTTTTCTGACAGTTCGCTGGATGCCTGCTTCAATCGAGTGGATCATTGCTGCTGTCTCTGCGCCATTCATCTGATAATAAGACCTAATCAGTTTACGACCATCTAGTGGGTAAGGAATCTCCGTCAAATCATGTCCTTCTTTTTCAAGGAAATCTACAGCTTTTTTTACAGCAAGTACTGCCTCTTCACTAATCTGTGAGTGGATCGGTGAATCAACACAAAAAGCTATCTTCAAATGTTTTTTTCTTGGATGTGTTTGCCACTCAACTGGCGATACTTGATATGGCGCACCGGAATGGATGCTTCTCATCCCATAAAATAAAGCCTCCGTGTCTCTCATAGAAACCGTCAAACCGAAATCAATAGCAGCTCCTTGCCATCCTCGCCAAGCATATGGACCAACTGGCATCGTCCCTCGCGAAGGTTTCAGCCCAATCAATCCGCAAAACGAAGCGGGTATTCTAATAGAACCACCACCGTCACTAGCGCCACCTAAAGGAACGATTCCCGCTGAAACTGCAGCAGCAGCGCCTCCACTTGATCCGCCAGGTGTACATTCAAGGTTCCAGGGGTTTCTTGCTGGGCCATAGATGACGGGGTCTGTAATATTTTTGAAACCAAACTCTGGCGCATTGGTTTGTCCAAAAGGAACTAGCCCTATCGCTTCTGCTTGCTGTACATAATTGGATGTATGAGAAGCTCGATGTGTTTCAAATAAACGAGATCCTGAAGTAGCTAGCCACCCCTTTTTTTCTTGACCGAGCATTTTTAAAGGGAATGGAATACCTGCCAATGGTCCTTTTTCTGACTGGGGAATCAATCGTTCAGTGGAACTATTCTCGAATGGTTCAAGTGCAACAAACGCATTCAATTCATGATTTTGTTTTTTTATTTTTTTCTGTACATCCTCAGCTAATTCTTGAAAACTAAATTCTTTTTCTTTAAGTCCTTTCGCTAATTCTGTTGCATCTTTCATAGTATCCTCCTTTTTGCCCCTGTTATTTTCCCACAAGTTCGTCTAACATACAATGAGTACGCTTGCACATGAATGAACAGACGAGTGTTTTTTATAAAAAAAGACGAAGATCAATCATGACCTTCGTCTTTTTGCTATGAAATGTTGCGTAATTTGCCTTTAAATTCGTCAATTGACGTATATCCTTTTTCTGACATAATCTGCGTTAATTCTTTTATGATTCTAGAAAAAATTTCCGGCCTTTCTTTATGAAGCTCGGTACCAATCTGTAACATGCTTGCGCCACATAGCAGATGTTCAAATGCATCTTGTCCTGTCCGAATCCCACCTGTACCAATGATTTGGATTTCTGGTTTCAAACGCGTATAAAAAGCGCGGACATTTGCTAAAGCAGTCGGCTTGATATACTCTCCCCCAATGCCGCCGAACCCTTCTTTTGGTTTGATGACCACTGCTTCTTTGTCTGTATCGATATACAACCCGTTACCCACACTGTTGATAGCATTGACATATGTCAACGGGAACTGATTCAAGATATCTGCCATCTGATCAAAATGAGCAAAATCAAAATAAGGAGGCAATTTGATCCCTAACGGCTTAGAAAAGATGCTGAATACTTCTTTCAATGTTTCATAAGTGGCCTCAAAATCGTAAGCTAGTTGTGGTTTACCAGGCACATTTGGACAAGATAAATTTAGTTCAGTAATCCCCTTGAATCCACTTTTTTCTATTTCCCCAAGCATTTCCAAGTTTTCTTGGACACTCATCCCGGCGATCGAAAAAAATAATGGTTGATTTGGTTTTTTCTGCGCTTTTTCATACGCAAGAGCATACTCTAGATAATAAGAAAAGCCTAAGTTTGGAAGCCCCATAGAATTGATACTGCCTAAAGGAACATCAAAATAACGTGGTTCGGGATTTCCTTTTCGTTCATTGATTGTACAGCTCTTAGTGATAAATGCTCCTGCTTCTGAATGAGCCAGCTCGTCTAATTCCTGGGTAGTCATGCAGTGTACACCAGATGCATTCATAAAAGGGTTAGCAAAGGTATGATTGGCAAAGGTCGTTTCTAAACTCAAGTAAATCGCTCCTTCAAACAAGTTATTTTATCTAGTGTATCATGACTAAAAGAAAAATCAACTCTTGTTTTTCAACGTATTTCTTAATCACCCTGTTCGGTTGATAGCACTTCCCCTGTTTCACTATTAATCTTGACTGATGTACTTTGATTACCATTTTTTACTTTGACTTCCCAATAAGTAGTACCTAGATCTTTATCCAGATCCCAATCTGTTGCTGTACCGCTTCCTACTTTATCGACAGCAATCTTTGCTGCTTCCTCAATTGTAATTAATTTATCAACAGCTAGACCATCTTCTTTTTTCTTTTGACCAGTTTGATCCTCTCGATCTAGCGTTTCTGGATTCTCTGTTTCCATTTTTTCATTCTGAGCATCAATTCTTGCTTCATATTCTTTTTGATCATCGACACCTTCTATCTTGTAGAAGTAAGATCCCCAATCACTATCTAGTTCCAAACTAGTAATAGCAGTATCTGGATACTTATCTTTAAACAATTCAATCGCACGAGCTGCAGACACTTTGATAGCTGACTGGCCCATTGCCTCGCTCGAATTCTTTGTTTGGCTAGACGAAGATGTACTTGCGTTTGTTGAGGATTCCGATACCTGAGAAGAGCGTTGTTCACTACTTGAAGATGTATTCCCAGATGTTCCTTGATTGGTGTTTGATTGACAAGCAGCTAAAAACAAAGCCGCAAATAAACTAGTATAAATAACAGTTTTCTTCATTGATTTTATCTCCTTTATTATAAAATAGTATTCTATACAAGTATAACGAAGAAAAAATTTTCTGTCATGTTTAAAAATTAAAGAACAACGTTATTATTATGAAAATAAAAAAGAAGCTAAGCTTTAGAGACAACCCTAGAAGTTAGACTAAAATCTCACTTCGGGAGCATCATAAAACTTAGCTTCCATTTATTAAATAATTAAATAGCTTTTAAACTGCCTTTTTATATCAATTATGCACGATGCATTGGGATATCATTATTTCCAGGTTGAACAAGCAAATATTGAATTACATCGATATTGCTTGACTCAAATGACGCTGCACAAGCTTGTAAATATAGATCCCACATTCGATAGAAGGAATCACCCATTTCTTTCGTGACTTGATCTTGGACTTGATGGAAATTTTTTGTCCAATGCTCTAATGTCAATTGATAGTCACGACGCAAACTTTCTAAATCGATCAATTGCAAATCGTTTTTTGTAATATTATCAACTAATTCAGTAACCCCAGGAACATAACCGCCAGGGAAAATATATTTATTGATCCAAGCATTTGTCGCACCGCCTTGTTGTCGACTGATTCCATGGATCAAAGCTGTTCCTTTTGGTTTCAATAAATCTTTTACGACTTTGAAATAACCTTCAAGATTTTCAGAACCTACATGTTCGAACATACCTACACTTGTGATATGATCAAACGTTTCGCCTTTTAGTTCACGGTAATCCATTAATAATACACGGCATTTATCTTCTAAATGTTCTTCTTTGATTTTTTTTGTGATCAAATCGTATTGTTCTTCACTTAGAGTAATCCCAGTTGCTTTGACGTTATATTCTTTGGCAGCAGTGAACATCAATGTTCCCCAGCCGCAACCGATATCAAGCAACGTTTCGCCTTCTTTGATAAAGAGTTTGTCTAAAATATGATGGACTTTATTGATTTGTGCTTGTTCCAACGTATCTTCAGGTGTGTTGAAATAGGCACAAGAATAAGTCAAAGTTGGGTCTAGCCAAAGTTTATAAAAGTCGTTACCTAAGTCATAATGCGCATGGATATCTTCTTTGTTTTTTTGTTTTGTATGTTTTTCTTTCTTTGGCAGCCATTTTAGATAATCTTTTCCTCGTAAAAAGCTGTTTGATTGCTGATAAGCATCGTTGATTAATGCTTGGATACTTCCCTCGATCTCGATTCGATGATCCATATAGGCTTCTCCTAGTGCCAAAGAAGCGTTGCTTGTAATCTCTTTCATTGGGATTTCTTCATGGATATTGATTTTGATTTGGGGAGGAGTGTCCGTATCTCCGTATTGTTTCGTTGTACCGTCCCAATAATTTACTTCGACAGGGAGCGAGAAAGAACGTGAAAATAATTGGTTGTATAAAGTTTTCTCTAACATGATTTTCCTCCTTAAAAAAACTACCCTATTACGTTAATACTAAAAAAGAAAAGAATCAACTAAGAAGTTTAATTTTTTCAGAAATTTTTCAAAAACTACTTTATTTTTCATTTTTTTCACATTCATTGTCGCACAAATCACTTAAACTTGTCATTCGACACGCTTATCTTTGAATTTTGTCTTAGCAAAAACCCATAAAAGCAGCAAGACAGTTATCATTGTTTGGACACTTAGCATCAAGATAAAGTCAAAGTGGATAAACCCTACAACTGCTGCTACCATGGATCCTATCCCCATCACATTCAGCATCAAATTTGCACTCTCTTTGAATGTATGAATGGATGAGAGTTGGCTTTTTCTTGTCATCCACAAGAAAAAGGAAGCACCGAATAAAATGAGACTCGTCATGATAAATAGGACAAGACCAAGACTTAAACTATAAGATAAAATGATTGTTGGACGATTACTGGCATAAAATTCTCTTTCTAAAAATCGTTGGAAATCTTCCGGCGTACGTACAGAATCCGGTTGGAAAGATGGACTATAATTCATCGTATAGCGGCGTATACCAGATTTATCCTTTTGTTGGATCACCCATTGTTCCTTCTCAAAATCAATAAAAGTTCCATGATCGGATTGTTGTTTCTCAGATAAAGACACACCTACCAAAATTTCAGGGGTCACAGCTATCGTTTGTTGCGATGATTGTAACCCAGTTTCAGATAATTCAAGTTCAGAAAATTTTTTGGTTCCTTGTTCATCGATCAACGAATGAACGGATAGAAATTGTTCTAATGGAATCCCTTGGATCTGATTGGCATAAAAAAGAGTCACAGGCATGACCATCAAGGAAACTAAAAATACAAATATCAAGAAAAATTTGGGCCATGATAATAGTTTGCGTCCCGCAAACACTTGAGTTGGCGTACGTAAAGTGGAAAAATAATTTAACGGAAATGTTTGCATGATCCTCTGCTCCTATCCTTTTGTCCCGCCAGATGTCAGGCCGGTTACAAAGTTCTTTTGTAAAAAGAAGAATAATAGACAAATCGGTAAAGCAATCAAAATTGCTCCAGCAGCAAAGAGGGAGACCCTTTGATTTGTCACGTCAGAAATAAATGTTTGCAGGCCGACAGCAACAGTCTGATTTTCAGGTGTTCGGAGCAGGAACTTCGCTAGCATGAAGTCGCCAAAAGGTCCCATGAATGCCCATAATGCTTGAACGGCGAGCATTGGTTTGACAAGAGGTAATACAATCTGGAAAAAAATCCTGAAATGCCCTGCCCCATCAAGTTTAGCAGATTCATCTAAATCTATTGGTACTGTGTCAAAGTATCCTTTCATCAGCCAAGTATTCATTGGAATCCCACCGCCTATATAAATCATCGTCAAGAACCAATACTTATCTAGTGCCTCTAATAAGAAAGCCATGACATAAAAGGCAGTCAATGCTGCCATAGTCGGTACCATCTGAATCACTAAAAAGAACATCAAACTTGATTTGCGGCCGATAAAACGATAACGGCTATACGTATAACCAGCTAAAGTTACTACAGTTACTTGTACGATCATCGTTAGGACAGAGATGATTAACGTATTTTTATACCACGTCCCGTAAAGTGTTTCACTGAACAGCCGCGTGAAATTCCCTAAAGTCCAGTCGCTTGAAAAATCCAAACTGAAAGCCGCAATGTTTCCTGACTTGAAGGCAGTACTTGCTGTGATCAAAAGTGGATAGATAATAATGACTGATAACAGTAAAAGAAAAAAGTAAGTAAAAAAGTGAGAAAGCCGTTTTTGGAATCGTGCACTCGAATGAAATTTTTTCATTGTTTAATCCCCCATATTGAACGCATTTGTCTTTTTGAACACTAGCAAAGATACGCAGATAACGATGATGGAGATAATCAACGTAATGGCTGAAGCCATAGAATACTGTGGAGAAGTTCCAGTCGTAAGTTTATAAATCCATGAAATCAGGATATCTGTAGAACCAGCTCCTCCACCCACGCTTCCGGGCCCTCCATTGTTAAATAGGTAGATCATAGAAAAATTATTGAAATTCCCAGTATATTGGGTAATAAACGTTGGTGCCGCAACTAGAAATACAGCTGGCAGTGTGATATTTGAGAAACGTTGCCAAGCATTTGCTCCATCGATTTTTGCTGCTTCATACAAATCTTCAGAAATCGACTGTAAAATCCCTGTAACCATTACATAGATATAGGGAAATCCTAACCATCCTTGAACTAAGATGATTGCCACTTTAGTCCAGTTCGGGTCCGTTTTCCAAGAGATTGCACTGATATCTACAAATGGAAGCTGGTTTATGAAAGGAATAACTTGAGTATTGATGGCACCTACGCTATCGTTGAATATATTCGAAAAACTCATGATAGTAATAAACGCTGGGACCGCCCACGGTAATAAGAAAATGATACCGAAAATACGTTTAAATTTAATAAATTTTTGGTGAGCAACAACCGCTGTGAGAATACCAAGGGTGATTTGTAAAGTTGTTGCACATAACGTCCAGATTACGGTCCATGAAAAGACTGCAAAAAAAGTATTGCGATATGAACTCAAGAAGAAGATGCTAAAAAAGTTTTTAGCCCCTACCCAATCAATCAAACTGGCTGGTGGAATATGATTAAAGTCATAATTGGTAAATGCAGTAAATAATGTGACTAAGACTGGGAAAATGATGGTAAAAATCATGAGAAGATACGCGGGAAGTGTCAATAGATAAGGAAAACCTTCATCACCTATATTATGTATGACTTCCTTCATCGTTCGATTGATTTTTTTCCCTTCTTTACGCATCCTTGCTACTCGATAGGCGTCTAGAAGATTCAAAGCGTAAAAAATCAAGAAAATGATTGTAATGATGAATTGCAAAGTGCCTTCAATCAAAATAAATAATGAATGATCTTCCATTGGTATACTTCCCAAAGTAACCAATCCTATCAATGCATGAAATCCGCCCAAGAACATCTGACCAATGAATAGGACGAATATTGCGAAAAAAACGATACCTTTAAAAGTTTGGCCATTTACAAACTGCCCCATACCCGGAATAAGTGAACAAAGCGTGATTTTTTTTTCGTTGATCTGGCTTGTTTTATCTTGCTGCATCTGAATGCCCCCTCTAAACTTGCTAAACCGCAAACTACTTTTAAGATAATGGCAACAAGAACAAGATAATTTTCCATCTCGCTCTTGCCACCTCTATCTGAAGCACCTGTTCCATTTTTTTATAAAAATGGACGGTTATCATTTTAATCAGTATTTTTGTTCTATGGCTTCACTGATTGTTTTCACTGCTTCATCTGCGGATTCTTTTGGTGTTTTTGAACCTGATGCTGCATCGAACATCAAGTTTTCTGCACCTGTCCAAACTTCACCCATTTCTGGGATGTTTGGCATTGCTTGAGCTGTTTCATATTGTTCGATCACAGCTGTTGTTAATTCATCGTTTTTAGCCTTGGCTGTTTCCCGAGCTTGTTGATTTGCAGGGATTTCATTTACCATTTCAAAGAATTTCTCTTGATTCTCCTGATTCGTTACATAATCGAGCCATTTTTGAGAGAGATCTTTATTTTTAGCATAATTGCTGACTACCCATCCTTTTCCTCCGCCAAATGGTTGATAAGGCTGTCCATTGTTTAGAGTAGGAATTTTTGCAACACCATAATTGATATTGTTTTCTTTGTATGTTTGCGCTTGCCATGGGCCGTCAATAATTGCTGCAGTTTTGTTGGACATGAATTGCTGGCTGGCGAAGTCTCCTGCACTTTTTATGTCTTGCATTCCCTTAGGCCAAACATTTTGGAACCAATCTGTTGCATAAGAAATTCCTTCTACAGCACCTGCATTATTCAAACCGATATCAGAAGGATCTGTACCATCATCACCGAATACATAGCCACCGTAACCTGCAATCAAACCATAGGAATAATAAAAGTCAGTCCATTTAGCTAAAAATCCTGTATTTTTTCCTGCTTCTGACTCAAAAGCAAAACGACTGTCTTTGGATAGATTTTCCAAATCTTTAAACGTCGCTGGTGCTGTATCGACTAAATCTTTGTTATAGTACAAAACAAGGGTCTCGATTACTGCAGGTTCTCCATAGATTTTTCCATCATAAGTCACTTGGGCTTTGTCTGTTTCATCGTAAGCTGATTCATTTCCCAGTTTTACTTCCGCCAGATGTCCTTGCTGTCCTAACGCACCGATCCGGTCATATGCTGCCATCATAACGTCAGGTCCCTTTCCAGCAGGCCCATCTAACGCTAATGATTCTAACTGATCGAACATGTCCTTTTCTACCAGCTTGATCTTCACATCGTTTTCTTTTTCGAATGTATCTTTTATTTCGTTTATATAATCTTTATATCCAGAATCAACGGAGACTGTTAACGTTTTCCCTTCTTCCGCTTCCCCTTCTGCTGAAGAATTACCATTGCCACAAGCCGCTAATCCGCCTAAGATTCCTAAAGAGACTAACCCTAAACCTAACTTTTTCGCGCTTCTTTTTTTCATCTTCATTTCCTCCTGTGTATTCAACGTGCTGTTACACCACTATTATAATGGGCACAAATCTTTATTTGCAAACGCTTTCTTTCTGTTACCGGTAACAGTTTTCAACACATAATCAAAAATCCGTATTGCTGTATCTCTGCTTTCCCATCTTCTAATAACTGACAATTTTGACTAAGAATAACCTCATTTTCCTGTTCTACTATCCAAGGTTCTGCTGACTGATTGAAGTAAATATGGATAATCTGCCCCTCTAGTTCACGTACAAAATAGAGCTTATCTTCACGATCATTTACTATTAACCATTGGGTAGCCCCTTCAGAAAGAATCTTAGACAACTGTTTCCTAAGAGAAACGAGTTCTTTTATAAAACCAAACAGTTCTAGATCTTGTTTTTCTTTTTCCCAGACCATACATTTTCGACAATCCGGGTCTTCTCCACCAGTCATCCCTACTTCTGTCCCATAATAGATACATGGAGATCCTTTTTGAAGAAACATAAAAGTCATCACAGATTTCATCAATTCCTTGTTCCCATTACAAAGAGTTAAGATCCTTGCAGTATCATGAGAATCTAATAAGTTAAATGTCCCTTCGTTCACCTGATCTCTGTAAAGCATTTGCTGATGATTCATTCCACTGACCATTTGCGAAGCTGTAATTTTCTTTTTTGCAAAATAATCTTTAATTGAATCTGTAAATGCGTAATTCATTACTGCGTGGAATTCATCCCCTTGCAGCCAGGCCTGTGAGGAATGCCAGATCTCTCCCAGGATATAGATATCAGGTTTGATGACTGTAACTTCTTCTCTAAATTTTTTCCAAAAATGATGATCCACTTCATTAGCAACATCTAGTCGCCATCCATCAATATCGAATTCTTTTATCCAATAGGTGGCAATATCTAATAAATATTTTTGAACCTCTGGATTTGCTGTATTTAGTTTGGGCATGAATGGAGTAAAAGCAAAAGTATCATATGGGATATTTTCAGCAGTTTCTGGCACATCAGTCATCTGATAGGAATCTACTGGGAAAAAGCGGATATGGAACCAGTCTTTATAGATTGATTTTTCTCCGTTTTCGAGTACATCTTGCCATTGGGGCGAATGGATTCCCATATGATTGAATACAGCATCAAACATGATACGTATCCCTCTTTTATGTGCTTCATCAATTAAATTTTTTAAAAGTTTTTTATCTCCAAACGCGGGATCGACTTCATAATAGTCGATCGTGTCGTACTTGTGATTGGATGTAGCTTTAAATATGGGACAAAAGTATATTCCGTTGATACCCAGGTCTGTCAAATAATCCAGATGATCCATCACACCTTGTAAATCCCCGCCAAAGAAATCTTCACGATCTGGATCTTTGCTTCCCCAAGCCAAAGTATGATCGGGATCATTTGCTTTATCCCCATTTGCAAATCTTTCAGGAAAAATTTGATACCATACTGTTTCTTTCACCCATTCTGGTACAACGAAGCGATCAATTTGATGGAAATAAGGCATTCGAAAATAAAAATTTGGTTCAACAATCACATTTTTTCGATAAGGAAAAACACCTTGATCACCATAGAAACAATCCGTGCTGTCTTCTCCAATAACATGGAACGCATATTGTAATCGTCTTGTTTCACTTGTCAATTCAACTTCCCAATAATCATGAACATTTGTACTTAAACACTTTTTAATTGGTCGTTCTTTTTGATACCATTTTTCAGTTGTTATGGTATACGGATCTCCGCTTAACACATATACTTTTTTGATATCATTCTTCCGAGTACGAAGCCGGATACGGAATTTTGTATTCGTATATAGAAATGCATATTCACTTTCCGGTCGATGATAAATTGCAGCTGTGTCCATTGATTTCCTCCTTGCGATTTAATATTACGTCCTCACTATAAGTGATAGAGATAGAAAAGACAACGTTTTCAAAAATGTTATCGGTAACAGTTTTTTTGGCACTTTTCTATTACTTTTTAAGCGAATTCAACAGATAGATTCAAAAACTTTTAAAAGTTTTTGAATCTATTTTCTACCTATTTCGAGTTCTATAATTATCTTAGTTTATCTGTTTCTCTGCTCTCTATATTCGATCTTCCTAATCGAAAAAGTTTTTTAAGAGTTTTTGTTTGATCGAGTGATTTCAGATAAGATGAGTTTCCTAAATTAGCCAAGCCTAATTTTTTTATTAAACGAAGTTAACTTATAGTGAAAAATAAGTTATAATAAGATAAGAATACTATTAATCAACTAAAGGAAGTGGATAAATGAAAGAAACAAGACAATATATATGGACATATGCCAAAATTATTTTTGCCCTCTTTATATTAGGAGTCGCTATAAATATGTTTTTAGGGCCTCATCATATCGCTGCTGGTGGTGTCAGCGGACTAGGAATATTACTGGAAGCTGCTTTCGGTTTTGACCGTGCTATAGTCATTTTAGTATTGAATATCGCTATGTTAGTGCTAGCTCTTCTGTTTTTAGGTAAAAAACCTTTTTTCAAAGTGCTTTTTGGAAGCTTAGTTTTTCCTTTGATCATCGCGGTAGTACCAGAGATGATGATTACTTCAGATCGGTTGTTATCTGTCATTTTTGGAAGTGCGATTTTTGCTTTAGGAGTGGCCATCTTATATAAAAATAACTCTTCCAGTGGTGGCACGACGATCCCTCCCCTCATTTTTAAAAAATATTTCCACTTGAACACTTCGATCGGCCTGTTTCTTACAGATGCTTTCGTCGTTTCTCTCAATCTGTTTGTTTTTGGAATAGAAGAATTTCTTTACGCTATCTTATCTATTGCAATCACTTCAATCGTCATGACCTATATCGAAACAGGGATCAATCGGAAGAAATCCGTCATGGTTATGAGCGAACATTCTTTGGAAGACATTCGCCTTCGCTTAAGTGCTGAAATCGGACGCGGGCTTACCTTGCTGGAGGCAAAAGGCGGCTATAACCGAAAGTCAAAAGAAGTGTTATTGATCGTTGTGACCGATCATGAATTCTCTCGAATGAAACCTCTGATAGAAGAAATTGATCCAAGCGCCTTTGTCATTGTCAACAGCGTAGCAGAAGTAATGGGACGCGGATTTACTTATCATCCAATCGAATGAGTTGGTAAGTAATCAACCCTATTATTTTGAATGCGTTTTCTTTAACTGGTATAATAATAGAAGAAATAAGTAAATGTTCGATTGAAAAAGAGAGGAGAATTTTATGCATAAAGGAACAGAAATCGATTTTGTATTAAATGATAGTTTGAAAGCTCTAAAACTTTATCAAACGATCTTTGATGAAATAGAACTGATTGAGGCAACAGAGTATCCTAGAGGCAATAATGAAGTCATTTTTTCCTTGTATGGCACGCGGTTCCATATGCTGGATGACAATCCGCCCATTGGTCTGACTGCCCCTACTGCTGAACATCCAAATACGATCTGGTTCAATATCATCGTCTCTGACATTAAGGACACACATAATAAAGCATTACGAAATGGCTGTGTAGAGATCCAAGAAATGACAGAAATGATGGACTTTGGTGTGACCAATTCGATGTTCAGGGATCCTTTTGGTTATTTATGGATGCTTCATCAGGTTCATCGTGAAGTAAGTTTTGAAGAAAGAAAACAACTTTTTGAAAAATATATGTAAAGTTTATGATGGGATTAGTTCTTGTCACTGATATTTTTTTGTAAATATTCTTATTAGAGGAAGCAAGTTTGTTCCATGTGCTTTCTCTTTTTTCTTGAATAATCAATTTCTTTGCTTTTTATAATTAAATTGTGTACAATCTAATTGCATCAAATATAATAAAAGGTGGTAATCTTATGAAAAAAATGTATTCTACAAAAATGATCAACACAGGCGGACGTTCTGGAGAAGTCCATAATCCTGATCACACATTCGAATTAAATATTGCAGCTCCTGGTAAACGTGTTGAAAACGCAACAAATCCTGAACAATTGTTTGCAGCTGGTTTCAGTGCCTGTTTCAACAGTGCATTGGAGTTGATTAAACAACAAAAAAATATTTCTGGCGCTTCTACTGTCAGCGCACAAGTTTCTCTTTATTCCGAAAGTGAAATGAGCTTTGTCTTAGGCGTAGAGATTGAAGGATCTATCGAAGGCCTTTCTCTAGAAGAAACCCAAGAATTATTAGAAGCTGCACATAAAGTGTGCCCTTATTCAAAAGCGACAGCTGGAAATATCGAAGTTACTCTGAAAGCTGTTAGTGAATAGACTTTTTTGTGTAAATCCGCTATGATACACTATAGTGAAACAGCGGAGGTGGAAAAATGGAAGATCTATATTTAGCTAATCAAGTATGTTTTCCTTTATATGCCGCCTCTAAGGAGATCATCAGGCACTACACTCCCCTTCTCAAACCGCTGGATCTTACCTATACCCAGTATCTTGTGATGCTAGTTTTATGGGAAAAGAAAAAGACTACAGTGAAAGAGCTAGGAAATGATTTGTGTCTGGATTCTGGTACGCTAACCCCCTTACTGAAGAAGTTAGCAGAAAAAAATTATATCAAGCGTCAGCGTGAAACGGATGACGAAAGAATCGTAAATGTTACGCTCACTTCTCAAGGAGTTGCGTTGCAAAAACAAGCAGAAGGTATTCCACAAAAGATCAAGTCTTATCTTCCGCTTGAACAGGAAGAATTGGATACACTGCAACATCTGACCCGAAAAATGATAGATAATTTTCATCAAGACCAGAAAAAGGGCTGAAACTGCTAGATGAACGATTTTATGAGGAAAACCAACTCATAAGATAACGTCATTTAGCGGTTTTTCTTTTTGCTCTTTCCCTTTCTTATTTTCGTATTCCATCATATAATGAATAACGTGTTTATTTTTGTTATTTGGAGGTTGTCAAATTGTCCGTTTATCAGCGTTTTTTGGCGAATGAAAAAATACGCCGCCTCACTGTTTTATTATCTGTCATTTTTGTACTTTTCTTAGTAAGAAGTATGATTACAACCATTTTACTCACATTTATCTTTACTTACTTGATGATCCACCTTGTTCAAATCATTCAGCGATTTGTCCGAATCCCTACAGGTATTTTAGCCATCATGATTTATACATTGATCGTTTATCTTATCTATCTGGCATTCACAAAGTATATCCCGATGCTTATTCATCAAACATTCGATATGATCCAATCTGTTATTGATTTTTACGAGCATCAACCAAAAGATGCAGATCCAGTTTTACAGTACATCCACAATTATATCGAGCGGAACGATTTCTTTGAACAGCTTCAAAATGGCGCGTCAATTGCGCTTGGCTATTTACAAGATATAGGAAAACTGGCAGTGGCGTTCGCTATGTCGTTCATCTTAAGTTTCTTTTTTATGATTGAAAAGCAAAAAACGATTTTTTTCTCACGGTTATTTCTAAAAAGTGAGTTTTCTTGGTTCTTTCAAGATCTATATTATTTCGCCGATAAGTTTGTCAATACATTTGGTTTAGTATTAGAAGCTCAATTTATTATTGCTCTTTTAAACACCCTGCTCACAACTATTGCCTTGGCCGCATTTGGCTTTCACCAACTGCTGAGCTTAGCAATTATGATATTCATTCTAAGTCTGATCCCAGTAGCAGGCGTTATTATTTCTTGTATTCCTCTATCTTTCATTGCTTATTCACAAGGAGGAATCAGAGATGTTGTTTACATCCTGATGACGATTTTGGTTGTACATCTGATCGAATCTTATGTACTGAACCCAAAATTAATGTCTAGCAAAACAGACTTGCCGATTTTTTATACATTCGTGGTCTTGCTTGTTAGTGAACGATTCTTTGGCGTTTGGGGATTGATTGTCGGCATTCCGATCTTCACCTTCTTTTTAGATGTGCTGAAAGTGAAAAAGATTCCGAATCATTCACCAAGAGAAACAGATCTCCTTTAAATTAAAAATGAAGAAAGATAAAAATTAGAACGACCCTAAATATCAGATTTAGAATCTGCTATTCAGGGTCGTTTTATTAATATTACTTTTTCGTTTGTAAAAATGTGTTCTCCGACATTCTTCAAATGTCAGTGTCATCTATTTTGTTTAAATCTTTTTACAGAAAACATCATTGTTATGCCTAATAGAATGATTCCGCTCCACAGTATGACTTTATTTTGTGCTTCTCCAGATTTTGGCAGCTGTTTATTTTTCGTATCAGGACTAGCAAGGATTGTATCTTTGCTACTTTTTAAAGTCTCAGCTGGGTGAGGGTTATCAAATCGTTGTGTTTGTGTATTCTGCTTCTCTTTATTTATTTGTTGAATGGTTGTATCTATTTTTTGACTCTCTTTCTTTTCATCCTTTTGGGTGCTTATCTCTTTTGCCGTTATATTTGTTTCAGGTGTTTTTTCTGGCATTTCTGGGGACACATCTGGCTTTTCTTCAGGAACCCTATTTGGTGGTTCTGGAGTCACATCTGGTTTCTCTGGATTCTCGGTTTCATTATCTGTGCCTGGTTTTTCTTCGGGAGTTGTTTCAGGTTTTGATTCATTGTCTGGCTCCGGCTTCATTTCTGTATCAGGCTCTTCACCAGATTCTATTTCCGGTTGCTGTTCTCCGTCTGGATTTTCTGTAGGCGGTATATCAGGCTTGTTTTCATTTTCTGGTTTATCCGTTGGTTCCCCAACAAGATCTCCTCCTCCTGAGTCGATTGCTGAATCTTGCTCAACTGTCTGCCGTTGACTATACGGCGTCAAATAATGAAGATCGTTCGGTAAGCCATCTGCTACTTTGACAGTAAACAGTGCTGGTTTTAGCAAGTCCTGATTTAATGTGACGGTGAAAGTAAATGTTGCTTGCTTGTGTTGGATAGACAAAGTATTCTCGTCGTAACTGATCAATAAAGCAGGGTCAACATTCTCAAATGTAACAGCTGATTGTCGTATCGGTGCTAAGTCTCCCGAATAATCAACTGTTGCTTTGATGGTCGCTGTTTGTCCTTTTTTCAATTTTGTGACACCTGAATTGAAGGAAGAAAATTCATCTTGGAAAGTAATTCGATTAACATTGGCCCATTTGGTTTCTGCCCAATTTGCTGTTCCTATCTCCTCTGTATGCACTGTCTGATTTATAGTAAGCGATAAGCTTAAGGCTGTAAATGTTGAGATTAAGATGGTTGGATATCTCATAACTCTCTCACTCCTTGATTTTTTTGTATGCAAGAAATAAGATAGTAGAGATTGTGCCTATATGTTTACTGTCTTTTTGTCTAGATTCATGAAAAAAACAGTAATATTTTCAAGTTTTAACAATTTAAGTAAAAAGGAGCGCCCTTCATGCAAACCCAAGAAGCGATAAAAACGTATCTTTTAAAGAAAAAAAGCAATACAAAATTAGATATTTTTCTTTTCCTGTCTGAACATCGTTTCTTTATTACTACACAATATTTAGCAGATCATTTCCATATGTCTGAATCAAATTTTCTATTATACATCAAAGAATTAGAACAAGATTTTGAGCGTCTAAATCTAACAGAATTGCATATTGATAAACAAAAACCTTTTTTGAAGTTGAATTTTGAAGGAATTGATCCGGCTTATTGCTACTATCGTCTATTTGGAAGGTACTGCAACGAATCGGTCAGTTATGAGATCTTGACTTCTTTGTTCAGTTGTCAGACAAATTCGATTATCAGTTTAAGTCAGCAAACGAACTATAGTGCCTCTTATCTGTATACGAAAATGAAAAAAATCAATGCATTTTTAGCATTGTATGGTTTGTCTGTCTCCTTTTCTAATAATGGAAGAAAGTCCTTTTCTGGAAAAGAAGTACAAATCCAATATGCAGCATTAGATATTTATTGGAATATCTTTTCAAGTACTGCTACAGATTTTTATGATGAAGAACCACAGGTAGTTGCTTTTATGATGAATACTTTTTTTAAAAAAGAGGTACTTGACCGACTGAATAGCGGTATGATGGATAAATTATATTTGCTGTTGAAAATATGTAAAGAGAATTTTCCGGCTACTTCTGTGAAAGGTGTGCAAAGAGAGTTTGAGGAGTATGAATATATTGACTTTTTTATTGATCCCTCTGTCGATATTTTGCGTCCCAATCTGCCAATTTGTCGCGAACAACGCATCCTAGTGAATATTTTAGCTCGGCTCTCTATCACGAAAATCGAATCAGAAAAAACAAGTTTGGAGCAATACGAACTTTTAAGAAAAGCAAATGTTCCTCATGTTCTTTATTCAAGAAAAATGGTGGAATCCTTTTGTACTGTATTTGATTTGTTTATGCCTGAAAAAGAAAAGATTCTTTACTCGTTGGCGTTCGCACGAAATAAACTTTATAATGGATTTCTTAACTTCAATCAACCAAATACGCCCCTTCCTACTTTTATGCTTTATCAAGAGCATAACGTATTGAAAGAAATCCAAACAGCTATTGAACGATTTTACATGGATTTCAGAGAACAAAATCAACATATGCTGCCAGATATTTTAGAAAAAGAAAATGTGCTATGGATGGTCGAAGATCTAGTACATTTATATGATCGTTACAAAAAACAACCGCTGATCGTGATTGGTGTGAACTATACGCGTGATTTTTATATCAGTAAAGATTTGATTGTTAAGATAGAACAAATTTTTTCAAATGAATCGATCAAAATACAAAACGATTTTATGGAGAACTGTAACATCGTTATCAGTGACTGCCCTTTGAAACAGTTGCCTTCCCACATCAAAAAATATATATTTTAAAGGGAATCATCACACCAGAAGATTGGAAAAAAGTGATTATGAGGATTTCAGAATATATTTTTGAATTAAAAGAAGAGGCTCTTATGAACCAATCGGAAAAAGAAAATCAAGATAACCTCTAGTTCCTAGACCAAAGAAGTGACATAAATCCGTATACTGTTGAAAAGCATACGGATTTATGTCACAAAAATTTGAATATCTTTTTCTTTTACATAATAAAATTATAAATTATTTACTGGTTTTCTTTACGTTCGTTTCCTTTTTCAATTGCTTCCCATAATCCATTTAGATATACCGCACCTAATGCTCGATCATATAAGCCATATCCTGGTCTTCCTGTCTCATTCCAAATCATTCTGCCATGATCAGGGCGGATGTATCCGTCAAATCCGTTGTCATACATTGTTTTTAGTATACGGTACATGTCTAATGAACCGTATTCTGATTTATGCGGTGCCTCATAGAAATCTCGATTATCTAAAAACTTGATATTTCGAACGTGAGCAAATGGGATCCGGTCTCTTTGGCAAAATTCTGCTAAAATTTCATACACATCATTTTCTGGATCTTCTGCAATACTTCCTGTACAAAGAGTGATTCCGTTAGAAGGACTGTCTACTACTCGGCACAACCAATCTAGGTCTTCTCGATTCTTTACGATTCGAGGTAATCCAAAAATCGAGTACGGCGGGTCATCTGGGTGTACAGCCATTTTGACCCCTACCTCTTCACATGTCGGGATGATTGATTGAAGAAAATAAGCAAAATTTTCTCGAAGTTTTTCTTCGTCTATTGATGCATACGCTTCAAGCAAAGATTTGATATGAGCTAAGCGTTCAGGTTCCCACCCCGGCAACTCGAATTCATTGCTGGACTGTTCGATGCGTTCGACGATTTCTTTTGGATCAGCTGGAATATCAGCGGATATAAAAGCTAACGTAGATGAGCCATCTTCTAAGCGGTAATCAAGATCAGATTTGACCCAATCAAATACAGGCATAAAATTATAGCAGATGACTTCTATTCCATATTCTGCCAAGTTTCGAATCGTCTGCTTATAGTTTTCGATATACTGCTCACGGGATGGTAAACCAATTTTAATGGCATCATGCACATTGACGCTTTCGATAACCTTTAGTGTCAATCCACGAGACTCAATTTCTTCTTTTAATTCTTTGATCCGTTCCCTAGGCCACACTTCTCCTACTGGTATATCCATCAATGTGCCTACAATACCTTTGACTGCAGGTATTTGTCTGATTTCATCTAAAGCAATCTTTTCCTCTTGTGAACCCTACCATCTAAAAGTCATTTCCATTATAAAGTTCCTCCATGTTCTTGTAAGTAATTCTGTAATGTTTTTCGTACGGCATTGGGTCCTGCCAACATTTTGATGAACATTCCTTCTATTTTTCTGCCAATCTCAGCTTGATAAAGATCTACACCAAAAATTTCTTTATTTGACAAAATAGGAACAATTTTCTCTTGGATATGTGAGGTATCTTGCGTACCCAATTGAATATCAGAAAGCCTGTGCTGAAGTTCCACCAGCAAAGGATCTGGACTCGGTGTGAATGGTTTTCCTTGATCATCAAGGCCAATAAGGTATCGAAGCCAAGCAGCGAGAATCAATGGGATGAACACAAGAGTCTGCGGGTCCTTATTTTCTATTTCCATATATTTTTTAATCGTCTCACCGTAACGAATCGCCACCTTTTGAGAGGTATCCGTGGCGATTCGCTGAGGCATGTCAGGAATATTTGGATTAGAAAATCGCACAGTGACTACTTCTTCAAGAAAGGTCTTTGGATCAATGATTCCAGGCGATTCTACGACTGGAGGACCTTCATTGTACCCGATTTCAGAAACTAACAGTGACAAATCTGGATCTTTCATCTCTTCAGCTATACTCCTATAACCCAGTAAACAACCCATAATAGCTAAAGCCGTATGCAAAGGATTAAGACAAGTCGTCACTTTCATCGTATCTGCTTTATCTACCGTTGCACGATCAGTCAAGAACACTCCAGCTTTTTCGAATCTCGGACGTCCGTTTGGAAAATGATCTTCCATGATTAAATAATGGATATCTTCTGTATTGACGAATGGCGCAATATTGGTTCCCTTTGCGGTTTGCAAGATCGACATATTTAAAAAGCCTTCTTCTGCCAACATTCTGCTAACTGATATGGAAGGATTCGGAGTGATACGATCAATCATTGTCCATGGAAACGCAACGATTTCTTCATTCGATAAGTATTGGATAAATGTTTCTGGTACATAACCTTCCTTTTGCCATTCTTTTGCGATCGCTAGCAACGAAGTACGTAATTGACTGCCGTTTTGTGAAAAATTATCTGTAGAGACAAGTGCAATCGGCCAAGCTCCCGATAAAAACCGTCTATAAAGTAGTGCAGCAAGAATACTCATCGTATGTGATGGCTTTTTCGGACCATTTTTTATATCAACTGCAATCGGTCCTATATATTTATTACTTGTATCTTTCAATCGATAACCTTTTTCAGTAATAGCAAAAGTAACTAATTGTAAACTCGGATTTTCAAAGTGACCAATCATCTTAGCAAAGTGTTCCGAACAATCTGGATGACAATACAGACTGTCAGCTGTCGCAGCTAATACACGTTTGATAAATTTTCCACTGCTTGGCATGACCACTTCAAGAACCAAATCATCAAAAACTAGGTAAGCCTTTTCAATTATTTCTTCATCGAATGTTTCACAAACAATGACACCAGTGGGCAATTCGCCTTGATCCGCTAAACATTGAGCGATTTCTGCATGAAATCCTCGATAAAGATTTCCGCCACCAAAATGGATCCAGACAGGATTTCTTTGTCCAGTTTCTCTTAATGATGCACGGTCAAAATGAGGTATTTCTACTTCTTTTTGAGATAATTCAGGAATAAAGTTCTCCCAGTTGTTTAAATCAATCATTTTTCCCCTCCCAAACTAACATATCAGTTTTTGTCTTCAAATGAATTTTATGCAATAAAAACCGCTATGTCAATCAAAATTTTACTATTTGTACAAATCTACGAGTTAAAGTGACATATCAGATTGTTTTTCAGATCTCTTCTGTTATACTACGTTCATAGAAATGATTTTGGAGGTATAAAAATGAAAAGTAGCTTGCAATCTCAAGCTTACCAAGCGATTCGTAAACAAATCATCTATGCGGACCTAGAACCTGGAAGAAAAATATCTGAAAAAGCGCTGGAGGAACATCTTTCTATCGGCCGGACCCCCATTCGCGAAGCATTGATTCAACTACGTCAGCAAGAACTCGTGTACACAGTTCCTCAAAGTGGTACGTATGTTTCAAGAATCAATCTCTATTCTGCAGAAAATGCTCGATTTGTTCGAGAACAATTAGAACAGCAAATCATGATTGAATGCTGTTCTAAATTGGACCATCAAACACGAATAGTGTTAGAAACGATTTTAAAAGAACAAGAAAAAGCAGCCCAAATAAAGGATGAACGTGCGTTTTTTCGTGCAGATAATTTATTTCATGAAGCTTGTTTCGAAATTGCCGGCAGAAAAGAAGTTTGGAACTGGTTAGATGACCACAATACCCATTTAGAACGTTTTCGTTGGTTAAGAGTGACCATACAAGGGCTTCCATGGGAAACGATCATGGAACAACATGAAGATTTATTCAGAGCATTAGTCGATAAAAAACCAGAAGAAGCTCGTTTTCAAACGGGATTGCACTTGCACATGATGCTGAAAGAACAAGAAACTGTCACTCAACGTTATCCTGAGTATTTCAAGTAGTTGTATTTTCTTATGCCTCTTCCATTTTATAATTAACCAGCGTTTTTGAGTAATCTTTATTAAATAACAAAATATTCATTGACTTTCTAACTCCAACTAAATTACAATCATTATAAATAAATAATTATTATTGGAGGTTTTACTATGTCATTGATTGGGAAAAAAATCGAAGAATTTAACGTTCAAGCTTATCATCAAGGAGAATTTTTAGAAATTAGCGAGAAAGACCTTATGGGGAATTGGAGCATCCTATGTTTCTACCCAGCAGATTTCACTTTTGTTTGCCCCACTGAACTAGAAGACTTACAAGAACAATACAGCACCTTGAAATCTTTGGGTGTTGAAGTCTTTTCTTGCTCTACAGATACCCATTTTACTCACAAAGCATGGCATGATACATCAGATGCTATCGGTAAAATCGAATACACGATGATTGGCGATCCTTCGCATCGGATTTCTCGTATTTTTGATGTGTTGGATGAAGAACAAGGATTAGCTCAACGAGGAACATTTATTATTGATCCAGACGGCATCGTTCAAGCTATGGAAATCAATGCAGATGGAATTGGCCGTGATGCTAGTGCACTGATTGATAAGATACGGGCTGCTCAATATGTACGTACCCACCCAGGTGAAGTTTGTCCGGCAAAATGGAAAGAAAGTGGCGAAACATTGAAACCAAGTTTTGATCTTGTTGGAAAAATTTAGGTGGTCGACATGTTAGATAAAGAAACTAAACAAAACCTCGAACAATATTTAGCACTGATTGAATCTCCTATTGTTTTTTCTGTTAGTTTGGATACTAGTGAAAATAGTCAAAAATTAGCAGAATTTACGAAGGAAATATCAGAAATGTCTCCTAAAATCTCTTGGGAAAAAAAAGAGTTGATGCGGACACCTAGTTTTTCTATCAGCCCTCTTGGCAAAGAAAGTGGAATTATTTTTGCTGGTATCCCCCTCGGTCATGAATTTGCTTCTTTTTTACTAGCACTGTTACAAATTAGTGGACGGGCACCAAAAATCAGTGAGTCTTTGAGTCTCAAAATCAAACAAATCAAACAAAAGCTGCATTTTGACAGTTATGTTAGCTTGACTTGTCACAATTGCCCGGACGTTGTACAGGCATTGAATATATTAGCTGTATTAAATCCAAATATTACTCATACGATGATTGAAGGCGGTATGTTCCAAAAAGAAATTGATGATAAACAAATCATGGCAGTGCCAACAGTGTTTTTAAATGGTGAAGAATTTAGTAGCGGACGCATGACGATCGAACAAATCGTTGAAAAAATCACTGGTCCTTTGGTTGAAGAAGAATTATTTGAAAAAAAACCTTATGATGTATTAGTGGTCGGTGGCGGACCAGCAGCTAGTAGTGCAGCTATCTATGCAGCACGTAAAGGAATCCGCACAGGGATTGTTGCTGACTCCTTCGGTGGACAAGTCGTTGAAACACTGGGAATTGAAAACATGATTGGTACCCTTTACACAGAAGGGCCAAAATTAATGCAGCAAGTAGAAAATCATGTGCGTAGTTACCCTATCGATATTATGATCAATCAAGAGGCTGTTTCCTTAAATAAAGAGCAAGATTTTATCAATATCGGCTTGGCTAACGGTATATCACTTCAAGCAAAAACTGCAATTATTGCGACAGGTGCGCACTGGCGTTCTATCAATGTACCGGGCGAAAAAGAGTTTAAAAATAAAGGAATTGCTTATTGTCCACACTGTGACGGTCCTCTATTTAAAGGAAAAGAGATTGCTGTTATCGGCGGTGGTAATTCTGGTGTTGAAGCAGCAATTGATTTGGCTGGGTTAGCAAAACATGTATATGTTCTAGAATTCTTACCAGAATTAAAAGCAGATCAAATCTTACAGGATAAACTAGTCTCTCTTGCGAATGTCACTGTTATCAAACATGCAGCGACGAAAGAAATCAGCGGTACGAATCAGGTAGAATCTCTCTCCTATATCGATCGCCGTACGATGGAGATGCATACACTAGCTGTTTCAGGAGTATTCATTCTAGTCGGCTTACTCCCTAATACGGATTGGCTAGATGGAACGATCGAAATGAATCCAAGAAATGAAATAGTGACCGAGAAAAATGGCGCAACGAATATCCCCGGCGTTTTCGCAGCTGGTGATTGTACAGATAGTCCATACAAACAAATCATCGTTTCAATGGGTTCAGGAGCTACTGCAGCTTTAGGAGCATTCGATTATCTGATGCGCACTTGAACTATAAAGATTGTACAAAAGACAGATAGGGGTTGTGAGCCTGCCGTTCAGCTCCGAGTCACAAGGAACAATTTCAATAAACAGTTTCTCATGTTTGTTGAATATTGTGACCTGTGGCTGAGGAGTAGGCATGAGAACACCGTTTATTCGAAAAAAAGGATTGTGATAAGAATTTTGTCACAATCCTTCTTGTCTTTTTTTTTGAATAATCACTTTTTCTTCTCTTTTTCTTATATACTATAAGTAGTAAATAGTTTGAGAGAAGAAAGGTGACTGATTATGGCGCAAAATCGTATTTTTAAGACAAGTTTTGCAAGCGTTTATCCTATGTATGTAGCAAAAGCAGAGAGAAAAGATCGTACAAAAGAGGAAGTAGATGAAATCATTTGCTGGCTGACAGGTTATTCCCAAACAGAACTAGAAGAGCAACTACAAAAACAAGTGACTTTCGAACAATTTTTTGCGGAAGCCCCTGCCCCCAATCCTTCTCGTTCTTTGATTACAGGTGTTGTTTGTGGTGTGCGAGTAGAAAACATCGAGGATAACTTGATGAAAGAAATTCGTTATTTAGATAAAATGATCGATGAGCTAGCAAAAGGCAAAAAAATGGAAAAGATCCTCAGAAAATGATCTTTCTTAAGAAGCTCTTCTCCTTCACTCATTTTGTAACGTTTGATTTGGTAAAATGACTAGTTCACGTTAAAATAAGTCAAAGGAGGTTTTCTTATATGTTTGAGACGATTAAACAAAATATTCAAAAATATGCCTTATTAAGAGCTGCTGTTTATATTATTTCTGGGATTGCGATTGTGCTAAACCCTTCTGCTGTTTTTCATTTTATCGGTTATCTGATCACTGCCTATCTTGTTTTGCTTGGGGTGTTGAATCTTTTTGAGGCTTACCGTTTTAAAAGGAAAACAGGTTCTTGGAGTATCGGTCTGTTTAGTGGTCTTTTTTTCCTGATCTGTGCGCTGATCGTTTATGCTTTTGCACCTGCAATCGTTTCTATCCTGCCGATTCTTCTTGGATTAGCTGTTATCATCAACAGCTTGTTCCAGTTGTTCTTCAGCATGAATACAAAAGCTAAAAGTTGGAGTGTTTATAGTATTCTGTTGTTGATTGGCGGATTCGTCTTATTGTTTAATCCATTCAAAAGCTTGATGGTTCTATTTCAAATATTCGGTTTCATCTTGATTTTCATGGGTATCCAGGAAATCATCAATTTTATCAGAGTAAGAAAAATGACTATACGTTAATCGTTTTTAGTTATTAAAATAGACTGTTTAAAAACCAACAAACCAAAAAATACTTTTGGATTGTTGGTTTTTTTATGAGTATATTTTCCTATTTTTTCAATAATATATGTTATGCTAAGTTCGGGCTATATTTTATACAAAGGAATGATGAGAATGGAATTTATTGGTATTTTATGCTTGATATTGATTTCAACAACGATTGGCTCGCATATCTCTAGGAGATTAGGTATTCCAGCAGTAATCGGACAATTACTTGTTGGTGTTTTGCTAGGACAAGCTGGATTGAATTGGGTCAAACCGGATATTCTAGTCCATGACTTCTCGGAGATTGGTGTAATCTTATTGATGTTTTTAGCTGGTCTGGAAAGTGATTTATCTCTTTTGAAAAAATATTTCCGACCAGGCATGTTCGTTGCTTTACTCGGAATCATCTTCCCTGTTGTTTTTGGTTGGCTAACAGGCGAAGCATTCCAAGTTTCGGGAAATGAAGCAATTTTCTTTGGAATTATTCTTGCAGCAACTTCTGTCAGTATTTCAGTTGAAGTATTAAAGGAACTAAACGTGGTGAATACGAAAGAAGGCTCAACTATTTTAGGTGCTTCTGTTGTAGATGACATTTTAGTCGTTTTAGTCCTAAGTTTCAGTCTATCTTTTCTCACTGGAGAAGCTTCTAGCAATGCTTCTTTACCGCTTGTTTTGATTGAACAACTCGTTTACTTTGTTTTTATTTTCTTATTAGTCAAATGGATTGCACCCTTCTTGCTTTCATTTGCAGAAAAAGTGTACGCAAATTCTTCTATTATCATCGTATCGCTAGTTATTTGTTTAGGTATGTCATACGTAGCGGATCTTGTAGGTCTTAGTTCTGTCATTGGTGCCTTTTTTGCTGGGATAGCAGTCAGTCAGACAAAGGTCAAAGAAGAAGTATACCACAATGTTGAAGCTTTAGGATATGCAGTATTTATACCAGTATTTTTTGTCAGTGTAGGATTAGAAGTTGATTTTTCTGACTTTGGTGAGCAGCTTCTCTTTATTTCTATATTGACGCTTGTAGCAATTTTGACCAAATTGCTTGGAGGGTATTTTGGTGCTCAGATTGCCGGTTTTTCTCAACATAGTTCATTGATGGTCGGTGCTGGTATGATTTCGCGTGGAGAAATGGCTTTGATCATTTTGCAAATTGGACAGCAAAGTCAATTGATCGAACCACAGTACTATTCACCTTTAGTAATCGTGATTTTATTAAGTACACTTATTTCTCCACTTGTTCTGAAATATTTTACAAAAAAAGTTTATGAAGTGTGAGTGACCCAGAAAGTGGTCGTGAACCTGTCGTTTATGCGAAAAAAGGACTGTGACGATACCGTCACAGTCCTTTTACTATAGTTATGAAGTCGTTCTTTATTGATAATTTTGGTTGAGGTATTGTAATAGTTCGGGTGCTCGTTTAGTTGCTGAATCATCATCTTCTTTATTTTCCAACATGCTAACCATCATATATCCTTGGTTATCAGGGTTGAAAGCAAACAAGAAACTGTTCTCTTTCCCTTTTTCATCCTGTTTTTCTTTGATTTCCGCTGTACCAGTTTTCGCTGCCAATGGAATCCCTAAAGCAGAAAGAGAATGTGCTGTACCATTTACATCTTGCACAACTTCTCTCAGATCTGGCACGATCGTTTGTACTGCTGTTTCGCCGATGACATTCTTCTTATCTTTTGTCTCTTTATCTGCAATCAATTTAGGATAGACAAGTGTGCCATTGTTGGCAAAAACAGAATACATTGCTGCTTGCTGGATAGGATTAATTAGAAGTTCGCCTTGTCCATATCCAGTATCAGCTAGCAAGATATCTGAATTAAAGCTCTCTTCATTAGAAATTTGTGCTGGATTCATACTGATTGGCAAATCAAGGTCTTCACCAAAAATGAATTTATCCAAACCTGCACGGAAATTCTTCTCCCCCATTTTCAACGTTTCTTGCGCCATATATATATTATCGGAATAAATCAAAGCAGTTTTTAAGTCTACTTGTGACACATCACTAACACGAGTTACTTGATACGATCCCCAAGAACTATCTTTTTGCCATTTAAGCCCGTTGATCGTCAACACTTCATTTGGATCGATAGTGCCGTTGTCGAGACCGATTGCTGCTGTGATCATTTTAAACGTAGATCCAGGAGCATAACCTGTCGCAAATCGGCTGATGAATGGTTGTTCAGGATTTTCTTCATAAGCTTTGTAGTCTTCTTGTGAGATCCCGTTTGTCATTTTGTTTGGATCATAGCTTGGAGAGCTAGCAAGCGCAAGAAGATCACCGGTTTTTGGCGTTGTCGCAACAGTCGATCCAGCTTTTCCTCCTAGACTGTCGAAAGCTGTTTTTTGTGCCTTTGCATCGATTGTCAATTTGATATCTTTTCCGTTTTGGACTTCATGCTCGATCAGAACCTTTTTCTCGACACCGTCTGTATCTGTGATGCTTAATTTTCCACCTGTAGTCCCACGAAGATCCTTATCAAAAGCCATTTCCAAACCAGATCGTCCGATTTTTCCATTACTGCTTAATTCTGGATTTTTATCAATATCTTCTGCTGTGATATCTCCCACGTAACCAATCAGTTGAGCAGCTGCTTCACCCAAAGGATAATATCTGCCGTCTACTTCTTGGATGGTAGCTCCAGCTGGAAGTTCTGGCGTTGCTCCATCAATGATTTTCAATGGGACAAAGTAATCGGGTTGTACCCAGCTTTGTGAAATAGCCTGATTGATAGCATCTTCTGTTAAGTCGAATGCAGAAGCAATGGCTTTGATATTGGCTGTTTTTTCGTCCCCATCCCCAAGTTTGCTTGGAACGACTCCTAATTGTTTTAGTTTGCCGGTTGTTGCTAATGGTTCCCCATTTCGATCTAAAATGTTCCCTCTTGTTGCTTCTTGCGTGGTCAGACTTACTTTGTCATTTCCTTCCATTTCTGGAAAAACCAAGTTAGGCTGCCAGTTGATCGTGGTTTTTCCATCATTTCTGTCTAATGTTCCTTTATAAGAAAGATCTTTCAATTCACCTAATGAGGTATTCATCTTTGCTTTATATGAAAAGCTATAAGTAGAATCATCTTTTTTATCTACTTTTAGATTTGATATCTCAAGTCCTTTGACATCGGCAGCACCGTATATATTTTGGTATTTTTCTAAGATCTCTTTTTCAGATAATGCACTTTTATTTGCTGCCTTTTTCGATGCCATTCCTGCAGCTTTGTTATAATCTCCTTTGTTTAAAGCTTGGACAAATTGCTCAACCGTCTTTTCTCCAGCTTCTACTGCTTGGGTTTCTTGGTAGTGCCGGTAGTAAAAATAACCGCCACTTGCAGCTACTATTAAAATCACTGCGCCGGCAATATAAGCGCCTGTTCGATTTTTGCCGTGCTTGTCACTTCTTTTCATTTTTCCCTCCTTCTTTTGCTTGTTATTCCTTTATTTTCACTATTTATACCTGTTTATTCTAACATAATAAAAGAAGTCAGAACATAACATAAATTGTTATTTCTAACTTCTTTTCTTTTATTTTCTTTACTTAATTATTCAGAAATTTTTTGATTGCTTCTTGGTTTTTGGTCAAATCTAATTCCAGAACACTTCCGGAAGGCGTATTGTCGTTGAAGTCCCAACTGCCGTCTACTGGTACGGATAATGTATCGATCTTTTTATTATCGTCTTTGAGGAAATCCATACCGCAATCCAGTAGCACACTCTCAGGAAGGTTCGTTTGGATACTGCCAAGTAGTTTTCCCACCGCTTTCGGTAATTTAAATATCGAAGTGACGTCATTCAGCTGCTGAGAGATAGCTTTAATCACTTGTTGCTGTCTTCTAATCCTCCCAAAGTCTCCTTCTTCGTCTTCACGGAATCGAGCATACTGCAGTAACGTATTGCCATCCATTACTTGCTTCCCTTTTTTTATATATACGCCATCTAAATCTAAAGATTTTTCTGCATCAATCTTTACTCCATCAGGAAACAGTTCATTGACGCAATCGATAAAATCTTGAAATGTGATACTTGCATAATACCGGGCTTCAAATTTGAAATTTTCCTTTAATGTTTGGTTCAATAAATCAACTCCTCCGTAAGAGTACGCTGCATTGATTTTATCCATTCCGTAACCTGGTATATCGACATATGAGTCTCTCATGATAGAGATTAGTTTTGCTTGTTGTGTTTTCTGGTCGTATTGTGCAACCATAAGTGAATCTGAGCGACCATTTTCGTCTTTCGAACGGGCATCCGAACCAATCAAAGCCACGTTTAGTGTGGTAGGGACACTTTTCGGATCTACCTTTTTTACAGTTGAGGTCTGTTTTGCAGACGAAAATCCATGGACAAATTCAATCGAAAAAAAGCCGACTACTAGTGTAAGCAGTAACAAAACAGATAATATGATTTTTTGAAATACTTTCATTGCGAATTCCTCTTTCTAAAAAGAATCTCTCGCTTGAAAAATAAAAGATAGTCCTTTATGATAATTCAAACTGAGAGATTCTCAGTTTCTCTTTATTGTTTTTCAGGTCGATAGAGCGGCAACTCTTCGGCCTGTATCTTCGAAGAAATATTCAACGTGATCCCGATCCCTAAAGAAAGGATCAGATAACTTGTTCCTCCATAACTAACAAATGGTAATGGCACGCCAGTCATTGGCATAAGCCCTGCGATACTTCCCACATTCATTATCGTCTGAACGAATAGCAAAGTTCCGAATCCTAAAAGAAACAATCCAGCTTGCTGATTTTTACAACGACTGCTTAAACAAAAGATTCTCATGCATAATGAGAATAATAAGAAAAGTACACACAATGCACCAATTAGCCCAAGCTCTTCTGTAATGATCGAAAAAATAAAATCTGTTTCTGTCTCTGGAAGATATCCCTTTTTTGTGATACTGTTTCCTAATCCTCTCCCCCATATGCCACCATTGTATAGTGCATAAAACGAATGAGTCATTTGATAGCCCGCACCATGACTATCTATGAAAGGATCTCTTAAAGTTGCAATCCTTTCATAAGCATGATTGATCATCTGGGGAAGCCAGCCTTTGTTTCCTAAATATAATACTCCGCCGGCTGCTCCAATCAATAAGGCAGAAAAAGTAACAATCAGATAGATTCCTTTTTTAAATGGAACTGCTGCTGCCCAAAAAATGACCCACGCAATCGAAAGAATCATCAATGCTCCAGCAATCTTTGGCTGGAATAAAATCAACAAAGTTATGCTTACTGTAATCAGGAAAGGTTTTTTTAGATTTTTTGGCGGATTATTTCCGTCACGAAAAAACCAGCTTAGATAAAAAATCAGAAAAAGATTTGCTAATTCTGAAGGCTGGAATTGAATGCCAAACAGAGAAATCCAACGTTGTGCGCCATTGACAGTGACACCGAATATTCCTACTCGTACTAAGATCAAAAAGAAAATCGATAAAGCTAAACCATATCCTGCTATTTTAGGGTGATGTAAATAGTGCAGTTTGATTGAACGAGCTAAGAAGATTACGCCCCAACTCAAAAATATGAAAATCAGTTGGCGCAATAATAGACTTTTTGTATTTTCATCTGCTTGCAATAAACGATAAGAACTAGCACTGTATACTTCTAAAAGGCCGATCATGGACAAAGTCAAATAAGGACCCAAAATCCACCAATCGATCTTTTTTCTTTTTTTCACCGCATCTCCTCCTCCCACAGTAATCCACTTGTCAGGTAAGGAGCGAGTTTGTCTCTTCAAATAAGTCAGTCTTGAAACTATAAAGAAAAGGCCAGAAACCTTTTCGAACAAGAATTCTGACCTAGCATCATCTCATCGTCCGAGTTTTAGCACTATACAACGTAAAGAAAACATTCTTAGCTATTGGAAAAAGCCTTAATCCGACAGTTTCTGTTTTACCCATTGGCGACTTTCGACGTTTCTGGGCAATAGCCTATGTTTGTATAGGAGCCTCACCTAACAAGGTTATTACTATATTCTATTTACGAGTCCATGATAGACTTTTCCTAATGAATAGGCAATGAAATTTGAAATGAAATAGTGAAATTTAACAATCTTTAATATTTTTTAGGAAAAAATAACAAATAACGTAAAAGAATCCCAGCGCAGTTTCGTTCAATTGTGCTAGGATTCCTTGATAATCTTTTTATTTTTAGTGTTTTTTTATATGATTTTCACTTTTCGGAATAAATGTTTATTTGTTTAAGTAATTGAATAAACCGCTAATCGTCTGGTCTGTTAATCCTATTTCTTTGCCGTCTAAAGTAACTTTGGTGACGAAAAAATGATCTTGTAATGGCGGAACTTCTAAATACTGCCCTTGCAGAAAATCATTCACTGTCTCGTATTCTTTTCCCATTTCTTTTGAATCTGCTGATGGTTTATAACTTATTTTTAACATAACTATTACTCCTTCTTATTGGGGACGTGCGATCGTGAAAATTTCTCCTATTGCTGCATAATCATTTCCTGCCAAACGGCTTATAGCATTCAATTCTCTTGGATCGATTCTTCCCGTCTTTTCATCATAAACTGTTTCATTCAAATGATATTTCTGTACTTCTAGCAAAAATAAATCAGCTGTTACTTTATTTTTATTCCGTATCTCGACATGTTCATATAAGGTTGTCTCAAAACGAACTTTTGCTTCTGTCAATGCTGGTACTGAAATGATTGCTGAATCCGTTAAAGTCAATTCAGTCAAGTGTAGTTCGCTTTCCTCATTAGGCAGATTAGCAGCTGTTTTATTTGCTTCTTCTACGTTGTCCTCATCAAGGATATGGATGACCGCTTCTCTTGTCTCAAGAATGTTTTTTGCTGTGTCTTTTACTGTATCTTGTTTTCTCTGGATCGCCAAGGATAAGATAGGTGGATTCGAACTGACAATATTAAAGTAACTGAAGGGTGCGATATTCACTATATCATTTACGGATTTAGTCGTTACTACTGCAACCGGCCTAGGGATAACTGAACCAATCAGCAACTTGTAATTTTCACGTTCTGTCAATTCTGAAGGACTTCGTTCAAACATGGTCTCGCCTTCTTTCTATAAAATACGCTAAAAAGCAGATCTGCGAAGACAAAAGGAAAAGCAACGCTTTCCTCTTCTTCTTAGAATCTGCTTTAAACTATCTATTAATTTTTCTTTTTTGTCAAGAATCTGTGCCGTACGTGTTTTTTAGTTCTTTGCTTTATTCGCGGCTTCGACATATCTTTTAGTGATGAATTGTGGACGGGTGATGATAGATCCAATCACGACTGAAAAAGCACCTAATTCATAGGCTTTCTCTACGTGTTCTGGAGAGTCAGTATGGCCTTCCATGACTACTGGTATATTGACTTGTTCTATGATCTGATTCAACAAATCAAAATCAGGCTCCTGTGTTTTTCGAGAATATTCTGTATATCCTGCTAATGTCGTAGACAAAAGATCAAAACCATCTTCTTGCGCTTGAAGCGCTTCCGCAAAAGTCGAAATATCTGCCATGGCTAATCGACCGTGATCGTGGATCATTTGGACAAGCTCAGCTGTTGTTTTTTCTGTCGGACGTTTACGAGAAGTTGCATCCAGTGCAATGATCTCAGCTTGCGTCTCCAAAAGTTCTTTCACTTCTTTTTCTGTCGCAGTAATAAATACTTCTGATCCATCGTAATCTCTTTTGATAATCCCTATTACCGGCAAATCAACGATTCGCTTGATTTCATTGATATCTTCTGTTGTATTTGCGCGAATACCAACTGCTCCGCCTTCTTTTGCAGCCAAAGCCATTCTCCCCATGATAAAAGAACTGTGTAATGGCTCATTTTCCAAAGCTTGACAAGAAACGACAACCCCACCTTTTATTTTTTCCAGTACATCCACACTATCTCCTCCAATGACGTTCTCTAGAAATACATCTTCTTATAAAAATGTAACCCTTTTCTATCTAAGAGTCAATAAAGTAGCTATCCTTTTTCTTTTAGCAAGCCTTTCTTGCTAAAAGAAAATTACTTCAAACTCTTCATATACGATTAGCTTCTCTTCTGTAAATGCCAAGTTCAGTGCTTCTTTGTAGACATGCTTGAAAAAGTCAGTATGGACTTTCCGCCAATAGGCTAACGTTCGATCTCCTTCTCCTTCTTTCCAAGCATGTTCTTCCGTGATTTCACTAAAAGGCAAGATAGTCACATTTATATTTTTGATGATACAAACTGGTTCATTTTTTCCATTCAGAACCACATCTAACTGACCCACTTTTGGTAAAGGTTCCTTCTCTTTTTTATATAGATCATATCCACTTGATGTACCGGTTTTTATTTTTTTTACAACTAACTCACTCAATTCATCTGCCATTTCTTCTGTATTCCCAAATGAAAAAAAGCTTAGTTCTTCTGATTGATACCTAGGATATTTTTCTTGAAACTTTTTGAAATATTCTTCTACTTTTTGATACATAATAGCATCTACTCCTTTGTTTCGTATAATAAAAACCATCCAGATACTAGTATAAACGATTATCTGGATGGAAAATACGATGGATTATTGAATATTTAAGACACGTAGACTATCCTCAACGATTTGGCTTGGTGTCAAATGATAACGTTCATAAAGTTTAACTGTTGGAACACTATCTGTGAATTCTTTCTTTGCACCGAAATTCAGCACATGCATTGAAGAATCACCATAATAACGACTGATTTTTTCACCAAATCCGCCTGATAAACTACCATCTTCTAATGTGATGACTAATTCATGGGCTTCTTTTAATTTATCTAATGTTTCTACATCATTTTCTGTGATTGTTCCTGGATTGATCAATGTTGCTTCGATTCCTTTTTCTCTAAAAGCTTCCACTGTTTCTTTTCCTAGTCCAAGAAAACCACCTAAAGCTAAAATTGCCACTTTTTCGCCTTTATTCACTGTCTGATAGGCTGGAATACTGTAATCATTTGCGATAGCTTTACCATGTTCCACACCGTGAATAGGGATTCGAATAGCTACAGGCTGTGCTGTTTGCTCAAAAGCCCAATCTAGCATAGAGATCATATCTTCTTTTGTTGCTGGAGCAAGATATTTGATATTCGGGATACTTGATAAATAAGGAATGTCAAACGTTCCTTGGTGTGTTCGATCACTAGCAGAGATCGTTCCGCCACCAACTAAAATGATGACTGGATTCTCGTTGATTGCTAAATCATGTGATAATTGATCATATGCCCGTTGCAGGAAAGTACTTGATTGGAAGACGACTGGACGTACTCCCTGAGAAGCCAAAGCAGAAGCAAACGTAATGGAATGCTGCTCGGCGATCCCCACATCAAAATAATGATCTGGATGTTTTTCTTGGAATGTTTTCAGTCCAAAGGCGCCTGGTATTGCTGCATTGACAGCGGCAATAGGTGCTGTACTTGTTTGCACTTTTTTATCCAGATAATCCATGATGATCGTATTGAATGTTTCTCCAGAAGCTGCCTGTTTTGCTTCTCCTGTAGACAGATCAAATGGGACGTGCCAATGATATTTCATTTTATTATCGATCGCTGGCTGATAACCGCGGCCTTTTTCCGTATGTACGTGAAGTACGATTGGATGATCAATATCTTTTACTTCTTCAAATAAACGGATCACCGTTTCTAGGTCGTTTCCATCATCCACATAGCGATAATCAAATCCCATAGCTTTAAATAGGTTATTACTGCTTTCACCGTGAGTTTGACGAAGCTCTGCTAAGTTCTGATATAAGCTACCGTGGTTCTCATCAATAGACATCTCATTATCGTTTACTAATACGATTAAATTGGTCTGTAAAGCGCCGCCGTTGTTCAGCCCTTCAAAAGCTAAGCCGCCACTTAGTGAGCCATCTCCAATAAATGCTACCACATTTCCTGATTCTTTCTTCAAATCTCTGGATTTAGCCAACCCAGTAGCTAAGCTGATAGATGTAGATGTGTGACCCACTGTAAAATAATCATGTTCACTTTCGTGTTGATTGGAATACCCGCTTACTTCATGGTAATGTCCTTTTTCAAAGCCATTTTTCCTACCAGTTAGCAGCTTATGACCATAAGATTGATGGGAAACATCCCATACGATTTTATCCTTAGGTGAATCAAATACATAATGAAAAGCGATCGTTAATTCGACTACACCTAGATTCGGACCAACGTGCCCACCTACATCGCTGTCCTTTTGCAAGATCTTTTGGCGCATTTCTTCTGCCAGCTGTTTCATTTCCTCAACAGATAACTTTTTGACATCTGCTGGACTATTGATTGTATCCAATACATGTAATGCTGTACTCATTATACATTCTCTCCTCCGTACTATCTTCTTTTTAGTTGAAAATAGATTTGTAACACTTTATCTATTCTACTCCTTAGAGTTGACTCTAAGTCAATAGTATTTTTAAAAAAATTCAGAGAAAGTTTGTTATATAAGTAGTTCTTCGCACAAAACAGATCACAAATAAAAAAACTTCTACAGTCTTTTAAAAAGCTCTGTAGAAAGTTGATTTTTGTCTTGCTTTAAGATTTCCTCAAGAAATATGTTTTTTTAATAAATGAAGCTCTTGAGCAATACGATACAAAAGGATGTTTGCGCCTTTTAACGAGATAGGATAGACCTTTGTTTTTTCCGTTTCCAAACCAGTTTGATAGCTAGCAGCATCGCATAAAACCACTCGTTTTTTTGAACACAAACATTCATCAGGTAATTCTTCTAAAGAACGAAATAGAATGGGGTTTATTTCAGCCATATCTTCTTCAGCATACAAATGAAATTGAGTTCGATAAAAAAATTGTTTGACTGAACTTTCTGAAACAACAAATATTTCTATCTCTTGCTGTATCATCTGTTCTCTGGTAATCAAAGAAAGACTCTTAACAAATTTTCGGATGAAATTATCATTCCATCTTAGATGAATTTGGTTTTTCTTTTTCCAATCGTCTAGCACTTCTACTATTTTTCTGTATAGAAGCTGTTCTTTTTCTGACAGTAGATAGATTCGTTCCGGTAAAAATACTTGACCGTCTGCCCACAACGCACGGACAAATTGTAAAAAGGATTGCTTAAAAATAAAATTGTCTGCATCGTCGATTTCAGCAACTGGGAGAATCTGTAAAATCAATTCATTGAGTGACAGGTCATTGAGAACAAAATTTTTATACACAACTTCGAAATCTTTTCTTAACAGCTCCATGTTCTCATTGGTATAATTTCTGCTATTGAACAAAGAGAAAATATAATAGATATCTTCTTCCTGTAAGTGTAACATCCCTTTTTGCTCTTCCAATCCTTGACAGACTAATTGAAATAATGGCTTCGTCTCCGCACTTTTCTTATCTTCTTCTTTCAGTTCAAGGGGAAACGTCTTTCTTCCAATTGCAATCTCTATTCCCCGTATGATAAAGGACTTTTCATCTTCCGAATATCTCCTTTTAAAAAAATGAGTCTCTACATAATCGATCAGCTCGTTACAAGCTTCTTCTACATGTGGATTTTTACTCTCATATCCTTCCCAATTGATATAACGTACTAAAGCTAGCAGAATATTCCGCGAATCAAATTCTGGAATAATGATTTCTTTATTTTTCAAATAATCATTTTCTTTGAAAAAATCCAAGACGCTCTTTTTGATCGTATATACTTTGCTCAAAGAAATAAATTCAAGATCAGCCAGTTCTGTACTCGTGAATATGCCCTTGAAATAATAACTTAAAAACTTTAAAAAATAAGATTGACCATACAAAAATTGCGTAAGCTCAGAAAGAGCGATCCCTCGTTTAAATATAAGTTTGTACTTATGCTTCTCTCTTATTTTTTCTTTTATGCAATATTCCAAACACTCGGCTAGACTTTCTAGATCATGAAGGATCGTCGGTGTGGTCACCCCTAGTGAAATAGCTGTTTGTTCGATATCTATTTCTTGGAATTCAAATAATTGTTCGCATAGATACACTTTCCTAAATATATTTCGCTCGATGTATTTTTCCAGCATTCCTGATACACGCCTCCAGTTTTTCTTATAGTTTTATTTAAACATATCCACGAATCGCTTTTTTATTTACTTTTTGTTTAGAAAACCCCTTTCAAAAACCAATAAAAAAGAAGCCGGAACAAAAGTCGGTCAAGCTTACAATCCCAGCTATCGTTTAGATAACTTGGCATCGCTTGGACTTTTACCCCAGCCACTTTCAAGAAAGGTTATTCGAAGATATCAGCATCTAGTTCTTTGACTACGTCCTTCAGTAATTGGATGCCAGCTGCACTGTTACCGAATGGATCTAATGCTGGACTGAAGACGCCTATACCGTAACGATTTGGCACAGCTGCCATCAAGCCGCCACCTACCCCGCTTTTGGCAGGTACACCAACATGGACGGAAAACTCGCCTGATTCATCATACAAACCGGCAGTTGTCATAATCGATTTGACGATCGTTGCACTTTCTTCAGTAATGAGCCGGTTGCCATTCCAAGGAGCGATCCCTTTATTTGCCAATACAGCAGCTAATTTTGCTATACCTGTAGCGGTGACATTGACGGAACATTGTCTGAAATAGGCATCGAGTATCTCTGGAACGTCTCCTTCGATCATTTGATTGCCTTTCATGTAATAAGCAAGAGAGCGATTGATATCACCTGTTCTTGATTCAGAATGATAGATTTCTTCATTCAATGTGATATCAGGATCATCACAGATTTCTTTCATAAATGATATGATCCGTTCAAATTTTTCATCTGCATCTTTTCCCGCAATCAAAGAGGTTGTTGCAATCGCTCCTGCATTAACAAAAGGGTTCATCGGATGTTTGCGATGATTGATCTCCATATTCATGATAGAATTGAAAGCAAATCCGGTGGGTTCTGTATCGATTGTTTGAAAGACTTTTTCAATTCCGTTATCTTTGATTGCTAATAACAATACGGGAACTTTTGACATGCTTTCGATGGCAAAACGTACATCGGCATCTCCTCCCTCGATCAGTTGTTTTGTATCAAGATCATAAATCGCCATACCTAATTGTTTTGGATCCACTTCAGCTAATGCTGGAATGTAGTCTGCCACTTGTCCCGTTTGATAGTAGTGGAAATTTTTTCCAATCAATTGTTCTAATTCTTTTCCTTCCATTTGAATAACCAGCTTTCATTTTTTATTTTTCTGCATGCTGGAATTTATGACGGCATGCATAGATCGTAAATGGAATAACTAAGACGATAAGATAAGAAACGATCAGAATCGTTTCATAAATCCCATGCTGTCCAGCTGCGATACTTGCAGGTGGAACAAATGAGATACAAAAAGCAAAAAGTGAAGTCAAAAGACCTAAACAAGCAACGATTACTTTTACAACTTTTCCGCCTGGAACCTGATAGGCTCTTTCAAGACTTTCATCTTTAAATACTAACTTCAAATAGCCCGCGAAAAACATAAAGTACAACATTAGGTAAATCACAACAGTCAATGACATTGCTGCAAGAAACGAAAGATTATTCCCCCCGCCACTTAATGTAAAGACGGCTGCCCAGATTGTCGCAACAATCCCATTTGCAATCATCAAATGCGCAGGAACACCATGTGCATTTTCTTTCGCAAAATATTCAGGAAGTAATCCTTCTTCTGCCGCTACGTGAAGTGCTTTTGAAGGAGAAGTTACCCAAGAAGCTATTTCTCCGATGACACCTAAACAAACAAGGATCGCAAGGATTTTCGCAACCCATGCAAGACTTGGATCAATGTGTCTTAATAAAAATTCTAACGATTGGATCACTCCTGTATTAAGAGACAAACCCTGTTGAGGGACTGTAGTAGCCACAGTCAATCCGCCAAAAGTGTCTAAAATGATGGCCAGAATGACCAATACAAACATTGCTAATGGATAATCCTTTTTAGGGTTTTCCATTTCATTTGCATGACTAGCAGATGTTTCTACTCCCATATACGCTAAAATAAAGGAAACAAAAACAACCAGCGTAGGTAATTTTGAAAAATCAGGAATCAATGTTTTCATAGAAAGTGTCGTTTGTAGTGGAGCACCTGAAGAGACATAGTGGATCCCTAAGCCAAACAAGACTAATGCAGGCAATAAGATCCCAGCTACAAAACCGATTCGAGCAATTAAAGAAGTGTATTTGGTTCCTTTTAGCTGAGAGAGCAAAATAGCCCAGAAAATAATCAATAAGATGGCCAATTTCAGAAATTTATTGTTTTGTATAGCGTCGATTCCCGTTGCATAGGATAATGCACCAGTTAAGAAATACAGCATAGTCAAGTAACCAACAGTTATCTCAAACCATTGGAAAAAGATAGCGGCAAATCCAAATCGTTTTCCCAATGTCCGACTGACCCAAGTATAGACACCGCCTTTTTCCCAGCCTTTCACCGTTGCCATCTCTGCTGCACACAATGCCACAGGGATAAACCATAGCAAACCGCCTAATAACAAGAAAAATACTAAACTGAAGCCAGAGGTCGCAAATGTGGGATATTCATATAGTGAAACGACCATTGAGATCGTCATGGCTAAAAAGCCGAAGAACGTTAATTTTTTTGCAGGAATTTTCGTTTTGCTTTGTTGCATGAATCTTCCTCTTTTCTATTTGATTTTGTTTCAATTGCGTTTGTTACCAAAGAAGAAAAAGTCTAATCCTTCTTCCTGCTCTTCTTTTGTAGTAGTGATCGTTGTGAAATTCATGGCTGATTTTAGAATCGCTGTTGTTAGCACATAGGCATACACGGCAGTAATGATGACACCAATCACTTGGATTCCTAAGAAGTACCAGCTGCTTGGATTTGTTAATAAATGGCTGTTAGATGCAAAAATTCCGATCAGAATCGTCCCTGTGAATCCGCCCATTCCATGGACGCCCCACACATCAAGTGCATCGTCCCATTGTTTCTTTTTACGAAAATCAACAGCAGCATGACAGACGATTCCAGCAATGATTCCGATCAACATAGCACTTTTTGCTTCTACATAACCAGCACAAGGCGTAATGGCTGCCAATCCAGCAACGGATCCTGTTAGTACGTCGACAAAATCAAAGCCGTTTCCTTTTACTTTTGCAATAATCAACCAAGTAACCATCGCAAATGCAAGAGCGATGAATGTTGAACCAAATGCATTGACTGCTTGATTATCTGCTCGAAGTGCACCACCAGAGTTGAAACCGAACCAGCCAAACCAAAGTAGACCTGTACCGATAGCAGCTGCCATAAGACTGCTATGCTGATTTCTTTCGCCCATAGGAATCTTCCTCTGTCCAAGTGTGAGGATGCATGCCAATGAACCGAATCCAGCTGTCGTGTGGATGACTGCTCCGCCAGCGAAATCTCTAAATCCCATCTGATCCAAAAATCCGCCGCCCCATATCCAATGGCAAACAGGGAAGTAAATCAGCAGGTTCCAACAAACAACAAGGATAATATAGCCTTTTAAATTCAGTCTCCCTGCAAAAGCTCCTGTCATCAAAGGAACAGTAATCACGATAAACATCAGTTGATAAAGAAAGAACATCAAAAATGGGATCGTCGCTCCATGGAACATGTTGGGGAAGCTTGTAACATGTCTCATCAAAAAGAAATCTGCCGGATTTCCAATCATACCGCCAATATCTCGTCCAAATGCCAATCCGAATCCACCGAATATCCACATGATCGTTGTTATCCCAACTGAGAGAAAAGATTGAGTCATGATCGTCAGTATATTATTCTTTCGTGCCAGTCCGCCGTAAAAAAATGCTAAACCAGGAGTCATCAAGCAAACCATTGCTGTACATAAAATCATGAATGCTGTATCTCCTGTATTGATAGGTAATGTATTCATTTTTTCGCCTCCTTTCTACGTTTACGAGTATAAAAGAAAATCTACTTGTATTTTTCTTCTGTTTTTTTGAATACATTCTTGTATTTATAAAAGACAGACAATCAATAAAAGCTTGGTGTACTGTGCTTTTTATCGTTTTGACCAAATAAAGACAAAAAAATAAACGCTTTTCTTTTATAGAAAACCGTTTATTTTCGTCTTTTTTTATTTTTCAAGCTATTTTTTCATAAGGAATAAAGAATACTTCATATAAAAAAGAACCGCAGCAAGTTTCGCTGCGGTTCTAAATTGTGTTCTTCATTTCAACATAAGTTTTTCTTCAATTTGCTTATAATTTACGTGCAAAGAATGAAACGACTAATACTAAAATGATTGCACCAATCAATGATGGAATGATAGCCATTCCTGCAATTGTTGGTCCCCAAGTTCCTAATAAAGCTTGTCCAATGGCTGAACCTACTAAACCAGCAATGATGTTTGCGATGATTCCCATTGATGATCCTTTATTCGTGATTGCTCCTGCAATTGCTCCGATGATACCTCCGACGATTAATGCCCAAATAAATCCCATTTTAAATTCCTCCTAACTGACTTTTTACTTCTTATTGTACACGTGGTTCGTTATTTTCTTTGACTTTTTGTGCACCTTTGCCTACAGCAGCTTTTGCCTTATCTGTTTGGCGTGAAGCAAATTGTCCTGTTGATTTTGCTGCTTCTGTTACTTTGTCTTGTACTGTTTCTTGATCTTTTTGGTATTCTTCTTGTGTTTTGATGTCTGCAACATTCACATTTACTTCGATAACATCTAAATGTGTCATATTGTTTACTTCAGTACTGATCAATTCTTTAATTTGGTTGTAGATGTCTTCGATGTCTTTACCGTATTCTACAATCACATCTAAATCCACAGCTACTTGTTTCTTTCCTACTTCTGTATTGATACCTGCTGTTACATTATCTGTGTTGACTAATTTTTCAGCCATATTTGAGAAGAATCCGCCATCTAATGTCAATAGACCGTCTACATCTTTCAATGCATAGCCGATGATTTTTTGGATAACTTTGTCTTCATAAGTCAATTCACCATTCATCATGCGGTTTTCCCCTTTTTCATTTGCCAAAACTGATCCATTTGTTGTGTTCATGTTTTTGTTTTCCATCTTTGTTTCCTCCTATGATTTAAAAAATTGATCCACTATTCCTGTCTGTTTCAAATAAAATCCGATTCCTGCGCCAATTGCTGTCATAATGATGATCAACAATGTTTTGAAAAATCCAATTGTTAACCATAAAACAGCTAGCAGTAGTCCAAGACCCCCAAAGATAATAGGGAGCTTGTATGCTGAAAATAGTTCTTTCATTATTTGGCCCTCCTATTCCACTCGAGAGTGCTTGTAGTCTCTTGTATCTTCTTGTTCTTCATAACCGCTGTATGTGACTGCCACTTTGACTGTTTCTTTTGTTCCAAGTACTCTAGTCACTTCTTCTTCGATGTCTTGCATCAGTACACCTGTTTTCCCTACTAATGAAGAAGTTCGCTTCAAGTCTCCGTTGACATGGATATGGATTCGATTTTTCGTTGAACGTATCCGTACTTTAGGTGAATGAATGAACTCTTCTTCGTGTAAATGGGAACGTACCAGCCCTTCGATCGCTTTTTTGTCGATCGTCAATTTGCCATCTTCCCGTTTCATAACGAAAGTTCCTCTTGATTTTGGATAGAAAAGAACGACTAGCAAGATGATAATAGCAAGAACGGCAAATACTACAGCTGCCCAGAAAATATATTGTTGCATGTAGTAATTCGTTAAGGTAAAGAAGCGAAATCGTTCCAATTGTTCAGGCATAATATACGGCGCATTAATTAACGCAATTGCTAGAAACACTGAAAGTAGTAGCAAACTCATGATAACACCGGTTATTTTTAACCCCTTATTCATTTTCCACCTCCTATAAACTTATTTTTACCCTGTAAATAACTCTACCGACAATCACAGTATAGAGAGCGAACAGTTAGTTTAGCACCAATAAATAAAGCGCTACCAAACGATATTGGATTATAACGGCATTTTATTGTCATTCTGATACTGAAATAACAACTACTCACTTATTCTCTATTTCTTTTTGATTGCTGGCTATACTTAAAGGATATTATTCAAGATTAAAAATTGCAAAGATTATGCTCAGTTATTATTACAAAATTCTATTTATTTGTTAAAATTTTTCAGTGAAGAAAAAAACGCAATAAAATAACTTAAGTTACTTTATTGCGTTTTTACTTTATTTTTCTATTATCATTTTTCTTATTCTCTTCTTTGGTTTATACTATTCTTATAAAGAAAAACGAGGTATGTCCTATGATGAAAAGATTGTATTATTCATTGATCATAACGATTGGCTATTTGATTGTATCGAATCTTGGAAATATGGTATTTGGTATCAGTAAAGAATTCAGTTGGACTACTACTCTATGGGAATCTTTATTCTTTTTCATCTTTGTATTTTTGTTACAAAACTATCGAAAAAAATAAAACTGTGTCAACGATCTGTTGGCACAGTTTTTAGGACTTACGGTACTTTTTATTCGGTAATCCATTTTATTTTTACTTATTTTTCTACTTCTTTTTTTAATGCTTCTGGTACTTTTGGTTCATAAACTAAACCAATACAGGTACTTCCGCTTATTACAGCCTTTTCGGCAACGCTGATAGCAATTGTTGTGATTGCATGTGAGAGACTAAATTTAGTTTGTGTGTGTTTCATTTGATGATCTTCCTTTCTTTTTTTGGAATGAATACAAGTAAGATTGCGGTCAACATACCCAGTAATATCATGACTCTTGAATCATTTGCTGGAATCACTGAACCGATCAGCGTGAGGCTTATTCCTGTTATAACTAGTTTGTTTCTTACGCTTCTTCTTTTTTGTTGGTCTTGTGCGATAAAGGAACCAATGATTCCTAAAACCATACTAAGAATAGCTGCTCCGATGAAATATTCGTAGCGTGTAAGTTCCAAATTGTAATGATTAGCCAAAACAGGTAGCGCCACCAATAATCCATACTATAGAGCGTGCAGGCCATGCTTCGGCTTGCATGATATCCTTTTGCATATCTTCGTACAGCAATAAAAGACAAATGAGTGGTGATCACAGCAAGAATGCTATGTAAGAAAAACGCTGATACGTAAATAAGCATGAACTTGAAAAGATTAATGAACAGGATCGCTAATCCATAGTTGACTTTTGCTTCCTCCAGTTCTGTTAACCCATATTTCTCTCCGAGTTTTCTGCTCATCTTGCTTGACAGCTTCTCTTCAAGAGACAGATATTCATTTGGCATATCGTTCACCCCTTTCTCACTTTTGATTATACTAAAAATAAGGATGCATATATTAAAAAGTAAAAAGTGCGCGTTTTTTTTACATAACTGCAGTGTTTTCTTTCTTAATAAAGCCCTTATATTCTTTATATCTAAATTATTCTATAAAAAAAGAACGTGACATTCGTCACGCTCCTTTGCTAAATGCAATCAATAATTTTTTTAAACTTCGGGTGGAAACAAGACACTTTTCTCCGTTAGACATAAGGATCGTTCTTTCCTTCTTGTTGATGGAACAAATATTATCCACATTTACAACAAACGATTGATGGCAACGGTAAAAGCTCGGGCTAAACGATTCGATCTCTTTGATTTTTCCATTATATTCTAGCATTCGATTTTCAAGATGAACGATCACTTTGTGAGGAACAGGACTGGATTCAAAAAACAAGATTTCGTCTACGAACAATTTTGTATTGATTGGTCCACTCTTAATACGAATCTGTTCTCTTGTAGGTAAAATTGTATCAAGATATCTTTGGTTAGTCACATAGATACATTTTGTCACGCTTTCTTGCAGCAGTGTATCGTTCCCCTTCACAATATAAAATCCATTGCTTCTACTTTATACAAAAAAGTGAGATAAGCTAAATCCGTGTAACTGGTCACAAAAATAATTTTTGCTAGTGGATCGTATTCTCTAATCGTAGCGGCTAGATTGATTCCGTTCATATTGGAACTTAAGTCAATATCTAAAAAATAGATGCCTTCTGTTTTATTTGAACGTATATATGAAAGCAACACTTCAGGGTCCGAGGTATCCATTTGAAATTTGATGTCATAATCTTGCATCATTAAATAATTTTGAATCATCTTTGCTAATTTTAATCTAAATGTTCCGTCATCTTCGCAAACAAAAATTTTCAACATAAAGATTCTACCCCTCCCAAATGGTCAGTATTTGAATAAACTGTCCTTCTTCGATTTTAGTATCTAAGTACACATTTTTATTCAACTGAACTAATTCATCAAGATTGCTTAGACCAATCCCACGTTCTTTCCCTTTTGATGAATAAGATTTTTTCTTTAATACATGTAAATCAGGTATATCAGAACGACATTTATTGGCAATAATAAAGGTTATCGCTTCTTCTTGTCTCAATCCGGCAAACAAGATTTTCGGCTTATCTATAATAGAAGATTCTTCAACTGCATTATCTAGTATGATCCCCAGCATCCGAACTAGCATGATAGAAGGAACGGGGAAAGAATCCAATTTTTGTGGCACATTTACGTCTATTTCTATTCCTTTTTCATGAGCTAGATACAACTTGCTCAAAACGATGCTTTTTATTTCCTTGGCTTCAAGATTTCTTATCGGTGACATTTCTAACAATTCCTGATCAAAAAGGGTTCCAGTTTCCTTGATGTGGGAGTAAAAAAAATGTTTCAACCCATCTATATCATTACTTTGGATATAATTTTCCATAGAAACTAGTATGTTTTTGTAGTCGTGCTTGAACTTGCGTATTTCCATATAACTTTTTTCGATTTGCTCACTATATTCGATAAGATATTCCATTCGATTCTTTTCTTCTTTACTTTTATATTCTGCCTTTTTTGTATAAACAGCTAAAAAGCTGATAAGAATAGCAAAAAGGCTATATGCCAGCATAAAGATCCCATGAGCACCCTTCATGAAACAGTCTAAATCTGAAAAGCGTTCAATCATAAGAAAAATGAAATAAATCAAAAACGTAGCAATAACAGTATACTTACTAATATCATATACCATCGATTCAAGGGGTACTTTTTTTAATATATGATTCCTTAAATAAAATGCGAAACATAAATATAAAATAATTGATAAAAAACATATACCCAAATCATGCATCATTATAGATAATGATTTTAAGATAACGTAAATCAGATAATTAGAAAAAATAAGTAGGATAATAGATAACGAAGCATAGAATAAAGCTGATTGAAGCGTCTCTTCATGATAAATCACGAGAGCACACATGACTAGCCATACCAAACCAGTGGCAATTACATTTATCCATTGATAAAGTACCGATATTAATAGGATAACTAAGATTGATAATAAAGCATACTTTTTATTTCTTAGTTTCTTGTTCAAATAGCCCAATCCAACAAACATCGTCATCAGCTGCCCTGATATGAGTAGAGAATAACTTAACTGTAAAATATTCAATTTTAGAACCTCACTTTATGCATGTTTTACATAACAAAATAAACAGCAATTATGAATAAAAAAATTTATTTTTTAAGTTTTTCCCCATAAAAATTGTAACATAGTTTACTAACTATTTGTAAATAACATATTTAAAAGTTTCCTTATAAATCAAAAAGAATCAAAGGCTAACTTCAATTAAAACTCTCAAATACTATAAAACCACATTTGCTAAAAAAGACAAAAATTTATTGTTTTTCGATAAAAATTAATTGCTTTTCAATAATTATCCTGCTATATTTTAGCTATCAAAGATAAAAGAGGGATAAAAATGAAATTAAAAACATTATTATTAAAGTTTGTTGTTTTAGGTATAAGTGCCGTATTTATTTTATTCGGTATACTTTTTTATACTCAGATTGCTACAAGCGAAAAAGGATTCACTTTTGATTGGCAGACGACTTTATTCGTTTCTGTCATCTACTTCGCCCTTCTCTTAGGGATTATTATTGCTTATTTCTTATTGAGACTGTTGAAACAAATCGAAGAAAACCAGGCCTTTTCCAATCAAAGCTTGGACATTCTCAAAAAAATCGAACGAACGATTTTGATTATTGGCTTCGCCTTTTTCGGCTTGCTTCCTAAATTTTTGAAAGTGGCTGATTTAGATGATGCTCCTGGTTTGATGTTGGTAGGAATTGCTGTCGTATTCATTCCTTTTGCCGTATATACTTTGACAAGCGTGTTGGAAAATCTGCTCGAACACGCGATTTTACTTAAGACAGATCATGATTTGACAGTGTGAGGTGCGACATGGCTATTATCGTTAATCTAGATGTAGTATTGGCTCAAAAAAAGATGAGTGTAACAGAATTGAGTGAAAAAGTGGGTATTACGATGGCAAATATCTCTATTCTAAAAACCGGAAAAGCAAAAGCTATCCGTTTTTCTACCCTCGAAAAAATCTGTGAAGTATTAGAGTGTCAACCGGGGGATTTATTAAGTTACCAAAAAGACCCCGATCCTATACCAAAAAAAGGAATATAAAACATAACAATCAGTAAAAAAATAATCTGAATAATAGATGTACGAGAACTTTAGCGGTCATTACATCTATTACTCAGATATTTTATTTTGATGGAATATCCTGTTGTCTATAGATACGTATTTACACGTAGAGAGACTTTTCTTCTACTACTTGGTACTTCTCCTGATAAAAATGGAGAAGATTTTGGATCTCACGTTGATTTGGAAATAGAGAAATACCGAAGACCGGAATGTTTGTCTCATCATCAATCATTACATTTGTAATAATACAGTCGATATCTAGATGATATGATTTCTTTTCTTTCTGATTAAAGTTTGGCATGACACTAAATTGATAATAGTCTCCCAATTTTTTTTGCAATCTTTTTGCTATGTAATCCGCCTGTTTTTTTCTTGTATTTATGACTATCACTGCTTTTAATTTATTTTCTTTCCCTTCAATGTATGATAGCAATAACGGCCAGTCGAAAAGAATTTCTAAGATAGCATGGCGAACAAATGAATCGAGTTCAGGGATGACGTATCCTTTTTCTCTGCAGTCATCAACCATCCTGCCCTTCAGTTCTTCATATAAACAGGCTAAAATCGGCGGATCGACTATCGTTGTCTGGCTTGGATCATTTAGGATATATTCTGGAAATCGTGGTTGTGTCAGTATCTCTTTACATCGTTGAACGATCAGATCTTTGTTCTCACATTCCAACTGATATTTTTTTTCCAAGCAATCCATCCATGTCATTAAACAATTACTGATACAAAAATGATACTTTCTTTGCTCGCTTGCATTTCTTATTTTCAAAGCAGTATGGATGACTTCTGTATCAAATATCCACTGCCAGATTTTTTCTTCCCATGGCAAAGAAAAATGGCTCAAGTGATTTTTCTCCAAGAATGAAAAGGTGAAACAGCTGATTTTCTTTTGCTCCATTTCCATTTTATTTTTGTTGAATCGTTGTATACGACAAGCAATAAAAAAATGTAAAAAACATAAGGTTTTCGGATCATTTTTTGCTACCTCATACAGCTGATTTTCTTTTAAAAATAGGATAACCACGTCATAAATTGCTTCGCTAAAAGAACGATTAAAAATACTAGCAGGAGAAGGATACTTTTCCATCAGCAAACGAGCTGTAAGACCGTCGATCACCTGACCCTCTCCGACAATCCGAGTCAACCCTTTGATCCTCAAATCGTATTTTTTTAATTTTGATTGGGTTTTCTTTACGATTCTTCGCAATGTACTTTCTGAAATAAACAGATACTCTGCTAATTCTAAATAATTCTCTTTTGGATGTAGCAGTATGGTTTCTAAATATTTATATTCAGTAGATTGGGAGATCACGATCTGATAAATATGATCTTTTGTGAAGGCAGGTGAAAATATAGCTGTCACACCAGCATCCCGATCAGTGACGATTTGGATATCGGAAGAATATGTATTGATTTCTATAAAATCGTTCCGCAATGTTTTTCCAGAACTTGCCAATCTTTTTTCCAATTGACTAAGACGGCAACGTTCCTCCTCGAATAGTATTTCTAACAGATTCAACTGACGTTGTAATTTTTTTGAGAGAAGATTCAACATGTTTCCACCCCTTTCTAACAAAATTCTTTTGATACATCCTGATAGATAAATGTAAAAGCACTCAATGTCGGTTTCCCTTATTGAGTGCCTTTAATTATATTATATCGTTTATCTGTTTTAGGAATAGGAACTTTGAAAACTATTTTTTCTTACTTAAGCAAAAAACGGTTATTGATTTTCAACTTTCTCTTTTGCTTTTCTTCTCATAACAATCGTCCCTATGCCTGCTACTAACGCGATACCAATCAACGTCCATGCAGTATTCCTAGTTGCATTGGTTTGTGGCATATTCAGTGAAGATTCATTATCTGCACTTGTTGTTGGATCATCTTGGATGCTTGGTGTCGTTCCTTCATTTCGTTCCGTACTGCCGCTTGTTCCATCATTATTCGTGTTATTATTTTGTGATTCATTCGTACTGGATTCCGTCGTGTGATCACGTACTTCATACGGCATATTCAATTCTGTTGAAAAACCGCCATAAGAACTGTCAGTCGTCACGTTGACTGCGACATTGTTCCGACCAGGAGTCGATGTGTCGATTTCAGAATTTAAAGAGACTGTATAAAGATTTTCTGGAATGACCTTGTCATTTACTTTTACATTTTTGATAAATGATTTAAGATCGAGATCCGTTGCACCTCGTGGGATTTCTACTTTATTAGCTTCTACATCAATTTTCCCGCTTGGTTCGAACCCATATTCTGTGACTTCATAATAAGCATATTGAGAACCGTAAGTGAAGTTCTTCTCCTGCTCATCTTCCATCAACATATTTCGTCTAAACTCTTTCGTATGATAGATCCTGACAATGTCTCCTATGTTGACATTCAATGGCTGTCCACTATTGAATCGAGACAATGCTTGTTCGATCGTTCGGTTTCCTGTTACATCATATGTGAATCTGCTAGTGGTATTATCTTTGTTCATCACATCGAATTGATAATAAATCGAGCGATCGGAATAATCATGCACTACTTTGGACAACTCTGTATTTGCCACACCTTGAGATGCTCGGATCATCATTTGAGTATTCTGATTGTTCGGATTTGTCTGTTTAATTAGACTGAATGCGCCAATCGTTGCGCCGTCATTGTTTTTGACTCGGATCGTACTTCCCCATTTCACTACATAAGGGATCTTCACTTCTGTGAACCCAGTACCATCAGTCGTGCTTACTCTCACACGAACCCCTTTTTCTCCCACTGTTGTCGTATCGAAGTTAGACAATTGTTCCACCGTATAAAGATCACTCGTTAGCGGACGTCCGTTGAATGTCACATTTTGGATCAATTCTGCCGGATTCACTGTATTCGTCTCATGTCCTAACAGCAGTTCTTGTGAAATCGGATCAGCCTTGATATCTGTAAATGGCTCGAATCCTTCTTCCGTTACTCTGTAATAGGCATAATTAGAACCACCTGTGTAATCTCTGACCATTTCATCCATCATCAGAAGATTTCTTCCTTGTGTCTCCGCGTGATAGACTTTGATGGTATCTCCTACATTGACTGCTAACGGCTGCCCGTTGTTGAAGCCGTTTACTGCTTGACGGATCAAGGTATTCCCTGTTACTTCATAGTTGTATTTTCGCGTGTCATTTTCAAGCACTTCGATGGCATAATAGATTCCTCTGCCGAACGGATTGTTCACTGGACGATTCAAGTCCGTGTTGCTTGAACCAGGAGAAGCATGGATTGCTAACTGATCGCCTTCTTTTAATAAACTAAACGCGCCGACGGTCATTTCTTCCAGTCCTCGAAGAACGAATGTACTTCCCCACTGTACTTCATAAGGCACTTCGATTTCGGTTTCAGCTAACCCATCATTCATCGTAATCTTTACTTTTGTCGTTCGTTTTCCAGTTGTACTTGTGTCAATCTCTGACACTTGTTCGATCGTGTAACGATCTTCTGAGATACTTTGATGATTGATCGTGACATCTTTGACTAGTTCTTTGACATCTAATGTGCTGACGTCCTCCCTCAAAGAGAATGTTTGCGAAGTCCCTTCTGCTTCCATCACTGGAATCGGTTCTAGTCCGAATGCAGTCACTCTGTAATAAGCATATTCGGAATCATAAGTGAAATCCCGTTCTTCTTCATCGATCATGACAACTGAGCTGTTCGGTGATCTCTGTGGGTGATAGATCTTGATTACATCATCCAATCGTACATCATAGTAGCCATTCCCGTTCCCAAAGTTATTGATCACTTGCCGCAGAGTTCCTCTACCAAGTACCTCATAATTGTAGATTGACTGATTGTTTCTCAAGACTTCCAAAGAATAATACAAGGCGTGCATCGATTCTTCCGTACCGACCCGTTCATCTAATGCTGAAGGCAACCCACTGGTAACGGTTAATCTAGCTGCATTCCCACTTCTTAGATGTAAGGAATAAGCTCCTGCTGAGCCACCTTCGCTTGACTTGATCATGAATGTATCTCCCCAAAGATAATTGACCGATGTTTCGGCTGTTCCTTTGATCGTCTCCCCAGAAATCGGGTGTTTCGCTTGTACCGTGATCCGAATATCTTGTTTGCCAGCAATCGTATTCGTCGGCTCTGTCGATTCTGCTGCGACGAATTCTAAATCCTCGATCGCAACTGATTCCCCTTCAAAAGTGGCTTCTTCGATATAATTTTTAAACGTACTTGCCAGTGACGCAGAAGTTTCTCCTAATGTACGTTCTTCCATTGGCTTCAATTTCAGTTGGATCGCCGGATCAGGGAGTACAGGAAGTGGTTCAAATCCGAAAGCTGTGACACGATAATAGGCGTTATCTGTTCCGTAAGTGAAGTCCTGTTCTTCTTCTTCTACCATCAAGACTGAGCTTCCTGCACTCTTTTGTGGATGGTGAATATTGATGATATCGCCCAACTGTACATCAAGGTATCCATTTCCGAATGTCGTGATCACTTGCTGTAGAGTAGCTCTCCCCGGCACCTCATGGTAATAAGCTTGTCGGTCATTTCGTAGCACCTCAATAGAGTAATACAACGAATCTTCAAGACCAATCCGTTCATCGAGAGGAGAATCTAATCCTCGAGTTGCCACGATTCGAGCATTATTCCCATTCCTCAACTGGAAAGCGTATGCTCCAGCTGATCGTCCATCATGGGCTTTCAATAAGAACGTGTCGCCCCAACGAATATTGACTGTTGTTTCAGCTGTTCCTTTGATCATTCGACCTGTAACAGGGTGTCTCGTTTGAACAGTCAGTTTGAGCGCCTGTTCTCCTACGATAGAAGAATCTGGCTCTGTTGATTCAGCGGCGACAAACTCTAAGTCAGCTGTATTAAGCCTTTGCCCTTCCATCGTCGCTTCTTGGATATATTCACGGAATGAAGAGGAAAGTGCAGGATAATTTCCACCGAGATGTCGATCTTCTACATCCTTCAATTTTAGTTCTAACTCTGGTTGAGGAAGAATATCCATCGTGATCGAACCAGTAGCTTCACGTCCATCAGCAGCCGTTGCTTTTGCCCGCCACGTTTTCGTACCAACTGAGCTCGTATCAGCATCGAGCCACTCTAACTGATGGGTCTGTCCAAGAGGGTCTCTCACTTCAAAGTAGTCAGCAGGATTAGGGATTGCTTCGCTCACGTAAATGGAATGCGGACCAGCCTTTCCAGTGATTTGTAGTGCTCTATCCTGAACCGTGATCGGCACAGTTACAGTAGTCGTTCTGCCAGAAGTATCTTCGGTTACTTTAATTCTAGTATTTTGAGTACCTACTATATCCATTCTAGGCGGAGTTTCCCATTCTGTCTTCAGATCCCATTTGACATTACTACGATCAATCGTCACATAATCAGAAGGATCAGGAAGGGCATCATTTTCCCATAAAGAATGCGGACCTGTTTTTGCTTCGACTTTGATGTCTCCCATAGCTTGTGCTGCAGAAAGGAAGTTTATTGTTTTTACGGATTCTGCGTAGTCTGCGCCGGAGCTGTTAAAACTTAGCCAAAGGCCTATCCATATTCCCATAGTTTCTGTGCCTAAATTTTGTTGATTTCCTATTCTAGTTAGAGTCATTGATTGAGTTGCATTAGCGCCACCACGGGTTGACAATTCATATCTCCAATTCCCACTTTCTGTATAAGAAATAGAATTATCAATAGTTACACCCCCATTGGGCCAGATAACCACTGTATTGTTATGAAGCGCATTAGAAGGAAAACTGGGACGAATACCTTCGGGCGTATTAAATATGTCGTCAACAGTTGGTACAAAATGAATTTCTATCATTTCCCCATTTACAAAAGAATGATTATGTTTTTTCATTGCCTCATTCAACCTATATTCGGTCAAACGTGCAGCAAAATTAAATGCTTCTTTTTCTATTTCTTCACGTGACCATCTAGCTAGTCGTGACTCCTGAAGGACATTCTCCATTCGTAACTCTTCTTTTTCTTGTGTTTCTATGGGTAATCGTGGCAAGGTAGATGCTCGTGGTTTGTTTTCCTCTTCATTCGTTTCTTCCTGTTCTTTTTCTTCATGAGGGCGCAATTGCCTTAATACTGGTAAGTCGATCGAATGTAAGGCAGAGGCGGCTTCTACTACGGTACCGCCCATATTCCCTAGAACCAGTCCCAAAGATAGTGTACTAGTTAATAGCTTTTTTATTTTTTTCAATGAACGTTTTACCTCCTTTATTTTTCCTATACAGATCAAAAACGATCTGTTTTAAACCGTCAGCAAAGAAGGTATGCTATTTTCTCTTGTTTTAAACATAAATAAATAGTGTAAAAATAGTTTTGTCTGTTTCTAACCTCCGTAGCTTTTGCTCAATTGACACAAGTCTGATCGATCAAATAGTATTGATTTTGCTAAACACCTAACGATCATTTGTTGTGACAAACTTGACGGTCAGCATTGTACGTGAATTGCTTCTGTTCCCCTTCTTACGATCTTTGAATATGTAGTTCTCTCCCCAATAATCGTAACTGGGTGTCTCCCACTCCTTTCTTTTTGTTTTTATGCGGGAGCAAACTCCCACATTTATACTGTAAAGGGGTTCTTTCTATTATGTAATGCCACTTTTTACCATTTAATATGGAGTTTTTGACAGAATGTTTCGAATAACAACGATCCACTACTCATTTTTCTTTTTAACGTTAATTTGATATAATAATGATTATTTATTTAAAAATACATTAGATAACATTTGTTACGACACGAAAAAGCTTCACAAACAAATATCGTTATTTTAAAATGAGGACGAATTCACACAATTAGGAGAAATAGTATGCCATTCATCGTTTACTTTTTTCTTTCATTACTCGTGATCTATATTCCATTACCAACATTCTTTCTGCTCGTCAATCGTCTAGCTGAGCAACATGATGCGATTACTGCTCTTACGAAACTTTGTTTACTTCTATTTGTCTAGATTACTTTATGAGCTATTATTGGCTAAAACAGACAAGAGTAAAAAAGAGATATTATTTCTTCCTTGTCTTTTTCAATCTCTTTGAGTTTCTGATCCATTGCTTTTTACTTCATCAGTATCATACGATTCATTTGTGGATCATCTGGGTCTTTCAAGTGGTCGTACTATTTTGTATGTTCACCTTCCCTCTCTCAAGAAAATTTAGGGAGACATTGTTTTATTAAAAAAAGGTGGAGAAAGCTTCTCTGTATCAATAAAGACACAATTAAGGAAAAACTGGTCAACATACTGGTTTTTCTTTAAAAAACTTTTAAAAATCTAATTGGGAATTTACCCACACAAACAAGGGGCTATGACAAAATCTTGTCACAGCCCCTTATTTCGAATAAAAAGCTTGCATCTTCGATAATAAGCCCAACCAAACGAAAAATATGAAAAGCTATTTTTGTTTGGTTGTTCTTATTACTTGATGCAGAACAGCTTTTTCACGACCTTTTTATTAAAAGTCTTTTTACAGTTTTCTAGCAAAAAATGAGACAATCAGTACTAAAATGATGGCACCAATCAATGATGGTACGATTGCCATTCCTGCAATACTTGGTCCCCAAGAACCTAATAATGCTTGGCCAAGTGCTGATCCAACTAAACCTGCTACGACATTTGCAATAATCCCCATAGAAGAACCTTTATTCGTGATTGCTCCTGCAATTGCTCCGATAATTCCTCCGACGATAAGTGACCAAATAAATCCCATGTTTCGTTCCTCCTAATGTTTTGCTTCCTTATTACTGAACGCGTGGCTCTGTATTTTCTTTTACTTTTTCAACGCCGCTTCCAGCTGCTGATTTTACTTTATCTGTTTGATTAGAAGCAAATTCACCGGTTTTTTTCGCTGCGTCAGTTACTTTGTCTTGCACTGTTTCTTGATCTTTTTCAAATTCTTCTTTTGTTTTGATGTCCACTACGTTAGCGTTAACTTCGATGACGTCTAAGTGTGTCATATTTTTTACTTCTTTGCCGATTACTTCTTGCATTTCTTCAAAGATTTTTTCGATATCTTTGCCATATTCCACAATGATATCCATGTCAACTGCTACTTGTTTTTTACCGACTTCTGTTTCGATCCCAGCCGTTACATTATCTGTATTCACAAGTTTTCCTGCCACATTAGAGAAGAAACCACCGTTTGCAGATAATAAACCGTCTACTTGTTCAATTGCGATTCCAATGATTTTTTGCACCACTTTGTCTTCATAATTCAACTCACCGCGCATCGAATCTTCCTGCTCAGAGCCATGGTTTTCTTGGTCATTTGTATGTTGTGAACTAAATTTTTCTTGTCCATTTGAGTGTTCAGAACCAAGTTTTTCTTGTGCTTTCGCATGATCAGAAGGGTGCTTTTGTTCCTCTAATGGTTTAGAAGGATCGATTGCATCATGTTGTTCTGGAACTTTAGATTCTGGAGAGCCGGGATGATGAGGCGCATGTTTTTCTGCGTCATGTTTCTTTTCTTCTACACCTTGTTGAACATTTGGCACGACTGGATCTGGATGTGCAGATACTGGTGCTGTTTTATTCTTTTCATCGTTCACACCATTTGATTGGTTTGGTGTCGTTGGGTCTGGATGTGCAGACACTGGTTTTTGGTTGTTCATTTTATTGTTATTATTATTTTTGTTATTGTTATTCATGGATGTTTCCTCCTAAGATTTAAAATAGTGATCTAAGATTTTCGTTTGTTTCAAATAAAAACCGATAGCGACACCGATAGCGGCCATGATCAAGATCAATAAAGTCTTGAAAAAGCCGACGGTTATCCATAAAACGGCTAATATCAACCCAAGTACCCCAAAGATGATAGGGAGCTTGTATGTCGAAAATAGTTCTTTCATTTTGGTCCCCCCTATTCTACTCGTTTGCGGTCATTACTTTGTTTAGCTGGTTCTTCAAAGCCTGTGTATTTCACGGATACTTTCACTGACTCTTTTGTGCCTAATATGTGTTGTACTTCGTTTTCGATTTCTTTCATCAATGTTCCCGTTTTACCAATGAGTGCTGAAGTGCGTTTCAACTCCCCTTTTACATTGACGGCGATCTTGTTTTTCGTTGCTTTGACATTTACTTTTGGTGAATGGATAAATTCATCTTCATGCAAGTGAGAACGAACCATTCCTTCGATTGCTTTTTTATCCAACGTCAACTCCCCATCACCATGTTTCAGTAAAAAGGTTCCGATCGTTTTTGGATAAAACAAGAAAACAAGCAACGTGATAATCGTCAAAATAGCAAATGCAACAGCAAGCCAGAATACATATTGTTGCACATATGAATTAGTGATGGAAAAGAATCGAAACTTCTCTAATTGAAAAGGCAGTGGATAGGCTGCACTTAATAGTATCGCAAACAAAAGTATAGATAGCAAAAGTAACGTTCCGATCACTCCAAGCGTTTTTACTCCTTTATTCATTTTCGCACCTCCTCATAGGGGTGAAACGATCAACTTTTTATAAGTTGATCGCTTCTCCACCAGTTACTCCGTAGATTTGAGCTGTGACATAACTTGCTTTATTCGATGCTAAGAAGACATAGACCGGTGCTAATTCTCCTGGCTGACCTGCACGTTCTAGTAAACTTTGCTGACCAAATTCAGGAATTGAATCAGAAGGCTGGCCTTCGTCTAGTTGCAGCGGTGTCCAGATTGGACCAGGTGCTACGCCATTTACACGGATTCCCTTAGGAGCAAGTTGTTTTGCTAAGCCAATCGTAAAGTTAGCGATTGAAGCTTTTGTTGCTGCATAATCCAATAAATGTTCACTTGGATTGAAGGCTTGGACAGATGTTGTTGTAACAATCGCTCCTCCTGCTGGGATATGCGGAACTGCTTCTTTCACTAAAGCAAACATAGCGATGATGTTGACCATGAATGTGTCTTTGATTTGTTCAAGTGGCAGTTCAACAATGGACTGGCAAGAAATTTGCTGTCCTGCATTCAATACCATCGTATCTAGCCCACCAAGCTCACTTACTGCTTTTTCAATGATTTCTTTAGGTGCTTGTTCATCACGAAGATCAAATGGTAGTAAGACGATTTTACGTCCTGCATCTTTGACGTATTTAGCTACTTCTTCTGCATCTTTTTCTTCTCCTGGGAAGAATTGAAGAGCGATGTCTGCACCTTCTCTAGCAAATGCAATCGCTGCTGCACGACCGATCCCTGAATCGCCACCAGTGATGAGTACACGTCGGTTTTCCAGCTGATTACTGCCCTCATAGGATTCTTCTCCGCAATCAGGAACAGGAATCATGTTCTGTTGTAAAGCTGGCGTATCCTGATCTTGCTTAGGAAATTTCTCCGTATGGTACAGATTTCGCGGATCGATTAATTTTGGTTCTGTCATTGCTGTATTCCTCCTAGTTTTTCTAAATTGTATTGCCAAAACAAATTTCTTTGTTTGATACCTGTTTTAAATAGTTTGTTTAATTTGTATAATCTTTTCGATATAGATGGTAGCCTAAAACCGCCGCTGCTATCAAAGAGCCGAATACTACGAGGATAAATCCTAAAGCAGAGCTTTTACCCGGCAACCCTCCTGTATTCATTCCCCAAATCCCTGCAAACAACGCCGGAACGGAGATGATTAGTGCAGCTGAATCTAGATATTTCATGATGTGGTTTAGATTATTGTCCATCATCCCATTGAATAAATCACCAATACTCTCCAATAAGTCTCGATAGATCTCGATCATTTTTTCTGTTTGGCGCTGCCTCAAATGGACATCATAAAGCAATTGTTCATCGTCTAAACGTTTGATAAACGTTTCAGAATTCCATAATTGATTCATCGTTTTCCGCTGATCTCTTAAGGTATGATCGATATACACAATGTCTCTTTCAAGATCTGCCTGTTTATACAGTTCCTCATTCTCCGTCGTTTTACGAGCTGCTCTATCCAAAGCGTCAATTCTATGCTTCATTTCTCTTAGTTCTTTCACGTAATGGGTATAAATATCCAGTAATGTATACGTGATGATCTTTTCAAACGAGTTTAAATGATCTCCATGCTTTGTCAGCAAGCGATCCACGAACTCGGTCTTTCTATCAATACATGTAATCAAGAGATTATCGGAAAGTACAAAAGATATCGGTGTCAATTTTTTTTCGATACGATTATCTGACTGATCCAGATTGATCACAACCAAAGAAAATGGATGCGCTAATTTGGTCTCATAAAGGCGCTCCATCCGAGAAACTTCTTCCGGATATTCCGTGCCTACGAAAATATCATCTGGAAGCTCAAATTCTTTGATTGCCTGCTGGATCTCTTCTGGCTTTTTATTATCGAGAATAAGCCAATTGTATTTGTTTTCATCTGTTTCTGTGACTTTCTTTTCATCATCCACAAAGTAGTATCTCAATGTATACCTCCTTTCTGGACTTTTCAAAAACGATTAGCTGAAGAAGCAGTTCTTTAATTTGATATTATAATCGAGTACTGCACTTTCATTTTCTAATGAGAAGCTGTCAAGCTGTTTATTAAAGTCCATGTTTAGTCGTTTACCGAAATAACTTTGTTCTACTTTAGATGTATAGATCTCCAGTAAAGGATGCTCGATTTTTGTTGCATACTCTCCAAATTCCGAAACAAAAGGAATGATTTGGAAAAAGCTGCCTTTTGCAAAAGCACCTTTATCCCTTAAAAATGGATCGGAATCATTGATGAGAGCGAGTGCAATTTTTGTATTTTCCCCCACTTTTTCGATTAACGTCTCTACTGCATTTTTAGACAGTGTAATTTCCATTCCTACTCCCCCTGTTCAGTTGTAGTCTTGTATTATTTAACAACTACGTCTGTTTTTTGTTGAATTTTTGCATATTTTGGATATTTAGGGAATTTAGCCACACAACGGAACGCCGTCATCCCTGCATATTTTTCGTAATATTTCTTCGTTGGTCCTTCAAAATCTTTGCTCCAAGGTTTCACATGTCCTGAGAAATGGATAATGTAAGGATTGTTGCGTGTTTCTTCGTATTCACGTTCACCTGCTGCTGTTGGATGTTTCTTTGCTTTAGCCATGATATAGCCTTGTGCATTCCAACGCGGATGAAGCGGAAGCCAACGATCATGTAAGATTGCATTTAATGCATCTTGGTCATGGAACCTTAATTTTTCTGGATTATGTTCGATGAAGTCTAATACTTTTTGCGTAATATTTTCATCTAACCATTTTTTTACATTGATCAGCATCAATCCTGAGTTGAAGTAACGCATTGATTTAGCTGGAATCTCCATTTTTTCTAATCGTTGATGGAACCCAGCGTCTTCAACAGCTGCTACGATTGAATCACCGAAGTCAAGACGCCATAATTTAGAGATATCTTGTAAAGCAATCATGTCGCAATCCATATATAAGATACGTTCAACTTCCGTGCCGCGGAACAATTCCGGAATCGCTATGCGGTAATAAGCTGTTTCTGGAATACGATCGCTGATTACTACATTTGTAAAGAATTCTTTATTAATTTTCAAAAATTCTACATCTGAATTCATTCGTGCATTTTTCACTGAGAAACGTAAAAGCTGTTTGCTTTCAAAATCGATATCGTCGTCAATCACATAGAACCGAACAAATTTAGACGGGTTGCAATTATCTAATACTGAGACAAATAACGCAGCTAAATGCGGTACGAATTTTGTGTTACAACTTGCGACTACTGCTATTTCTTTTTTATTCATTGATCTCGCCTACTTTCGTTAGAGTACTGTGTGCTAATTTTTTTAAGTATAAATTGGTATACGGATGATCTTTCAAAGTATTCCAAGGTTTATCATGTCCTGTAAAATGAACGATTGAAGGTTTTTCATTTCCTTCTTTATACAGACGTTCATATTTTTCATTTGGTGCTGGGTGTCGTTCAAAAATCAAAGAAGTCTGCATGTTCCATTTTGGATGAAGTTGTTCCCAATCTTCATAAAGGACAGCATTCAAAGCATCTTGATCGTGATAAATGATTCGATCACCATTTTCACTTAAATAATGGATAGTTTTTTCTGTAATTTCTTTTTTATTCCATTGATCGATGTCAATCACCATCACCCCTGAATTGAAGTACAAGTCATCGGAATCTATTCCTAATCTTTCCAATGCTTTCACTTGTCCTGGATCGATAATGGCGCCGATCGTTTTTCCATTTAATGGTTCATCATATAGTTTTACGATATCGTCTAGCACTAACACATCTGAATCTAAGTAAAGGACTTTCTTATAATCCTCTTTAGCTAATAAGTTGGGTAAAGAAATTCTTAAGTAAGCGGTAGTTGTGATATGGTCGCTGACTAGGAAGTCTTCGTAGATATCTTTTTCCACTGTCAGGAATTGGATACTTGCATTACTTGAATATTTATTTACCGTTTCTTCCAATCCTTGTTTACTATATTCTGATAGACCATCGTCAATCACATAAAATTTTATGCGTCTTGCTTTATTGCAATTTTCTAATGCAGTTGCGATCATCACGCTCAAGTAAGGAGCATAATTTTCGTCTGAAGCAGTCACCACAGGAACTACGCCGTATCTCTTCTCCATCAAAATCACTCCTTTTTCTAATCTTTTTCTAACCTGTTCTACATCTAGAATATTCCTCATTTGGCTTTAAAGCAAAATATATGCTTTGTTTTCATTGAATATTTTAAAATTTTTTTATTACAAAACGCATTGGTAAGCGCTAACTATTCGTTTTTCATGGCTTTTTATTCAAAGGTATTGACCAAAAACTACTATATATAGCCACCTTTTTCTTAAGAATGTTTTTTGAAAAAATTCATAACGGCAAAGCAAGTTAGTTTCATTTTTTTAATTTCTCATTTAATCTTAAGGTAACAGGAAAATAGATATGCAAAAAGAAAGTAGGAAGATAAAATGAAACTAGCAGCGATTGATTTAGACGGTACCTTGCTTGATCGAAATGGAAAGATACCAGAAGAAAATATCCAGGCACTTCGGAAATTTGATGAAAATGGCGGAATCGTAACAGTAGCTACAGGAAGGAACAGCATTTCTGCTAAAGATATTTTTTCCGAATTAGGGATCGGCGGCTATTTGATTTCTTCCAATGGTTCGCTGATTGCTGAAATGAAGGATGGAAAGATGGCAAAGGTTCTCAGACGTTCGAAAATAGATATCGATACTCTGAAAAAAGCCTTCTTCTATGCTCAAGAAGCAAAAATCTCAATTATTGCCAGCCGAGAAACCCAAGATGATCAGCTGACATTCGATGAGTCAAATCTTGTCAAAGACGACCCCTATTATGAACATTTCAATCTGCAGAATCATTCTTTTGATCAAATTTTAAGTATGTTAGAAGATCCTTCTCTTAGCTATCTTAAATTAGCGTTAACAGATAAGAGTGAAGAAAAACTACAGAAGTTACAAAGAGATCTGCAAGCAGACGGCATCAATTCAGTATTCTCTGATCCGCATTTCTTAGAAATCACGCCTACAGGTATCACTAAAGCTCATTCACTTGTTTTTTTGGCGGATTACCTTGGAATCGAGTCGAGTGATATCATGGCTTTTGGCGATCAAGAAAACGACATTGCTATGTTGAATTATAGTGGGTTGAGTATTGCGATGGGGAATGCACAGCGGCAAGTAAAAGAAATTGCAAACCAAGTAACACTGACGAATGAGGAAGCTGGGGTTGCTTATATTTTAAAAAACTTCTATTGAAAATAAAAAAATGACGTCATGAACGTAGGAGGAAAGAAAATGTTAGTTATTATCGATATGCAAAATCATATTCTTGATCCAAATAGCGAATTTTATATTCCAGAATCAGACCAATTGGCGGAACGCATTGCTAAACAATTAGCTAAAGCACGCAAAAACAAGGAATATATTCTATTCACACGGGATATTCCAGTCGAACTGAAGGACAAAGAAGAGGAACGGGAAGATTTGCAATTGATCCCTCTTCTTTCTCCCCAAGGAAATGAACGAGTGATCAAAAAGTATTACTTTACGATCCCCCCTGAAACTTTAGCTGAAATCAAGGAGACTTTGTTTGAAAGCAAAGAAGAACAAAAAGAGATCGAAGTGGTTGGGATCGAAACAAACTTATGTGTGCTCTCTAATTTGATAGGCTTGCAGAGTGCGTTTCCTGAAGCTGACTTTTTTGTTGATCCAACGTTAGCTTCTAGTAGAAAACATGGAGAATCTGCGTTGGAACTTCTGAAAGATTTCAATGTTTCGATCATTGAACCTAAAAAATAGACAGTCACACGTATGCTACAGTCTATTCTTTATATAAGTTCTATTATCATTTAGCAAGCAAATAGCAAGCAAATAAAAAAGAAAAAGCACGAAGAACTGTTTTCAGTCTTACGTGCTTTTTCTACAAAAGTATATTGGCTTTTCCATGACACCTTGGTAAACAGTGTTCTCCTGCCAACTCCTCAGTCACAAGTCACAATATTCAACAAACATGGGAAGCTGTTTTTTGAAATTGCTCCTTGTGACTCAGAGTTAAACGGTAGGCTCACGACCTCTTTCTTAAATGGTGTTCAATCAGCTGACTCTCGGTATTAGCTTAACAAACGGCAAAATATGAGGAACTATTTTTCCGTTTGTTTCTCTAATACTCAGGTCAAAACGCTGATTTCACAACCTCTTATGTACCTTGTAGGACTCGAACCTACGACCGGACGGTTATGAGCCGTCTGCTCTAACCAACTGAGCTAAAGGTACATCATCATGAGATATATTTTAGTTACTTTTTAACTATAGCACGAATTATAGACGCTCACAAGCTTCAAAATATAAATAATATGATATATTTATTCTTATTTATTTGACTTGAAACTTGACTATTTTTTACTTGCTTATTTTAGAAGAAATGCTATTCTTTTAAAAATTCTCAATGCTAGGAGTGATTATTTTGCCATTTATTGCGATTTTATTCGATTTGGTTGCGGCAGCAGCTTACTTTCTCCAATACAATCATCAAAGTTCAGAAGTCCTGTTTGTTGGAATGATTTTCCAAGGTGTGATCACCCTTCTCCTTCTCATCATTATAATCAGCTACAAAGGAAAAAAATATGCACGTGTCCAGACAGAAATATTTGTTAAATATGTTTCTATTCGTTACGGGATCATCATTCTTTCCTTTTTAATGAATGCAATCGTCCTCTTTTTATATGTATTGAATTACTTAAATATCAATCCATTGATTTTTTCTAGATAGATAACTTGTATTTAGCGGAACAGTTCTCGCGTATGAGCAGAGAGCTGTTCCGCTTTTTCATCGGTCTATTCTTCTTTGATTTTCCTAGCATTTCATTTGTGATGTATGCAATAACATGTTATCTTTTATTAGAAGAAACGTTGAGGAGTCCGTTACATGATTACGTTGGTTAGAGTTTTGTTTTGGTTGCCTTCGGTCGTCCTGATCGCAATTATTTTTTATCTTATGCTTTGGAACAAAGAACGGCTTTATTTAGCTGTTTTGACTCTTCCGGTTATTTATTTTATGTGGAAGGTTTTTAATTACAACTACTTTGAACCTGATAGTGTTTTTGTAGAAGAATTATCAGGGTTGGTTTTGTCTCTATTAATCGTCATTCTTTATTTGATACGTTTAAATAAAAAACATTGAGTCCTATTGATTGCTTGTGTAGCTTTCTATGGTCATTACAACTATCCTATTATGATGAAAGGTGATTAAATGAGTATCGAAGAAGCTATTTTACTGGATACTTTACGTTGTCGTCTGAATTTTTTAAGAACTGGCCGATCTTTATCCCAAGTAGCTGTTTCTAGCGCGTTAAGTATTCCTTTATTCAAATATCGTAAATACGAACAAGGGGAAGAAATTCCAAGTATCATTGAATTGATCTACATCGCCGACTTTTACGATATTTCCGTTGACTACCTGATTGGTCGCTCAGAAACAGCAAGCAAACTGAAATGATTTTTTCCAGCCATTGTGCTGGTTTTTTCATTTAATGTTTAAAGTGAACAAACTATGTACAAAAAGGAGATGTATCTATGCGTTTATGGCATGAAAAATTGATTTCAAAGCTTCCTCGTCAGCAGCTTTTAGGACAACATCGAGAATGCTGTGCGTTAAGAGGAAATGGTTGGGGAAAGAAACACGCTACTGTAGATTATGTCTTCCACTATTCTCCTTATAAATTATTTCAATATCATCAACTTGTCATGGACGAAATGGAAAAGCGTGGCTACAGCCCAGCACCTGAATGGACAGATCCTATGTACCGTGGCAAATCATGCGAAGCATTTTTTGATTTGCCTACTGTAGAACGTAGCGTTCCGATTTATCCGGAACATGATGTAGTGTATCTAGCAGAGTGTTTAGCAAATTTGGAGCAAAAAGGAATTTATCTTACCTAAAAAAGAGGCTGGGATAGAAGCGTTTAACTCCAAGAAATAAGAGGTAATTCACGAAAATTGCTTTTCAAATCTTTGTGAATTTCAGCTTATTTCCGAAGGAGTTGCTTCTGCTTCCGCCGTTTACACATGTTTAGAGCGTGAAAAACTCTTCTACTCTTTACTCATCGAAAAAGTCTTAACCAACGTAGGGTAAGCTCGAATGGTGCAAGTTGATTCTCAGGTTACCTTCGTCATCACGTATAAATCCGAAAGTATATTCTACTTTTGTTTCATCACCCGTTTTCCCAGAAGTAAAGTAATATTCTCCTGATGCGATTGCTGAATCCGTATCGATGATCGTTTCATGATTGTCGAAGCGGATGTCTGTCCAAGGTTCTAACGCAAAACCAGAATCTTCGCTGATATCACCGCCAACGAAATAAGAAAGTGCTTCTTCTTTTGTTGCCCTGAATGGTAACTCTGCAGCTTTAGTTGGTTTAAAAAGCACAGCACCTTCGTCGTATGCATACAATGTCTCGATGACTTCTTCTGCTTTTTCTGTTGCTTCCTCCATACCTTCTTCGCTTGCTGTACCGATACTTATGATTGCTTCTGCCCAGCGTTCCCGTGCTTCGTCGACTTCGGCTTCTGTGATCGTCTCAACTTTTACCTCTTCTGTCGTGTCTTCAGTTGTTTCTGTTGTTGATTCAGTTGCCGAATCGGTTGTAGAACAACCTGCCATTGCTAGTGTTAATGTTGATAGTAAAAATAGTTTTTTTATCATAAGATTATCCCCCCTGAAAACAGACTAAAATAATAACATTTCGTTTTTTTATTTTCAGTTAAAGCTTAATAATTTCTAAATGTTCTTAAATTTTATTTAAAAACTCTTATAACTTTCATAATACATAACATTGTTATTTTTAAATAAAAAAATAAGCTCAATACATTTAAAATAAAAGACATAATTAAAATTAATTAAATGAACATCGTTATCTAAAAACAAAAAAATCCTTTTAAAATCTTACTACTATTAGGCTTTTTCGTTTTAATTTTCTTTAAATAATTATGCAAAAGTAATAGTTTATCTGTTTTTTTATTGTTTTAATAATCGATACACCACTTTATGTAAAATACTTCTCGAAAATACCTATTGACAAACAAACACAGCTATGAAATGAAAAAGCAAAGGACGAAGCAAAAAAGCACCAAGAAAAACATCCTTCCGCCTATTCAACGATTGATGAATTTCTTCGTACAAAAAAAAACCGTCTTTTCGAAAGAAAAGACGGTTAAAAGTCAATTTTTATTAAGCTTTAACAATGTTTGTTGCTTGAGGGCCACGTTGACCATCTTCAACATCGTAAGACACTGCTTGGCCTTCTTCTAAAGTTTTGAAACCGTCGCCTTGGATAGCTGAGAAATGTGCAAATACATCATTTCCATCTTCACCAGTGATGAAGCCAAAACCTTTGTCTGCGTTGAACCATTTTACTGTACCGTTATTCATAAATAAATTCCTCCTGATACGTATCAATGTACGTTTTTTCGTTGCAATAAATATTTGATAGGCAAAAGGAGTTTTATCTATGTAGATATATCGCTCAAATTACGTTTCAAAATAGATTACTTATTTAATATATCATGCTTTTTCTAATAACACAAGAATAATGCAATAAAATATAAAACTTATTGTCTTCGAATCGATAAAAAAAGTTGGATAACCGCGTTTGAGCCGCCTATTGTTCTCCATTTATTTGTTTTTATCTACTAGCATTTGTTTAAGTTGTCTGTTTGCTTCAGAGATTTGTTTCTTTTGATATAGTATTCCTTGTGAATCCATCACGAATCGTTTACTAATATTTTCTAGCATTCTCTCTATGCCTGGTATGGCTTCTTCTGGCGCTGCTCCTTGAACGATCCATAGTACTGGTAACTGGTGTAATGGCGCGTTTTCTGAATCAAGTCCGATTTGGAATAATTCTGTCCAACGGTCAATAAACGTTTTAAGCAGTCCACTAATATCCCACCAATAAATCGGTGTACCAATAACTACGTAGTTCGCCTTCGCCAATCTATCCATGACGGCATCAAAATCATCATTAGCTTTGACTTGACCTAATTGAGCAATATGAAAATCTACAAGATCGATCCTCTCATAATCTATTCCTTCTAGAACTTTCGCTCCCCACTTACTAGTCATACCTTCTTTGTTTGGACTTGCATTTATAAATATAGTTGTCATTGTGTTCCCTCCCCACTTTATTTTACAACATGATTGCTAAATTTTGACTTTAAACTTTCTTAACTATGAAAACCTTTCAATTGGTGATATACTTATAAATGGAATTTCGTTATCAACGTGTTCGTTGCCTTTCAGCAAGTATTTAAAGAAAGGAGAATGGCTATGACATTCTATAACAAAGATATACAATATCGAGTAACCTTGGATACAGATTTGAATCTCTTTGTCGTTTTTGACAAAGAAAATAGCAATCATGTAGCAACAGGTGTTACGATCGAACAAGCAGTGCAAGAATTAAAAAAATCTGCATAAGGAGTGGAAACCCTCATATGGACGATTCTCGTTCTTCTCTTTAAACGCATCTACTGGATGATAACAGTAGGTGCGTTTTGTGTTTTCAATAACTTCTTCTCTTCTGACAACCCTCCATCTAATTGACGATTGTATTCGACTAACTCAATCAACTAAATATTGTTTAAAAAAAGGAAGAATCCTACTATAACAGAAAAAGTAAAAAATCCATTAAAACCTAAAAAGCCATTACCAAATATTTGGTAGTGGCTTTTCGGGTTCTGTAAGGGTGGTACAGAACATCAATAGTCGGTGGGTTAGAACGTATGTTATCACATCTTTGGAGAAGGTTGTATTGGTATTATTCGAGTGACTTATTAGATGCGATAACAAGGATAGTATACAGTAGGGAAAAAATTTATTTTTTCTTTTTTTTATTAGTTTTGTTTCTTATTTTCTAAAAAATAAAAATAAATATTTGATGAATCAAGCATTCTCCGGATAAAACTGGCTTTCGAATACATATTAGGTTATCGTTTGTAATTTTATTTCACAGTTGTTATGATTGCTATGTAAAATAAAAAAGTTTAGGATACATCGATTTTTTGGGGAAATTCTTTTTTGGGGTATCCTAAACCTTTTCTATTATTTTCTCATATTTTCCATTATTGGTCTAGACATATACTAATGAACTTCCTATCTATATGATGGATGAATCCTTTTTCATTTATCATGAGATAACTTTGCTCCAAACTTACTTATGATAGATGGATGGTATTTTTTGTTCACGTTCTAACAAACTTGACACATTTATGAATTCTTAATCTATCTATCCTATAATTATAAAAAAAGGAGGTGCTGCGTATGAAAGCTATTCATATTTCTTTGCTTTTTTTCGCTAGTGCATTAATTTTATTTGCTATTCATCTTTGCTCCCAGCCTTATATCAATAACAACGGAATATTAGTAGAACCAGCATTCTTTTGCTTACCGCTCGGTCTTTTATCCCTTTTTGCCTCCACTGGATTCGGATTTGTTGCCTTTTTTAAACGATCGAAACAACAAATCTGACTATAAAATTTACGTAAAAGAGACCGTAAAAAAAAACATATCACCTTTCCTTATTCCGAATAAATATTTTCCATAAACAATCTTTTGACAATAGGCTGGACGTCTCTTTCGCGAGAACTGATACACGGTACCTACAAGCTCTTCAGTCACCAGTCCCACTATTCATCAAACCTGAGAAGCTGCTTAGTTCCTTCTGACTCGGAACTAAGCAGTTTCTTCACATCCTCTTTTACATCATGAGCGTTTATTCCTTGAAAAATGCTACTAATTTTTGGTATGTTTCTTGCGCTTGTTTATTACTAAAATCAAACTGATATTCATGGTTCAAGACAACATTTTTCTTCGTATAGTCTACTTTTGTGACTTTCACTCCTACTTTTTCAAATGCAGAAGCTGTTTGTTCCATTTGTTTCGTAAACGTATTTGTGTTCCCATCCGTCAAGAATGTTTTTTGCGTCCAACGGTCTGCATGTCTTGCTAAAGCTAAATGTTTGACGTCTTCTAAACGTTCAAAGTTCTTACTATCAAAATAAGCCCATCCACATTTTGCATAAAGAAAGCTAGAAATCTTATCACTTACTTGGGTAAATGCAGAAGGGTCTAGTAGTCCAGACAAAGAAACAAATTTTGTGATCTGCTTGTTCTCCAAAGTTGGATCAAGTTGATCGGCTTTTTTGATTTCTTCGTTTTGAAGTGCTAACAAATACTCTCCGCTAATTTGTGCGCCTGCTGAATCGCCACCAATCGAAATATTCGACCAATCCGCTTGCTCTTTTATCTCTTTTTTGGCTGCTTGAATGGCTTCGTTCAATTGGATAACTGGTGTAGGATGCTTTGCTTCAGGTGATCGTTCATAATCGATATTTACGACGATCTGCTGCGTGTCTGAACATAGGTATTCCAAATAATCACGACAATCGTTTTTATCCCCTCCTACATATGCGCCTCCATGCATCCAGAAAAGGATGGGCAACTTTTTCTTCTCCGTTTTCGGTGTGTAGATATCCATATGATTGTTTTTGTACTTTGAAGGATAAGTTATTTCTTTATTTCTATCGATTTGTTTGATTTTTTGCTGGAAATCGTCTGGTCTGGCATATACTTGTTCTTTTTCACTTGTGTCAAATTGTTTTCTAACAAGCAAACTAATCGGCTTTGGTGTGATTTGATTAATCAAAAATACAGTGACTAAAATAACTACGATGATAACTGGCACTGCAATCACTATTCGCTTGAACCATTTCATTCATTTACCCTCTCTTTCTTCGCCAAATCCATGTGATAATCGTGCTAGCAGATAAAAATCCACCTGAATAAATGAGAAGCGAATGTTTCTTTTCCCCAGTTTTCGGCAACATTCCTTTTTTTGTATCTGTCTTTTTTTGTACTTTCACTGTCATCTGAATCGGTAGCGTATCATCACTTGATTGATCATCTCGAGGTTCATCCTTTCCCTTATTATCTGCATTCTCTGCCGGATCTTGTTTTTTTGGTGGAACTACTGGGATTTTTTTGTAATGGTAAATAATAGTTGGTGTCGTCTCGTTAAAAACCCCTTCAGTCGGTCCTTCAACATTTGCTAATTCGTATCCTTCGAATGTCTTTTGCTCTGTCACATAATTCTCTCCATAAGCTCCGTAAAGCCGGATTTCGTCCTGGTCTTTGAGTAGACTTTTATTGTTTTCATCCACATATTTCACGTTTATCTGATCATGGAACACTACTTTCAAAAAGTCCGTTACATGTTTCGTGTAGGCAGCATGGTCAACTTCCTGTGCCTTTCCATGCCCTGCTCCTTCTACCAATAAAAGGTCTTTATATCCTCCTGCTAACTCATATAGTTTTTGCGCGTTAGACACAGGTACTACATCATCTGCCGTTCCATGGATGATCAATTTAGGCAATGAACCAGACATTCCAATCGTAGGTAGAGCGGCTGTCGGATCCAAATGCATCTCCTGATCAAAATAATATTGTTTCAAAAGCCCCATAAACAAATCTTCATGCTCTTGATCCCCAATGATGTCTAACTGATTTTTTATGGCAGGCGGTAATGCAGGGACTACTGTCTGGCTATACGTAAAACGTAGTTGTTCATCGATTGATGCAAATCCGCAATTTTCAATAATTCCTTTGACATTGACTGGGATATCTTTTGCTAATACAGACATCATCGTAGCTGCTCCCATGGAACCACCATACAGCAGGATCTTTTGAGATGGACGTTCTCGAACTTCTTGATTGATCCAGTAAAGGACATCATCTGATTCATATTGTCCATAGGTTACATAATCGCCTCCACTGTTACCAGTTGCTCTGGAATCAACAAATAATAAATTATACCCTGCCTTATAAAAATCATTGTATTCTTCTGTAACGATCCCATTATTCCAATTCCCTCTAAATCCGCCATGGATCATGACTGTTTTATCTGAACCCTGGTCGACATAGTAAGCATACACATCCATCATTTTGCCGTCTTGTTTGTTTAGTACAGTTTGATGAAGTTGTTTTGTGTTTGTATAGAAGCCTGTGTTTTCTGTAGGCGTCGTACCATCATCTGTACCTCCAAGCATTGACATCAACACACTATTTTTAGAAAAAGCGATATCATACAATAGATAAGTAGCAATCAGATGTTTGATAATCTCTTTGTCTACACCATAATCCTTACCAAAAAGCTCACTTAATACTAAACCTATTAGTCGTGCGTTAATTTCATCTACTGGTCCATTAAGTATATCTGTCATCTGTTTACCGAAGTAATTAAGATATTTCTTACCATTGAAGTTTTCGCCTTTACCGATATCATCATTTTCTGTCCCATTCTCTTTGTCACTTACTTTAGCAGAAGAGGATTTGTCGTTTGGCGTTTTTGTAGCTGTTGCTTCATCTGTTTGTTGGTTATCTGTGGTAGCGGTCGTTTCTTGATCTGTGCTAGTAACAGATGTCTCAGCCGTTGTTTCAGTACTTGTTTCTGTTTGTGAAGTACTCGATTTCGTTTCGTTTCTAGCATCAGTTGTTTCCGTGGTTTCGACCTCCCTAGATCCCGATTCGGAAAAGATACTCTCTCCATATACTGACCATTGCGGGACATTTGTACTTACAGCAAATAAGACGACCAACGCTCCCTTTAACACTTGTTTTGTTCTCAATCGATTCACTCCTTTTTATGATTCTAGGAGAATTATATGTAAACGCAAACATTTTTTATACAAAAAACAAACGGTTTATCCCATAAAAATAGAACAGGATTATTTTCTCAATTTACGTAACAAAGCAGAATGGATACTGGTTTATCCATTCTGCTTTTCTTTAAACAATGAAACAGCTTATTGCTCCAAAAATGTCAGAAATCGTTTATCCCAAATCTTTTCGTAAAAAGCGATTGTTTCCTTTGCTTTCATAAAAGGATGATCATAAGTCGTCGCTGCTCCTCTGCACATCATAAGCTGGTATCCTAATCCATGAGCAAACTTCACAGTCGTATCTATACAATACTCTGTTTGCGCCCCACATAATTCGATCGAATGACAGTCCAATTCAGTTAATAACATACTCAAATTAGTCTTATAAAATGAATTCGCATGGGTTTTTCTCACAAAATAACTGTGTTCAGGAATAGATAATTCCGACAATAGCTCCCATGGTTTTGTTTTTGGTACTAATTGATCATCTTCGTGTTGAACGAAAATAACTGGCTTTCCAATCGTTTCGTATGCTTTGATTCCTTTATTCACTAATGCTGTCACTGTTTTTAATCCGTGTATCGTCGAAGAATCAAAACATACCCCTTTTTGCAAATCGATCACTACGAATGCGTCGGCTGTGTTTGACATACGTATGCCTTCTTTCTTGATTTAATAGTATTTCTTATCTAGTTAGTTCCTTTATACGTGACAACAATTTCTTATTTTACACCTATAAATGGCACTTTTCGACTATTTCTTCATGTTATTATTTCATAAATATTTAGCTATTGGAGGAATGTATCATGATTAAATTATATATAGGTTCTAGTTGCTCGTCTTCTAGACGCGCAAAACGTTGGCTTATCACACATGATATACCGTTTATCGAACAGAACTTAATTCGTCAACCACTAACCAAAAATGAATTTATCCACTTACTAAAATTGACAAACAATGGCGTGACCGAAATGCTCTCTACTCATTCTATTAGTTATAAAAATCTTGTTCACAGAATAGATGAGCTCAGTTTAAGTGAACTATATATTGAGATTCGTACGTCCACTTCTTTATTGAAAAAACCGATTATCTACGACCAACCTGCAAAACTTTTGACTGGATTTAGCGAAGATAAAATCAGGATGTTCCTTCCTAAAACTAAAAGAAAACAAGAGCTCAACGAACTCTTGCTTTCTGGTCATCTTGTTGATTTTAAAGAAAATAATCTTTGCGTTCCTGTTATTTCCTGTTTCTCAAATATGTTAGTAAACAAAAATAAACCTGGCAAAGCTACAACTTCGCCAGGCAATACAGCACTCTCGAATGAAATATTCACTCAAAAATCTATCGTTTTATTCAATTTTAAATCTGTTGCTTTTATTCTTTATTTCACTCGATGGAAGAGAGAACGAAAATAGCTTGCTCCTACAAATCAAAATGAGTAACACAACCATCCATGTAATTAGCTTGTTTATGGTTCTACTACCAGTTTCTGGTAAATCGCTTTTTCTCTTATCTGTTTCTTTCGCTTTTTCTTGATGATCAATTCCACGAGAAACAAAATCAGACTGTTTTAGCACACTTTTTAGGTTGCTCCCTGCATTTCTCTTTTGTTCCTTAGTTGGTATGATAGGTACCAAATCAAGTTCATTATTTACTTTTCCTGTGCTGCTTTCGCTACTTGTGTTTCCTGTGCTACTTTCACTACTCGTACTATCCGTACTGCTTTCACTGCTCGTACTCTCTGTACTGCTTTCACTGCTCGTACTCTCCGTATTGCTTTCACTGCTCGTACTCTCTGTACTGCTTTCACTACTCGTACTATCCGTACTGCTCGACGGTCCAACAACTGTCCAACTACTTGGTTTCAAATTCTCCGTAATCGTCATCTGTCCATCATAAAAAACAATCAAATCAACTTTATCCTTACTCTTGATCTCATCAATCGATAGTTCTGCAGAAATCATTATTGTATACTCAATACCAGCGGTCCATTGTACGTCCTTTAAATAAACTTCCCCAATAACCTTTTCTGAACTTCCATTACCATCCCAACCATATGTTAGAACAGCATGTATATCACTAGCATTCACGCTTTTATTTGTTTTGATCAGAATAGTAATGACTTGTTGTGTCACGTCATAAACGATCCGATCAGTTTTCACAGTAAATGAAAGATTTTCATTTGTCCGTTCATTTGCAGAAGTACTGATTCCAATCATTGCTGCAATTATACTTAGCCCAAGAATAACAAATAATACGGTCGCTGTTTTCTTCATTTCAATCACTCTCCATATAATTACCTTCTATTTGATAAAGGAATTATATAAAATGAAAATGATGAGAACACGACAGTCAGTTGTGAAAATCTAACAAAAGATGTCGTGTATTCGTTTGAATCTGTTTACTTTTTCGTTTAATCAATGAAAGACTTAAAAAAGCAAGACCGATATCAGCCTTGCTTTCTTCATCTTTTATTGATAAACAGCAGTGTATTTCTTCATCCGCTTTGTTTTATATGCATAGAGTAACAAACCAACAATCAAGACTAACAAGAATAATGTAGTCGATATAGACGCTTCAGCCCTAAAGTTTCCCCAGTAATTATTGTGTTTTGCGATTGAACCAGAGTGGAGAAAAAACCTTGTTCTTGCGTTCCGCTGACTGGTATACCCAAAATAGCTCCTTGAGTCCAATTCCAAGTAATGTGAGCACCGATGGCCGTAAATAAACTTTCTGTACTGTAGATAAGTGCACTGAAAAAGCAACCTGCTAAAAAGATATTGAAAACTGCCAGAAATGTCATGTTAGGATTCAATCCGTGTAAAAGAGCAAATAATGCAGCAGATCCAATCATTGCTATTAATGGACCAAATCTAAGCAGCTGGTGCTGAAAAAAGCCACGGAATAAAAGCTCTTCGGATACCCCACTGCAATAAATAAAATAAAACTCGTGATCAGCGGCACAATATTTGCGTTTCCTGAATCTAACCGATACGCCCCTATCAAATATAATGGACTAGTAATAAGCAGAAACACTCCAATTCCACCAACGAGACCTCCCGCTAAATATCCCCAGTCTTTTCCTCGTCCAGAAATACCATAATCTTCCACTTTTTTCCCTTCTACCTTACTAGCAAGAAATAAAGCTAGTAAAAAAACAACTAAATGTCCAACCGTACCAGCAATTGCTCCAATCCATTCACTGTCTCCAAGAAACATATCCGCAAGTGCATTATTGACAAGAATTCCTAAAACAAAACCAACTAAGACTATTAAAACAGATCCAATCAATCGAATAATCCTGATCATCTTTCATCCCTCCTTTATATTAAGTGTAATAACCCTTTTCTTTCTTGTCTCGTGAAAAATATCTAAATGTTCTCCATCATAGAGAGAAAAGATTTTTACGAACTAAGAATGTCTACAGCAACCTTACGAAAATGAAAGACTGTCTGCCTGGTTCTTCTGTTAGACTGTCTTTAATAAGGAAAGGATGGGAAATTTTTTGAAAAAACAACTACTGATTATGTGCCTTTCAGGATTTGCTATTTTACTATTCTCAGGTTGTAGCAAGTCCAATGAAACAATTGCAACGTTTAAAGGTGGAACACTTACAGTTCAGGATTTTTATGATAACCCAAAAGTTAAATCAAACAATCAAACACTATTAAGAAAAATGATCGTCTTCAAAGCGTTTGATGATGTATACGGAAAAGAGATTTCTTCAAAGGAAGTAACAAAAGAATATAATGAACAAATCAAAAAACTTGGTCCAAACTACAAGGAACAATTAAAAGCAGTTGGCCAAACGGAAGAGACATATAAGAAACTTTTGAAACAGATGCTGGCTTTCCAGGACGGTTTGAAAGCCAATGTAAAATTAACAGATAAAGATCTAGACACTGCTTGGAAAGAATTCCATCCAGAAGTTAGTACACAGATCATCCCATTTTCGACTAAAGAAGAAGCAGATAATGCAAAAAAAGAAGTAAATGAAGGGGAAAATTTCTCCAAGCTTGTTCAAGCTTATGGAAAAAATAAAACACTAAAGGAAACTGATGGAAAAATGAATTTTGATTCAACCAATCCAGGGATTCCTACTGAAGTAAAAAAAGCAGCATTTCAATTAAACAACGGGGAAGTTTCTGATATCATTCCTGTAACAGATCCAACGACTTATCAGCAAAGCTATTATCTAGTAAAAATGGTAAAAAAACAGGATAAAGGTGCCAATAAAGATAAATACAAATCAGAGCTAGAAAAAATCGCCACGGAAACAAAAACCCTTGATACGGAATTCATGGATAAAACAATCCATAAAGTGATGAAAAAAGACAATGTAACTATTAAAGATCCTTATGTAAAAAATATATTCAAATAAACAAGTTTGACCCGATTGGGGATGTGGCAAGCAAGTTTCGGAAATTACTTCTTATTTCTTAAAGATGAACACTTCTGCCACGACCTCATGCGGGTTATTTTTTTCCATACCAAAACAAGTTCCATACCAAAACAAGTAACTGAATTTATCACAATCATATCAATATAAAATAAAAAAGAAGTTTTTTTATTTATGAACATGCTATATAAAAAAACCTAAGTCAACTTGACGACCTAGGTTCAAAAATGGATATAAAGATGAATAATTACATAAAATGAATATATTATGTTTATAAATCACTAGGATTGATTTCATCCGTTTCTACGATTGGAACGGATGATTTTTTTAACACTTCAAATCGTTTAACGTCATTTACCCCATACACTTGATACTCGATTCCAGATTTATTTAGTTTATTGATTGTTTCTTCTGTAGCAGCATCATTAGATACTGAGAGCAACGCTTTTTTATAACTTTTTACTTGTTCAATCTCATCTTCAAGTTTATTTTTTTGGTCATATAACCAAGATACTGTGCAGTCAGGATGATTCTTTACGACTTCGTCTCGGATCTTTTTATCCGTCAGTACAAAAAATGAACGTTCATACACACTATTTTGTTTTAGCGTGTTTACGATGTCATTAACAAAATGTTCATCCTGCCAGTTTCCTTTTGAACCATTCACGTTGACAATCAAGTTATTTTTTTTGATTTCCTTTACGGCTTCTTCAAAAGTAGGTATCTTAACTTTTTTATTTACGTATTCTGGATAGTTTTTCGTATCTAAATTAAACTTCTTTAGTTGTTTGATCGTGTATGTCTCTGGTTTCCCCGTTCCATCTGTTGTTCGATCCAATGTGTCATCATGCATCAAAAAATTCACGCCGTCTCTACTTGTCCGAACATCAATCTCGACTGCTTGGTAGCCTAATATTTTTGCTTGATGGATACTCTCCACCGTATTCTCAGGCGCAATAATGTGTGCGCCACGATGAGCCACTAAGTAAGTACCTTCATGTTCCAACCAATTATTTGCTAATGAAACACATCCTGTTAATAAAACAGTGAATAGCATTACTATTCCAATCTTTTTTTCACTTGCCAAATCACCTCAAAAACAAGTATAGCAAACTTAAACCTGTTTAAAAAGTTATTTTAAAACGAGCTAAAAATATCCCTTATGGACTTTTTCTTCTTGTTCTGTTATACTAAAGAAACACGAAAGATATTTTTATGCGACACTTTTCATTTGTTTTTATGAAATTTATTCAAAACTGGCGTAACTTCAGAGTTACAAGGATGTATTAGAGGTTAGGGAATACATCGTTTAAATGAGAAATAAGTAATAGTTAGTAATAGTCACCGAAACTTTAAATTAATGAATATTGAATCGTTAGATAGCCTTCTCGAGTTTTCGAGAAGGCTATCGTTTATTTTATGGATAAATTGATTTCAGAAGTAATCAGCGACCTTTTTTAGTTCACCAATCGTTTCTGCTTGGAAAGTTTGCACCCAATCTTCTTGGAAGCCCCTCACTGCTTTATCAATCGAGGTCATCTCTAACACTTGATCTAGTAGCTCTTTACCTAACGTTATCGCATGAGCTCCAGATCGAATGGCTGTAGTGACTTGTTCACAATTTTTGAAACTAGCTGCTAATATTTTTGTTGGACTTTGCGTATGTTCGATCTCAGTCCGCAACGAATCAATCACTTTCATAGCATCAATGCCTTGATTTTGCATTCTGTTATAATAAGGTGCAATATAATCTACCCCATTATTAATAGCTAAATACCCTTGTAATTCCGTATAAATAGCTGTACCGGTAATCAAATAATCTTCTTTTTTCAACTTTTTGATCGCTTGAAGGCCTGCTTGATTCACCGGCACCTTGATAAACGTATCTTTTCCTAGTTCTTCTATGATAACTTGAGCATCCTCTATCATTTCTTCTTCCGTTCTTCCTATTGTCTGAATATGGATGGGAATCTGTCCGATCATTTTTTTGATTTCTTTCATATGCGAGAAGAAGTTTGACGCTCCTTCTTTTTTCAGAATAGTAGGATTTGTTGTTACGCCTGTTAGATTCAAAAACTGTTGGCAAGAATAAATACTTTGTGTATTTGCTGTATCAAGCATGATTTCCATATGGCTTTCCCCCATTCTGATCCTCTTGATCGATTCTAATGATTGTCCCCTTTCTTAAATGCGGCATTTCTTTATCTTCTACATACATTGTCCCTGGAAGTTCCGGCTCATGAGATCCATCAAATTTTATCGTGATATGTCCTAATTCATTCAAATTAGTTTGGACAACATCTCCTACTGCTGTGATTACATACATTTGTTTATCAAAGCAGAGCTTCATATCACAAGTTATTTCTTTTATTACCTGATTCAATTCAATCTTATAACAATAATCTGTTAATGTTTCCGGTGCTTCATCTCCAAATAAAATCATTATTTTTTCTTTCCTGAATACTTCTGCTTCTATACCAACATCTGTTACAACCGTTTCAAAGATCGTCATCTCTGTTCCTCCTAAACTCAGCTATATAATCCAAAACTTGCTACCCAAGCAATGATAACTCGTGGGATGCCGTTAAGAAATCTTGAATAAAGAACTGATGGTACACCTACTTCTACTGTCTCAGCTTTTGCTTCTTCCAAACCTAGACCGACTGGAATAAAATCACATGCATTTTGAGTATTGATAGCAAATAGTGCCGGTAATGCTAATTGGGGAGGAATATTCCCTTTCCCAATCTCTACACCGATCAATGTTCCGATCACTTGGCTAATAACTGCCCCTGGACCAAGCAAAGGAGATAAAAATGGCAGTGAACAAATAAAGCCAATGATTGTTAATCCAACTGCATTTCCTGCTAAAGGTGCCATGATGTTAGCAAATACATTACCTATTCCAGAACCTTGGATCACACCAATCAAAAGGGAAACAAAAGCCATAAAAGGGATCACTGTCCGGATCATCGTATCTACTGCTTCTCTTGCTGATTGATTGAATGTAGCAACTACTTTTCCCGCGCCCATTCCAATCTTTGCAACCCAGTTTTGCTGCTCTGCTTTTTGCTCGGTTATCTTTTTAGAAGTATCATATTTGTACTTTTTATCTGGAGATGCAGTATTTACTGTTTCTTTGTTATCATCAGTTTCCATTAGCGGCTGTATTTGTTCTAACCCTACTGCTGAAACATAAATATCTTCAGTGATATATTGTGCTAATGGGCCACTTTTTCCTGTGGGAACGATATTGATGGTTGGTATCCCTTTTTTAGGATAAATTCCACATCTAAGAGTCCCTCCACAGTCAACGATTGCAAGCGCGATTTCACTATCAGGTATTGATGTTTTGAATCCATTGATAAACTCCATACCTGTCAGTTCTTCTATCTTATCTACGATCATTGGCCTCTCACCTCCACCTGTAACATAGATGAACTTGTGTTTATCTTTTGTCGGCCTAATAATCAAAGGACCTCCATACCCGCCGTTTCCTTTTACGATCTTGATATCGCTATACATTAAAAACTCTCCTTTCTCTAATCAACTGAAAGCTCTACTTTTTTGCTAAGAACGATTCCTTGCTGTCTGCATACAAATCCAGTAGTAAAATCAGTTATCCAACCACCAATAAAGTTCATCAGCAGTCCCACAAACAAGTATCGGATAGCCAGCTCCATCGAATTTAGCCCTAAGGTCTCGATCCCTTGAGCAATCCCCATCCATACAAACAATTCTCCAGGATTAATATGTGGGAATACACCATTGCTCGTATGACAAAATTGAGCTTGAACAGCATAATAGCTTGGTTTGTAGTATTCTGGAAGGAAACGAGCCATTGTAAATGACATAGGATTTCCCAACATAAAAGCAGATAAGAACGGTAAAACAAGGTAACGAGTAAACGGATTTTTCGCTGATAACTTGGCTACTTTCGTTACTCGGTCTTCACCTAAAAAAGCAATCATCGTATTCATTGCGACCATCAGCATCAAGACAACTGGTACGATTCCTGTCATCCAGCTTATGAATGTTTCTGCACCTGTTTGGAACAGCCTCATAAATCCCTCAGCAAATTTTGTTATGATATCCATCGTTTGTCACTCCTTTTTTCTTTGATCGTACTTTTCCATATCCGAAAATTATTGAGCATAGCAATAAAAGGCAATGAAGATTGTTCACTTTTTTCGTTTCCTGCCTCTATTCGTAAGTATACTTCTCTGGCATTTTCTAAAGCTGCTTGTGTCAAACGATCTTCCGCTCGAACTGAGGGATGGTAACGATCGATGTAATGGATATCTTCACCCACATAGAGAGGTAATGAATGAAATTTAGCCAAAGATGTAACCCCTTGCATTTTCCTGACTTCTAAAACTTGATCATGATCGTCTATAGCTAGCATAACAATCGTGCCTGAACGGATTTTCCCAGGTCGTTTACCAATCGCTACTTTTCCTTTTCTTCGCAGTTCGCTATATGTTTGATTGAAATGCTTTAGCTGCTTCCAACCGATAACTGCTTGCAGCATATAAGCTGAAGCTGCGAAAACTATGAATAGATACTTATCATTCATGAAGTCTCTCTCCTTTACTTTTGATTAGTTTTAAAAATGATTCTTTTGTCGGTGCTAATTCAATAAACTCATCTATTCCCATTTTTATGAGTTCAAATAGGATATCGTATAGCTCAAATAATTCATTTTCAACTTCAGCCGTCATTTCTTCAGGTATGGCAAATAAAAAAATAACTCCATTTCCTCCTGTTTCTGCTAAACCTTGATCAGTTATTAGCCCCACTGATAAAACAATGTGTCGGGATAGCTGGTTGGTTGTGTGAGGAAAAGCAAATTCTTTGTTAACAAATGTGCTTTGCTGAGATTCTCTTTTCAAGATCCTTTTTTCAAATTCTTGATCCACATAATAGCCTCTGATCAAAGGAGCGACTAATTTGTTTAAATATTCTTGATACGTCTTTTTTTCTTTCCATATTTGATAGAAAAAAACAGTAGAATGAAACCCGACTAACCGCTTTTTTTTTGCTTTTTGCCATTGTGCCCTTAACCAAGAGTCATCGAAAAGATTAGTCAAATGGATCACCGGTGTCTCTTCATTTACATTTTTTAACGGAATCGTTGTAAAAACAGCAAAATATTTGTTTAGATCTACTTTTTCATATTGTTCTTCTGAAATATGTGTTATTTGTATATCCGTCCCCAATATCCTTTTGATTTGTCTTTGTATCATTAATGCTGTTCCTTTTCCTGTCGTATGAACAATGGCTACTTTTTTAGAGGAAAAATGCTCTTTTTGATATCGAAATGCTAACTCCAAATACAACGTTAGGTAGCTGATCTCTACTTTAGAGATCTTATGTTGCAAGATAGCTTCTAATGCTTGTATGCATTCGCTAGTGATTTGGTAAGAAAAAGGATACTTTTTTTCTATCTCACCATAAAATAAATCAGTCAATCGATAACGAAAAATTACCCGATTTATCAATAAAGAGAGGTGCTGTTTCATCTCTTGATATAAGAAGGACTCATCCAGATCAATGAGATCTAATCGTCGAATACGCGTTATCATGGGGTCGAAATATAAGCGCAAATCAGAGTTAGCTTTCCTTATCATCGTTATACTTGTGTTGATGATGTTCAAAGGAAAACTGATAAAATCTTTTTCATATTGGCTCAAAGTTAGTTCATAGATTTCTTCCAACCGAGTGATCAGTTCATTGAATTCTTGGATATATTCAAAACACCCACTGTAACGATTGATGGGCTTCTTCAACAGATAGTTACTAGAGATTCTATTCAAAGAAATACCGATAACTTTCGTCAAAAGAGTGATTTCTTGTTTACTAGCATTCGTCTTCTTCTGAAAATGTTTGATTGCTTGTTTTTCTTCTAGAAACTGTTCTGTTTTCGTCTCTGAAAAGTAGGGAGAAACAAAATAAAACAAAAGTAGTCGTAATTCTAGCTCATCTCCTATTATTCTTAGTCCTTTATTTGGTGTGCCTGTAATCTTTACATCAAAATCATTTATCATCTCTTTTAATGTCTTTAGATCCTTGACCACTGTTCCTCTGCTGACACCGACTTCTTCAGATAAATCATCCATACGTAAGAAATCCTCTGTTTCGATCAGCCTATTTAGTAAATAAGCGATTCTTTTGGATGCCGAATTGAAATCACTGGCTGTTTTCAATTTTCCTTGCATGATCTCATCAAAAAAATCAAAATCATAAATTTCAAGTTCAAAATGTTTGTTTTTTTGGATGATTTTTGCAATACCGGCAATTTCTTCATTCAATTCCCCAATATCTTTTTTTATGGTTTGATTACTGGTTTTGATTTCTTTTTGCACTTCCTGGATTGAAACTTTCTTGTGAGCGACTAGTAATTTCAATAATTGGTACCATCTGTTTACTAGCGTCACGTGCGTCCCCCCTATCCTTTATCCTCTTGTTTTACCTCCTGAAATATTAGTCGTGACTCCAGTGATATAACTTGATCTTTCTGAAAGATAATAGCAGACTAGATCCGCCACTTCTTGCAGCTTACCACTCCTTCCTAGAGGGATCGTACTTGTTCGACTGTAACCGTTTCTCAGCTGTTCGACGCTTATACCTCTCGTATAAGAAAGAGCTTCTTCATATTCTTGTGTTCTCAAACCGGTTTCTTCCAGTATCCCTGGTGCAACACCTACCACACGAACATTCCTCTTTCCTAACTCTTTTGCCCAAGAACGAGTAAAACTGTTCATCGCTGCTTTTGTAGCAGCATAACAGCTCTGTCCTTCTGATCCTTCCAATCCTGATTCAGAAGAAAGATTCACGATCACTCCTGACTCCTTTTGCACCAAGATTCTTCCCACTGCTTGACTCATCAAATATACACTTTTTTGATTGACAGCGATCATCTTATCAAAAACTTGTTCTGATAATTCATACTTACTTTTTGGATGATTTCTATCTATTAAAAGAGAAGGTATATTTATTCCTGCATTATTGACTAGACCATCGATCGTCTTGAAGTGTTTCATTACTTTATATACCCCTTCTTCTATGTCCGTTTTAGAAGACACATCGACTTTTAAAGATAGTAGGTTTTCATGCTGTATACGGCATTCAGTTACATCAAAATTCGCTACTTGTGCATTCTGTTTCAACAAATTTTCGACAATACTTCTTCCAATTCCTGAGGAACCTCCAGTTACAATTACTACTTTTCCTGCAATATCCAACCAATCCGACATATGTGATCCTCTCCTTCTTTTTTCTTACAAATCCAGTATAAAAGCTCACTAGAAAAAATTAAGACATGAAATTTACAGCTTCAGCTAAAAAATGTGTACTAATGGAAGAGCAAAAAATTTTCCTCTTTTTGCATCATTTGCTAAAATCCCTGAGCGTTATATAAGCAATGTTTTTCTTTTTGATATATAATTGTTTTATCATTTAAGAAAGGAGAATTCTAATGAAAACTTTAGATGCTATTGCATTAACTTTATTGATTGTGGGAGGGCTGAACTGGTTGTTGGTAGGCTTGTTCGAATTTGATTTAGTAGCTATGATTGCTGGTGGTTCAACAACTATTTTTGCGAAGATCATTTATATCATCGTAGGTATTTGTGCGATTTACTGCTTGAAATTTTTCCCTATGATTACTAGAAAAGTTGATGAAAGATATTAGAAAGCTATAATTATTAAAAAAGCAATTATCTTCATGAACCTTCCCATTAGTGGGAAGGTTTTTTTATTTGAAGTCATCTGATTCCACATGGAAAGTGGTATACTGAATCAAGATAATCTATTTTAGGAGGTACCATCATGAATAAAGGGATTTACGTAGGATTGTTGGGGGTTGTACTACTTTTTTCAGCCTGTGGAAATGCTACAAAGAATTCTATCAATGAATCTTCACTAACCAATTCAACACCTAAAGTCGGTTCAACTAAAAGTACTTCTACTGCTTCCATTACTAATACTTCTACTAATAATGTAGATTCTCAATATAGCCAATCAAGCATTCAGTCGTCTACCATTTCTTCAACATCTGAAATGCAAGAAAGAACTGAACCTTCTCTTCCATTGGAAAACTCTGATGAAGCACTTCTATTTCTTATTTCCCATCGTTCCGAATTACAAAGTGAAGATATCGTTACTAGCTTTTATCAAAAAATCGATCAAGATTATTTGTTCACGACTTCTAGCAAGCAGACTCGTGCCCAAGGAGGATCAGGAAGTGTCGGTTTCTATCGAGTTTCCCCCGATGGAGTGATCTTGATTACTGATGCGTACGGCACACCGTTTTGATGATATAGAAAATTTCACATTTCTGTCTGTTCATTGTGTGTTTTAACGCTATTTTATTTTGAAAAACGCGAACGAGTATCTCAATCGTTCGCGTTTTCTATTTCAAAATTCTCTGGTACGTCCCATTTATTCGCCACCATTTTTTTGTCAGATACAGTCATACGATATAAGTGACCATTTGCGTCAACTACATAGTTTGCTACAGCTACTTCTTCCATAAAAATATCTACTTCTACTTCTCTAACTTGATTGATACGAACGTCAAACCAATAATGGTTAGCGCTTACAATAGTTGGATCTTCTAACTTCAAATGATAGTATGCCCACTTCTCTACTTGCTCTCTTGTTAAATTTGTGGTATCTACTTCGCTTTTTGTCAGTTGTGTAATAAAATTAGTCGCCGGATGGTTTTCTAAATCCAATTTTTCTACATTTGGGTAAAAGAATTTGCTTATTATAAAAAATGACACGATGATGATTCCTGCTATACAACATGTGTAATAGACGATTTTTCTTCTACGGGTTTTACGTATCGTTTTTATTTGGTAATTTCGCGCTTCTCGATCTCGCCATTTTCGTTGCTGCAAAGCTGTTTTTTCTTTTTCTAAAAGATAGCCGAGTTCACGTTTCTTTTGTGGATTGCTTGTCCTAGTGATTTCTAATTCTAAATGATAGATTCTGCTTTCTTCTCGCCAATAGGGATTTGTGGTTTTTGCCATATTTTCTCCTCTCTAAATTATTTTCTTACTATTATTCTAGCAAACCCTTTCTCAAATTAGAAAGATAACCTTTGTAATTCACTAGATGAAACATTCACAAAGACAACCGTTATACTTGAATTTTTTTCAAAATAGAGTTATTACATAAATAGGGATAAATAAAAAATACTCTATTGAAAGGATGATCAAAAATGGCAAATGTACCTAGCATTCGCGACATGTTCCCTGATTTCAATGATGTGTTTAGTCCAGCGTTCAATGATTTTTTAGGTGTTTCAAGTTATCCAAAAGTAGATTTAGTTGAAAACGAAAAAGAATACAAACTAACAGCTGATATGCCTGGCTGTGACAAAGAAGACACGACAGTTGAATATTCAGACAATACTTTGACGATCTCCGCCAACCACGAGTCCCATACGGAAGATAAAGAAAATGGCAACTATGTACGGAAAGAAAGACATTCGGTCTCTTACAAACGTTCATTCTATCTTCCTGATGTTGATGAAGAAAAAATCACCGGAACCTTTAAAAATGGTGTACTGAAATTAGCATTACCTAAAACGGCGCATCATCCAAAAGAAACGAAAAAAATTGAGTTAAACTAAGAACTTTCGCCTCTCAATAAATGAGAGGCGATATTTTTATTTTTGATAAGAACAAGTGATTTCTAATTGAAATTTATAGTTATTCAGAACTAATTCAATAATCCTAATTAAAATTTCAAACGATACAAAAAAATATTTTGTTTTGGCGATAAAGATGGTATGATCTCTCTTGGTAAAAAATATGGGAGTTGATCATTTGATTGTCTTAAGTAAACTTTTATTTTGGATACCATTCATCATAATGATCAGTATTTTCTTTTACTTATTCAAAAAACCGAACAAATACTTACTTTTATCTGCTTGTCCGATGATTTATTTTATCCATAAAATCAGAGGCTTTTATTATTATGACTCTGGTATTTCATTGTTTTACTACGAAATCGGTTTATTAGCTTCGGCCATCTTTTTCATTTGTGTGTTAGGATATTTCAGAAAAAAATAAGCTTCCAGTCAAAATTGGCTGGAAGTTTTTTATTTTGGCGTAGAACTTTTCATTTGATATTCATACAAGTTGATCCATTTTTCTATTATTAAGTACATACCATTGTTACTCTTTGAATGTGAGGGATAAAGAATAAAAGGAGCTGGTATTTTGTTAGCTATGAGTAAAGCTTTATTTTTACTTCCCTGCACATTCATGTTTATTGTTTTATGTTACTTCAAAAGGGGGGAAAATGGTGCTGGATCGATGTTTTGCTGTTTCTTCCCTTTTTTCCGCTTATTTATTTTCTGGAAGAAATTTAGGATGACATGGCATGTGATTCTGCTTTTCTTTTTAGTCATTCCTTGGGGCTTATGCTCTCACTTATGTTCTTTGCCATTGTGCTATTTTTTTGAATAAAAAATAATGTATAAACACGTTTGTCCCAACTAATTTATCTTGTAACTTGATTTTTTGCATTAAAACCAAATAAAAAGATAAAAAAGTGCGGTATTTCGCACATTTTTATTATAGATAAACGTTTAGACAAATTGGATTACTTTTAGGTTCGTGATACATTGGCATAGAAATTATTTGCAAATTATAAGTTTACATCATTTAATTATAGTTACATACTATTTTCCCCCCTCATTCTCTGATATTCCAAAGATAATTTCTACTTTGTTTTGATTTTTGCAGTGATTCACATGACAAAAATGTTCGACTTTTCGATTGTATTTCTTACTTCAATTCATTAATAATGTGATTGTCACTTGTTTCATTTATTTAATCATTAGGAGGGGAAAATTTGAATACTGTTCGTTTGAAAAGAGGACTTTCTACCTTTGACTTGAAAATTTTAGGGATTACATTGATGTTTGTCGATCACATTCATCAAATGTTTTATCCGTTTGGTGTCCCCGACTGGCTGGATTGGTTTGGTAGACCAGTTGCTACTTTGTTCTTTTTTATAAGCGTTGTAGGCTTCTCACATACACATGATAAAAAGAAATATATGCAGCGGCTTTATCTCTCAATGGTTCTTATGGCCTTTTTTACTTATTTTTTAGGTAATATCGTTCATTATGATGAAGTAGTATTAATGAATAACATTTTCAGAGATCTGTTTATTGGTACGGTCATGATGTATGCAATCGATCTTTTCACTGAAGGAAAAAATACAGGAAGTTGGAAAAAGATTGTTACAAGTATTCTCTTATTCATTTTACCAATCTTGCTCTCATTATTTATCCCGTTGTTATTTTCTAGTCCTGTTATCCTTCAAAACAAAGTTGTTTTTATACTGATTACATCATTTTTACCTGCACTGCTTTTGGCAGAAAATAGTTTTATGGTTCTTTTGATTCCTTTGCTTTATTTAGCAAGAAATCATCGTAACATTCAATGTGTCATCATTTCGATTGTTGCTGGAATATTCTTCTTTTTAGGTACGACCCAGTGGATAATGATCTTTTCAATCATCCCAATCTTGCTATATAACGGACAAAAAGGAAAAGGAATAAAATATTTCTTTTATATTTTTTATCCGGCACATATTGCCCTATTATATTTGCTGTCTGCCTTTTTATATAAATACTAGACTGATGAATGACCATTTCGATTCAGTTCCTGTCTTTAGTCTTTTTTACCCATTCCATGTTACAATCGCTTTGCAATCGATCTCAAAAAAGGAAGCAGGAGGGAAAAAGATGAAGCAACTATTACCGTTTTTGACATATAATGGTCAAGCAGAAGAAGCAATCAATTGGTATCACAAAGCTTTTCCTAACTCCCAAATCACTAAGTTGAATCGGTATGGGGATGCGAGCAAAGAGGAATCGGATCTTATCCTTGAAGGTAAACTTAAGTTAGGCAATCAAGTAATTGGATTTTTGGATATGTCAAAAGATTTCCCTGCGCCTGTCTCCACCTGGGCATCTACCATTTTGATTGAAGTAGATAATCAGGAAGAATTTGATCAGGCATTTAATACATTAAAAGATAGCGGAACCGTAATGATGCATGAAAAAAATTACGAAAAGTATACGGAAGTTTGCTGGGTGACTGACAAGTTTGGCTTTACTTGTCAACTGTTATTCTAGTCATGAGATAAAACGAAAAAGCGATAGTTGACTTTCCATATTTAGTGGATGGCAACTATCGCTTTTTCTCTCGAGTAGCATTACTTTTCTAATTTGAATAATTCGTCTAACGCATTGGAGAATGTTGTTATTTCAAAATCTGGAAATTTCTTTTTAAATTTATCAGAATTAAACTTGTTATCATAATGATATCTAGGTAGTAACTCTTTTAGCTCTTGCATATTTTTATTGAATATAGAACCAAGATCAAACATCCATTGTTTGATCACTTTATATTTTACCGGTTTGCACAACTTTTCTTCCATCAACTTTATCATCTCTTCATATGTTCGACTTACATCACAAGGTAGATGCCAAGTTTGGTTATAAGTGTCAGGATGATTTGCTAAAAGTGCCATGGCTTTACTAGCATCAGGTGTCCAAATCAAGGTCCTTAAAGTTTGATCAGAAATTGGTACCAAAGCAGTCTTATCGTCTTTCACTCGGTTAAACAATAAACTGTTTGTAATACTTTGCGTCTTATTAGGTCCATAAAATTCAGGAGCGCGACAAATCATCACATCGATGTCAGGATTCTCCATTTCAGTCACTAGCGGATCTGCCATTTTAGCTCGAACAGTGGATTTGATACCATCATAAATAAATTTGCTATCCTCAAATTGTTCCGTGTCATTTTTTCGTACATATAAGTGTTATCGAAAAAAACTAATTTCGCCTTTGTTTCTTTACAAGCCTGTATGACATTTTCTAACATGATTTCAAATTTTGTTTTCCACTGTTCGGAGTCCATCGGTAATCCTGCAGCAAAATAAACAATCTCACTTCCTGCTACAGCACGAATAGTTGCCTCACGATCTAAAATATCCGCTGAGATTAGTTCGTCTGTATCGTTGATTGATTTCGGATTTCGACTAACTAAGCGCAACTGTTTCCCGTACGTTTGATTGAGTTCTTTTGCTAATTCGTATCCAATTTGGCCATTACTACCAATAACTGTTTGCATTTAGATAACCTCCTTGATGAATGTTCGTGCTAGTTCTCTTGTTGAATACGGGTTTTGTCCAGTAATCAGATGTCCATCCTTTACCACATGACTCTTAAAGAAACGCTTCTTGATAAAATGTCCTTTTCTCTTTACAGTCATCTCTTCATTATCAAAAGGAACTACTTTGCTTTTCATCGCTAATCGTTCCTCCGTTTTAGTAAAACCAGTCAATTTTTTATTTGCTATTAAATAGTCATTATTAGCAAGTCTGATATTCAATAAACCTGCTATACCGTGGCACACAGATAATACATAGCCATTTGATTCATAAATATCACTCGCTATTTTTTGTAATGCGTTATTTTCTGGAAAATCCCACATCACACCATGTCCTCCGGTAAAGTAAATAGCAATATAATCTTCACTCTTTACGTTTGCAGGAGACAACGTATTCCTCAAACCTTTTTCAATAAATGTTGCATTAGAATAAATGTCCATAACATCAGGATCTAGATTTTTCATACTTCTAGGATCAATCGGCACATAGCCACCTAACGGACTAACAAAATCAGCTTTAAACTGATATTTATAGATTTCTGCTAAAAATTCTACTGTTTCTCCTAGCCAAAGCCCAGTAGCTTTATTTGTTCCTTTATATTGATTGACGTTTGTTTCAACGATCAGAATTTTCTTCACTGTCTTTTAGCTCCTCTATTTCAGTTATTACATCATTCAAAAAATCTCTTAATTTGTATATATTTTTATTTTCGTGTTTTAGATAGTAAAAATTTTTAGTTCCTTCTTCTCTGACCTCTAATAAATCGGCGTCTTTTAAAATTTTCAAGTGGTGTGATACTGCTGGTCTTGATAAACCTGTATCGTCAGTTAGTTCTCCTACTTGCAAGCCATGACAGCTTTTTTCATTTAATAGTCTAATCAAGATTAATTGTCTCTTTGCGTCACCTAACGCTGCTAAAAAACCACTCAATGATTCTAGTTCTGTTTTTAAACGATCATGTCTAATCATTGTAGCTCACCTCTTTAGTTTATATGTTTAAACCATTAAACTATATTTGGTAAAATATGTAAATTCCTTTGCTCAGAAAAGTATCTTCTTTATGATTTGACGGTTTCAGAAAAAAATATCAATGGTGTTAGGATGATTTAGTGGACACATTTTGGGAGAGGACTATAATAACCTCGAACGAAAGGAAGTTCGCTAAATGAAAAAGTACAGTCAAGAAAGAAAAGACATGATCCTTCAACTCGTCGCAACTGGTAAGCCGGTTGCCGAA
>NZ_BNJW01000006.1 GCF_015751045.1 Enterococcus lactis
CGATAGCGAGAAGGATACACCTGTAACCATGCCGAACACAGAAGTTAAGCTTCTTAGCGCCGATTGTAGTGAGGGGTTGCCCCTTGTGAGAGTAGGACGTCGCCACGCAAAGGTAAAAAGATGAACTAGAAATAGTTCATCTTTTTTTATTTTTATTAAGTTAAAGAACGGATTCAATTGCAGTAGTCATTTTCAATGGAGAAGTTTGTGGTGCAAATCGTTCAATTACTATTCCATTTCGATCAATCAAAAATTTAGTGAAATTCCATTTTATGGCTTTAGTGACCGTACCAGGAGCTTCATTTTTAAGATAAGTAAAAAGAGGATCTGTATTTTCTCCATTTACATCAATCAATTGATGCATAGGGAAGGTAACGCCATAAGTGGCTTTACAAACTTCTGCTGCTTCAGTCGCTGAAGCTAGTTCTTGTTTAAATTGATTCGAAGGAAAGCCTAATATAACCAAACCTTGTGACTGATAAGTTTGATAAAGTTTTTCTAATTGCTCGAATTGCGGTGCTAGGCCGCATTTTGTTGCAGTATTGACGATGATTATTGGTTTGCCGGCATATTTTTCCAATGAATAAACTGTGCCGTCTTCTAAAGCAACTTCAAAATTATAGATAGACATAAAATTTTCTCCTTTCTATTATATGATAAAAAGAGTGCTAAACTGAAAACTAGCTATTTGTTTTCTCGTTTAGTACTCTTTTCAGACAATAAATAGTTAATAAAACGACTACGAAGATAAGATAGCTTTATTGCTTCTCACCTTTACGTTCTTTTAGAAACTATGCTTCTACTTCAGACCATTCATCGCGTTTTGCTAAAAATTCACGAGCTAAGGCTTGTGCACCTTCTAATGTATGGCTAGCAGCCCAGCCGCATTGTGTTTCATTGCTTGCTGGTACTTCAGTAGCTTCAAGGACATCTTTCATTGTTGCTTCCAGAACATCTAAAATATCTTCGTAACTTTCATGATTCAATACAGTCAAGTAAAATCCTGTTTGGCATCCCATTGGTGACCAGTCTACGATATAATCTGCATGATTACGGATTAGTTCAGCAGTCAAGTGTTCCAATGAATGCAGACTTGGCATATCCATGTGTTCTTTATTTGGTTGTTTAAAGCGGACGTCGTATTTAATGATGACATCGCCATGTGCACCTGTTTTTCGATCGGCTACACGTACATAAGGTGCTTTGACTTTCGTATGGTCAAGATTAAAACTTTCGACATTCATTCTCATTTATAAGACTCCTATCTATTTGTTCATTTGTTTTGATGTTTTCCACTAAAGAATTATTTAGTGAAATTTACAAAAACGTCTTTCTACTTGATTCTAACACTTATCGTTTCCAAGGTGTAGCAATCTGAAATATTTTTTAGATTTTTCTGCTAAACCGTTTATGCGGACTTTCTAGTTCTTGATTGTGTCAAATGCCTGAGCTAAATCGTTTATGAGATCCTGACCATACTCAATTCCTACAGAAAGACGGATCAAGCCGTCCTTTATGCCAGCCTCTTCACGTTTTTCTTTTGGAATAGACGCATGAGTCATGACAGAGGGAATTTCTACTAAACTTTCTACGCCACCTAAACTTTCTGCTAAAGTAAATAGTTGGAGAGATTCAACAAAAGGAATAGCAGTTGCTTCATTTTTTAAAGTAAAAGAAACCATTCCGCTAAAGCCACTCATTTGTTGCTTAGCAATTCCATAAAGTTCATGATCGGGTAATCCTGGATAGTAGACCTTTTCTACTGCTGGATGAGAGAAAAGAAAATCAGCTACTGCAAAAGCATTTTTTTGATGTTCCTCCATACGAACACTTAGAGTCTTGATTCCACGCTGAAGTAACCAGCTATCTTGAGGACCAAGAACGGCACCGATAGCATTTTGATAAAATCCGATCTGCTCAGCCAGCTCTTTATGTCTAGTAGTCACTAGACCAGCTACTACATCGCTGTGTCCGCCTAGATATTTGGTGCCGCTGTGGACAACGATATCAGAACCAAGATCTAATGGTCTTTGAAAATAAGGAGTAGCAAATGTGTTGTCAGCAATAACTATCAATCCATGTCGATGAGCCAGAGTGGCACTTTTTTCTAAATCAGTAATCTTTAGAAGTGGATTGCTAGGTGTTTCAAGATAAAGTGCTTTTGTATTGGGTTGGATGGATTGTTCTATTTTATCAAGATTGCTCGTATCTATGATCGTGTACTCGAGACCATTTTTAGTAAGAACCTTGTCAAATAGACGGAATGTTCCTCCATAGACATCATCTCCTAATAAGATATGATCGCCAGCTTCAAAAAGAGAAAAAACGGCATGAATCCCAGAAAGACCAGAAGAAAAAGCGAATCCTCGAACACCCCCTTCCAAATCAGCAATCAGTTCTTCCAATGCAAAACGAGTAGGATTACCAGATCTTGAATATTCATATTGTTTAGGATGACCGACTCCATCTTGCCGATAAGTGGATGTTTGATAAATAGGTACACTGACAGCTCCTGTTGTGGAATCTTCACTGATGCCTCCGTGGATCAATTTTGTTTGAATGTGCATGTTTCTTTCCTCCTATAAGTAAATGTTTTTTGATAAATAGCGGTCTGCTGCGTCTGGAAAAATCGTAACGACACGATGACCAGGTGGTAAACGACGAATTTCTCTTAATGCTGCTGCAAAAGCCGCACCACTCGAACTTCCAACTAATAGTCCTTGTTCTCGTGCTAATTGCCTAGTATAGTTAAACCCTTCTATATCAGAGATTGTCTCGATCTGATCGATTGAAAGGGGAGAAAGAAACGGCGGAATGAATTCTACACCGATACCCTCAATTTCATGAGGGGCTGGATCTCCGCCATTTAACACAGAGCCCTCTGGTTCTACACCGATTATTCGAATGTCGGGATATTTTTCTTTCAAAAAGGTAGTAGTTCCAGCAAAGGTTCCACCGCTACCGATCCCCGCCACAAAACTATGGATATCTTCTTTGATTTCATGAAAGATTTCCGGCCCTAACGTATGATAGTAAGCAGCGGGGTTATCTTTATTTTCAAATTGAAGAGGCAGATAGCTGTTCGATATCTCTTCTGCAAGTTTTTTACTTTTGCTGATGGCACCGACGATTCCTTTCTCACTAGGAGAATGGATGATCTTTGCTCCCAATGCTTTCATCAATTGTTGTTTTTCTAAGCTGAACTTCTCTGGAACAACAAAAATCGTTCTTAACTGATGCGTGAGTGCGGCCAGAGCAATCCCAATCCCTGTGTTTCCGGCAGTCGGCTCGATGATCGTCGTTTTTTCATTGATTTTTCCTTGGGCAAGTCCTTCTTTGATTAAATAACTGCCCAATCGATCTTTGATACTTCCTCCTGGATTTAAATATTCCAGTTTTGCATAAATAGCAGAACCTTTAGGCATAGAATAGTGCTGATTGTCAAAGCGATAAAGCGGTGTAGAACCAATAGCTTCTGTAATTGTCGAGATAATCATATGGACCTCCTAAAAAAGATAATAAAAAAAGGAGCTGACTATTAAATCAGCTCCTTGAAAGACATAGAGAAAAATTGAGTAGACAAAAAGATAAGTTATCTGGTACTCATTCTATGAAGGGCAATTAATAGACATGACAAATAGTATGCTGCTTTTACGCACCATACAACAGCAACGATTCAATTGTTTTTGGTTGCTGACTGTCATGTGTATCCCTCCAAGTAAAATTTTTATTAACGATAGCATAAAAAAAAATAAAAGTCAAAGGCTTGAAAGGAAAAAATTTTCGATAGTATCGTTTACCCGTGTTTATTTTTTTTTGACAAATAGTCATGAAACCTTAAAAGATAGAGAATACTCTAGTTTTCTGACCGGTTGTCTGATACAATAAAGTTGATTATGATAAAGAAAAGAAGGAGCAAAAATAATGATCTCAGCAAGTGATTTAAGAGCCGGTATGACATTCGTTCAAGACGGTAAATTGATTAAAGTTCTGGATGCAAGCCACCATAAACCTGGTAAAGGAAATACAGTTATGCGTATGAAACTGAAAGATATCCGTTCAGGCGCAACATACGACACAACATTCAGACCAGAAGAAAAATTTGAAAAAGCACATATCGACACAAAACCTGTGCAATATTTGTACACGATGGACGATACAGCTTTCTTCATGGATTTGGAAACATATGAACAATATGAAATTCCTGTAGAAACAGTAGAAGAAGAAATGAAATATATTCTAGAAAACATGGAAGTAAAAATCCAATTCTTCGGTAGCGAAGTTATCGGTGTTCAATTACCAACAACTGTCGTGTTGCGTGTCGTGGAAACACAACCTTCAATCAAAGGTGCAACAGTTACTGGTTCAGGTAAACCAGCGACAATGGAAACTGGCTTAGTGGTCAATGTTCCTGACTTCATCGAAACAGATGAATTATTGGAAATCAATACAGCAGAAGGTTCTTATGTAAAACGTGCGTCAAAATAATGAGCTGACGAATTGATAAGAAGTTGAATAACATAGCTTGTCCTCTTGAAAAGTGGATCATCCGATCTGCCTTTCAAGAGGTTTTTTGTAGAATCAGCCGATTGAAAAATAAAAAAGTATTTGTTTTATTTACACTTTGAAATACAATTTAATTGAAAGATGTGATCTGTCGAATATTTTGAAAGAGAGGAATCTTTATGGGATTCATCCTATTACTGTTTTTTTATCTTTTGATTTTTTTGTTGTGGGAAATAATTGTAACGCTTGCATTTCCAGAAGTGGCTTTGTACATAATTGTTGTTTTGTTTTCGATGTTCCTTCCGAATGAAATAGGTGGGCGATATATTGAATTATTGGAATTTTTTCAGCCTATCATCCATTATTTTCAACGATTTACAGAAGCGCATCTATCTGTAAAATTATTTATTCTTTTAAGCATTCCACTGAGTTACCTGCTGTTGTCTAGTCTATTACAATTTTATGGTATTTATCCATTGCAGATCATAGGATCATGTATGACGATAGTTACTGTTTTTTATTTATTAAATGTTATTTTTCAATTAGCTTTGATTTGGAATATTTTGCTGACAGTTCCGGTCTCTCTCGTAGCAATTGGTATCCGTTTAGTTGTTTATCATTCTTTGAATAAGTATTTTCGTAAGTGTACGTATTTATTCACTTTTTTACTCAAAGAAAAAAATGAAAAGAAAGATACTTCTGAGCATACGCAACAATCATCTGATCAAAATAGGAACAACGAAAAAACTTCTTTAGTAATCAACGAGCCTTTTGAACTGGAAGCTTATTTTAGGCTGATCTTAGGTGTAGATGAACAGGCAACAAAAGAAGAGATCAAACATGCCTATCGACAAAAAGTCATGAAGTATCATCCAGATAAATCCGTAGAAGAAAATGCGAAAGAAAAGTACGAAGAGATTATCGAAGCCTATAAATATTTGAAATAGTTTCAAATTGCCATGTTTCCTTTTATTTTCCTACTGCTTGTATAACCAAGACAGCGTGTTCTTTCTCTTTATATTAAAATAATATTATAATTAAATTAGTTTAAAAAGAGAAAACGGAGGCTGAATAATGGAGAAGCATACGACGAAAGAGACACAGAAAGAAAATAGCAACGTAAAAAAACAATTGAACTTTGCGGATAATCATGAATTTATGTTAGCTAGCCAGAATTGTGTCGCTCCCTTTAACCATTTAGAGATTATTCAAGACGGAAAAGTTATATGGAGCCAGAAAGCTTATGCATTTTTAGAAGAGGAATGTCCAAACTGTGCGAATCCAAGTCTTTGGGAAAATGCGCGATGTAACCATCAAACGGGTCTCTTTCGTGTCACTGAGCAAATCTTTCAGTTACGGGGATTTGATATGGCCAACCTCACACTGGTTCTTACTCCAAACAATAAATGGATTGTCTTTGATACATTGATGAGTATCGAATGTTCAAGAGCATCGATTGAGTTTGCGGATCGCTGGTTTAATGAAAACGGGTATCCAGAAGTGGAGGGGAATCTTGCAGGAATCATTATCAGTCATTCCCATGTCGATCATTTTGGTGGCATACGCGGTTTGTTTAAAGACTTCAACGTAGATCCTTCTGTTCCGATTTATGTACCTGAAGGATTTACGGAAGCTGCTATTTCTGAGAACCTTATGGTAGGGAAGGCCATGGGAAGAAGAGCAGTCTTTCAATATGGCTCTTCCTTAGAAAAAAGTCCATTTGGTTCCTTATCTGTTGGGATTGGACAAGGACAATCTACAGGCACGATCAGTTTTGAGCTTCCTACTTGTGAGATCACTGAAAATAAAATAATCGCTATCGATGGATTAGATCTGGATTTCCAATTGACCCCTGGCACAGAAGCCCCTGCCGAAATGAATACGTATATTCCAGCATATCAAGCGCTTTGGATGGCAGAAAACTGCACTTGTACGATGCATAATCTTTATACTCTGCGAGGGGCACAGATACGAGATGGAAAAAGCTGGTCAAGATACCTTATCGAGGCACAACGGCGCTATGGACCAAAAGCAAAAGTATTGTTCCATGCGCATACTTGGCCGCGGTACGCCACTGAGGAGGAACCAGATGCTATTAACAGGTATTTACTAGACCAAGCACGGTTATATAAAGGAATTCATGATGAATCACTTAAAGCTGTCAATGCCGGGTATACCATAAACGAATTAGCAGAACAAGTCGCTTTGCCAGAAGAGCTGACAAACCAGTGGTATCTAAGACCATATTACGGAACGATTGCTCATAATAGCAAGGCGGTTTATCAAAAGTATATCGGTTGGTATGATTCAAATCCGGTGAATTTAAATCCGCTTCCTCCTGAACAGGAAGCGAAACAAATGGTAAAGTACATGGGTGGAGCAGAGGCCATCTTAGAAAAAGCACATGAAGATTATGAAAAAGGAAATTATCAATGGGCGGCAAAAGTTACGAATTTGGTCATTTACGCAGATCCTGAAAATAAAGAAGCAAGAGCGCTTTGCCGACGATCGTTGACACAATTGGGGTATCAATCGGAATCTGGGGCTTGGCGAAATGAGTACTTGACTGGAGCACTGGAATTAAAGGAAGATGTGGACTTGTTTTCAATTGAATCGGCTGATTCGTCAGAGTTATCGGCACAGATGAATGGAGAAATGTTGCTGGATTATTTAAGCATCCATACTATTTCGACCAAAAAACAACAGACGGGCATGGTAAAGTTCACAGATGATTGGCAACTTTCAAATGGTCAAATCCATTCATTGACAACGACTTATTTCATCGATTACTGGCAAGGAATTTTGACTTATTATCCTATTTCTTCAGACAAAGAGGAGGTCACGCTCATTTATGAAGGAAAAAGATTAACATTCCTCCAGCAAATGCTTGATTCCTCGGGTGAACCACGAAACTGGTCCATGTTTTTTAAAGCAGATACAAACAACTATTTCAATATCATGGAACCGTGAAAATAGTTGAAATAACTCATAAATTTAAGATATCCGAACGATATGGAAGTAAAAAGGGTTTATCATCGCTAAACAGCGATAAACCTCTGCTGGTATGCAGGAATATTCTTCTGATAGTTCGGATATTTTATTTTTTGTACCCATTTTTATTTTTGTTTTAAAAAAATGTTTCAAAATATACTAGACAATTCAGAAAATTTTGTATAATATTATTCCAATAAAATTCAAATCTTTATCAAATGAAATTCCAATAAAAACGGAAAAAATGTGAAAAGAGGAATGAAAAAATGGCAGAATTGATAATTGGCGGAGTCACAGCAAGCACATTAGCAGAAAAGTATCAGACACCTCTGTATGTGTATGACGAAGAAAAGATGAGACAAACGATGCTGTCATTCAAGCGAGGCTTTGTATCGAAGCATTTTGATACAAAAGTGCTTTACGCCTCTAAAGCATTCCAAACGATTGAGATGCTACGTTTAGTCCATGAATATGGATTTGGGCTGGATGTTGTCAGCGGTGGGGAAATCTATACCGCTTTGCAAGCTGATTTTCCTAGAGATGCTATTTATTTCCATGGTAATAACAAGACCCCAGAAGAACTGATCTATGCACTTGAAAATGAGTTGTTGCATGTTGTTGCCGATAACTTGATGGAAGTCGAGTTATTAGAAGAATTAAGCCAACGCTATTCTAAAAAAGTCGATGTCATGCTTCGGTTGAATGTCGGTGTAGAAGCCCATACTCATGAATATATCGTCACTGCACATATTGATTCAAAATTCGGCATGAGCTATGAAAGTAAAGAGTGTCAGCAAGCTCTCCAATTGATAAAAGAAAGCAGTTATCTAGAGTTAGAAGGTTTTCATGCCCATATTGGGTCACAAATTTTTGATGTTACTGCTTGGCTAGCTGAAATCGACAAATTGACGAGTTACTTAACCGATTTTGAGCAACCACTTTCCTTGAATCTCGGGGGAGGATTCGGGATTCGTTATACACAAAATGATCAGCCAATCCCAATCGAAGAGGCACTAAAAAAGCTGATTGAATATACGGAAGAAGCTTTGGACAAACGAAAACTGACGATTCGTCAACTACTGATCGAACCAGGAAGAAGTATTGTTGGGGAAGCTGGTACAACACTATACACGATTGGCTTCATCAAAAAGACACCACATAAAAAATATTACTTTGTAGATGGCGGGATGACAGATAATATCCGCCCAGCTCTTTATCAGGCAGCATACGATTGTGATTTAGCAGAAAAACTGTCGGAAGAAAAAACAGAAAAAGTGACGATTGCAGGAAAAATGTGTGAATCAGGAGATGTGGTAATCAAAGAAACTTATTTGCCGAAAGCAAAATCAGGTGATCTTTTAGCTGTTTATTCCACGGGGGCTTACGGATACTCGATGAGCAGCAACTACAATCGAGCGACACGACCAGCAGTTGTTTTTGTCAATAATGGTCAATCGAGACTGGTTGTTCGCAGACAAGCATTTTCTGATCTACTAAGGGGGGAAGTTTCTTATGATCCTTCATAAATATAATGGCTGTGGAAATGATTTTATCTTATTAGATTACACAGAGGATACGGATTATAGTCAATTAGCCGCTTCTTTATGCGCAAAAGAAAAATATGACACAGACGGATTGATCGCCGTAAAAACCGATCCGTTGGAAATGATCTATTACAACAAAGATGGTAGCCGTGCCCCTATGTGCGGAAATGGTATTCGCTGTTTTGCTCGATATGTGAATGATCAAAATAGGATGGATGAACAGGAATTCAACGTAGAGACGTTAGCAGGCACAAGAAAAATTACGGTGTTGGATCCCTCACCTTTTTATTGCAGCGTAGATATGGGAGTGCCAGATGATTCTCCAGAAAAAATCAAAGCTGCACAATCTTATCCAATAAAAAACCAGGAAATAGAGATTGGTGGCGAAAAAGTAACGATCACTAGTTTATTTTTAGGGACGATCCATACCGTTGTTTTTGTTGAAAATGCGCGTGAGGAAATCTGGAAAAAAAGAGGCGAACTGATCTGTCATCATCCTTTATTCAAAGAAAAAACCAATGTCAACTTTGTAGAAGTAGTCAATGAACAAGAATTGACCGTCCGTACCTATGAAAGAGGAGTAGGGTGGACACTTGCTTGCGGTACAGGTTGCTGTGCCTCTTATGCGGTTGCGAAGGAAACTGGGAAGATTTCAGCAGATCAGGTAGTCGTTCACTTGGAACAAGGAGACTTGATGATCTCTGGTGAGGATACGATACAAATGGCTGGTCCAGCAGTTCATGAATGGACAAGAATATTGGAGGAATGAAGATGATAAAAGGTTCGATCGTGGCGCTAATCACGCCGATGAATGAAGAGGGATCAGTAGATTATGCTGGTTTGGAAAAATTGATCCAATTCCATTTAGATGAACAAACAGACGGATTATTAGTTTTGGGTACAACAGGAGAATCTTCTACACTCACACAATCTGAGGAGGAGAAGATCCTTCAACTGACAGTAAAGAAAGTGGCTAGCCGTGTGCCGGTGATTGCAGGAGCTGGAACGAATAATACGAAAGAAACGATTGAAAAAGCGAAGCATTTTGCTTCTTTGGGCGCAGATGCACTTTTGGTCATCACTCCTTACTACAACAAAACAAGTGATGCAGGATTAGCTGCTCATTTCACAGCAATTGCAGAAGCTTCACCAATTCCGCTTATTTTATATAATGTCCCTTCTAGAACAGGCATGTCGATTCCAATCCATGTACTAGTAGATTTAGCAGAACATCCTAATATCATTGGTTTGAAAGAAGCCTCAGGAGATATGGCTTATGTGATGGATGCCGCTCGATTGATTAGCGAAAAATTCAGCCTTTACAGCGGAAATGATGATTTGATCCTGCCAGTAATGAGTGTAGGAGGGAGCGGTGTAATCAGTGTATGGGCAAATATCCAGCCTACAATAGTCCATGAGTTAGTAAAAGATACGATGGAGGGAAGATGGCAGCAAGCAAAAGAAAAACAATTAAATGCACTTGAGCTGATCCATGCCTTGTTCAGTGAGACCAATCCTATTCCTGTCAAAGCAGCTATGTCATTATTAAATTTACCTTCAGGACCTCTACGCCTGCCTTTAGTGTCCCTTTCGGAAGAGAAAAAGAAACAATTAGCTCAGCTTTTGCTAAGAGAAAGGACGGTTGAAAAATGAAAATCGGACTGATTGGCAGTGGACAGATGGGGAATAGAGTCGAAGAAGTTGCACAAGAAAGAGGAGATACGGTCCTTCTTTTACGGACGGCACCTAAAGAAGCAACTACGCTTGCTTTTACGGAACTGCCAGAACTGCTTATTGATTTTTCTCATCCAGATAATTTAGAGATGATCCTTTCGTATAGCTTGTCTTATCAACTTCCGTTAGTCATTGGCACGACAGGTTATACACAATCACAGCTCCAAGAAATGGAAGAACATGCCAAGCAGGTACCCGTGATGTATAGTGCTAATTTTTCGTTAGGCATCATGGTGATGAACCAACTGATCAAGCAAGCAGCTGCAATGTTGCAAGGCTGGCAGATCGAACTGATTGAAAAACATCATAGTCGTAAAAAAGATGCACCATCTGGTACCGCGAATATGCTGCTTCAAACAATCCAAGAAGTACAAAAGCTTCAGCCTGTATACAACTGGCAAGGACAAAAAAGAGAAGAAAATCAAATTGGTGTACACAGTATTCGTGCAGGTTCTTTACCTGGTGAACATGAGGTAATGTTTGCAGCTCCCGATGAAGTATTTACGGTCAAACATGAATCTTTTTCTAATCGAATCTTTGCTGCAGGTGCAGTAGAAGCAGCGGACTGGTTGAAAAATCAGCCACCAGGTTATTACAAATTAGAAGATTTATTAATGGATAAAGGGGTGTAAGAAACGTGGAAGCTCAAGAAATCATCCGCTACATCCAAACGGCATCTAAAAAGACGCCTGTGAAAGTCTATCTGAATGTAACCGAGCCAATCAAATTTAAAGACAGCAAAGTTTTTGGTGAAGGAAACAGCTTCGTTGTTTTTGGTGACTATGAGTCGATTGCTCCGGTTTTAGAAGCTGAAGCGGAAAAAATCATTGAAATCGAAATCGAAACTGCTGCAAGATACAGTGCAGTTCCTTTGCTGGATATCAAAAAAATCAATGCCCGTATCGAACCAGGTGCTATTATCAGAGATCAAGTGTCCATCGGCAACAATGCCGTGATCATGATGGGAGCGATTATCAATATCGGTGCAGTAATCGGTGAAAACACGATGATTGATATGGGTGCTGTCTTAGGTGGACGAGCGACAGTGGGCAAAAACTGCCATATTGGTGCAGGAGCTGTCTTAGCAGGTGTAATCGAACCCGCATCGGCTAAACCGGTTATCGTAGAAGATGGCGTGCTGGTAGGTGCGAATGCAGTGATTGTTGAAGGTGTCCATATCGGAAAAGATGCAGTCGTGGCAGCAGGAGCAGTGGTTTTAGAAGATGTGGCAGCAGGCACTGTTGTCGGTGGAATACCTGCACGTGTCTTGAAAATAAGTGATGATCAGACAAAAGAAAATACAGCATTGATTGCTGCGTTACGCGAATTATAGAGGAGATGGAGAAAAATGCGCGAAATAGATACCTGTATTGTGGGGGCAACCGGATTAGTCGGACAAACGATGCTCAAAGTGTTAGAAGAATATGATTTTCCAGTAGGACGATTGAAATTATTAGCGTCAAAACGTTCAGCTGGCAAAGTTTGTGTATTCAAGGGGAAGAAACACACTGTACAGGAATTGACAGAAACTTCATTTGAAGGATATGATTTAGCGCTATTTTCTGCAGGTGCTTCTGTATCCAAAGAGTTTGCGCCAATCGCAAGAAGTCAAGGATTATTTGTTATAGATAATTCCTCGGCATGGCGAGAAGATTCGGATATTCCATTGATCGTTCCAGAGGTCAATCTTGAAGACTATACATTGAATCGGCTGATTGCGAATCCAAATTGTTCAACCATTCAAGCGGTACTACCGCTTAAAGCTTTACAAGAAGCCTTTGGAATCCAACGAGTCAATTATTCGACCTATCAAGCAGTTTCTGGTTCTGGACAGAAAGGTATCCAAGATCTTTACCGCACGCAAAATGACGAGGAACCAGCTTTGTATCCTTATAATATTAGTCAAACAGTGATTCCAGAAATCGATCAGCCTTTGGAAAACGGCTATACCAAAGAAGAACAGAAAATGATAAATGAGACCCGTAAGATTCTGCATCAGCCTGATTTGCCAGTATCAGCAACCTGTGTACGTGTGCCAATCGAGAATGGACACGGAGTCTCGGTGGCCGTTCAGTTGCAAAAAGAGTTTACGATTGAAGAAGTTAAAGAGTGTCTCAGTCAGTTTCCAGGAATCCAATTAGAAGATGATCTAGCAGCACATAAATATCCAACGAGCATTCTTGCTAGAGGAACAGATACGGTTTATGCTGGGAGGATCAGAAAAGACACCTCTTTAGAGAACGGACTGTTGTTCTATACAACTGCCGATAACATACGCAAAGGAGCCGCTGCGAATGCCGTACAGATTGCTGCAGCTTTAATGCAGAAAATAGCGGAGGTGGCAAGATGAGTAATACGCTGAAAATAGCAAAATTCGGCGGAACATCGATGTCTCATGAAGAACAATTCAAAAAAGTCCGTACAATTGTTCTTTCAGATCCCAATCGTCAAGTGATCGTTGTTTCTGCTTTAGGCAAACGTACATCAGATGATGACAAAGTAACAGACTTACTTTATTTGATTTATGCCTACCTTCAGCATCATGTTGATTGGACACCCCTTTGGGAAAGGATCTGTGAACGTTTCATTCAAGTAAGAGACCTTCTTGACCTGCAGTTACCTATGGAAGAGGAACTGGCACGCATACAAAAACAACTGGAAGATGAAAAGATAACTGAAGATTATTTAGTAAGCAGAGGTGAATATCTGACTGCTCGACTGATGGCTGAGTATCTTGGTTACCAGTTCATTGATGCAAAGGACCTGCTGTTCTTTGACTATGATGGAAAAATCGATGAGGAAAAAACAGCACAGGAAATCACAAAAGCATTTAAAAGATATCCGAAAATGGTTGTTCCAGGATTTTACGGGGCAAACCCTGCAGGCAAAGAAAAATTATTGGGACGTGGGGGAAGCGACATTACTGGCGCGTTACTGGCGAAGATGCTACAAGCGGCGAGTTATGAGAATTGGACAGATGTTTCAGGAATCATGATGGCTGATCCGCGAATCATCGATCATCCTAAAATCATCGAGGAAATCTCTTTTAGAGAACTGAGAGAGATGGCTTATATGGGGGCTAATGTTCTTCATGAAGCAGCTGTTTTCCCAGTTCAAGAGGCGGATATCCCCATCCAAATAAAAAATACCAATGATCCTTTCGCTCAAGGAACAAAAATATCGAATCACGAAGTGGAAAAGGAAAATGGACTGACAGGAATAGCTGGACGCAAGGATTTTCTTTCGATCACTTTATTCAAACGTCATATGTCCGATGAAATCGGGTTTATCTGGAAAGCAATGAGCATTTTTGCTAAACATGAGATATCAATCGAACATATTCCTTCAGGGATCGACAATATCGGAGTGATCGTCTCAGCAGAAGCGATTGCCGATAAATTATTTCTCATCACAAAAGAATTAAAAGAAACACTTGGCGTGGAAGAAATCGTCGTGATCGAAGACTTAGCTTTGATCTCTGTCGTTGGCGGACCGCATAAAGAATTGATCGGTTTATCTGGAAAAGTGTTATCGATATTGAATAAATTAGAAATTCGCACATCGATCTTATCACAAGGAGCACAGGAGTTGAATCTAATCATCGGTGTACCGAATGATCAGTATGAAACCGTAGTGAAGGGTATCTATGAAGGGATGGTGAATACGGATGCTGAAAGAATATCGAATGGCACTCCATCAAATTCCTGAAATCGGATTTCATGAATTCAAAACAAAAAAATATTTATATGAACAAGTAAAAAATAGTGGAGCCGTTATCCATGAAATCGGCGAAACAGGACTGCTTCTTTATTTTGATAATCAACAAGAAGAAACGATTGCTTTTCGAACAGATATCGATGCACTGCCAGTCAAAGAAGAAACAAATCTCTCTTTTGCTTCTAAGCATGAAGGGTACATGCATGCATGTGGTCATGACGGACATATGGCGATGCTTTTAGGGTTGACCGACTTTATAACTGAACACATCGAGGAGCTTATTTATAATGTAGTACTGATCTATCAGCCATCAGAAGAAATTTCCGGCGGCGCACAAAGTGTTATTCAGTCAGGATTGTTAGATAAATATGAAGTACAAGCAATATTTGGCTTTCATCTATGGCCTGGACTAGCGAAAGGAGAAGTTTTTTCTCGACCAGGACCTTTGATGGCACAAAGCAGTGAAACAGACATCATCATCAAGGGCCAGTCCGCGCATATTGCTTCTAGTGAAAAAGGAATCGATAGTCTGGAGGCAGCTGTACGATTTTTGAAGAATGTTTATGATTTTGATCGGCAATTACCGGCAGAGTGGAATCATCTAATGAAATTTGGTCAAATCCAAGGTGGAACGATCCGGAATGTTTTAGCTGGAGAAGTTATTGTATCCGGAAGTATCCGTTCTTACAGTTCAGATATGCAAAATTATTTGAAGAGGGGATTAGCTCATTTAGCAGAACAGTTTCACTCTGCAGCTACTATTTCTTTCCGCTATAATGACGGCTATCCAGCTGTAATCAATCATAGAGGCTTATACGCAGCATTGTCGGATTCAAACAAACTACATGAATTAGAGGATCCAGTTCTTCAAGCCGAAGATTTTGGCATATATACGCAACAATATCCATGTGTATTTTTCTTTTTAGGTGTCGGTGATACCCCTGCTTTACATGATCCGACGTTCGATTTTGATATGGATGTTTTAGAAAATGGTGTAGAATGGTACAAAACGATTCTTTTTACAGAAAATCTTCTTGAAGAAATCGACAGCAGTTCAAAAGAGGAGCGAGTAAATAATGATGAATTTATCCAATCAATTTAATCCTAGGCTTTCTAGAATAGAAGTATCTAAAATACGGCAATTCGATCAGCAAATATCGTCGATACCAGATGTGATCAAGCTCACCTTGGGAGAACCGGATTTTCCGACTCCCGAACATGTCAAACAAGCCGGAATAGCAGCGATTGAAGAAGACTTTTCTCACTATACCGGAATGAGAGGACTGGAGGAACTGCGGGAAGCTGCTTGTATGTTTCAGCAGCAGCGTTATGGATTAACTTATGATCCGCAAACGGAAGTTTTGACGACGGTTGGTGCAACGGAAGCGATTGCCTCTGCATTGTTATCTGTTTTAGAAGAAGGAGACAAGGTTCTTATTCCAGCGCCTGCTTATTCAGGATATCAGCCATTAGTGGAACTAGCTGGTGCTGAATTGATCCCGATAGATACTTCTGACACAGGGTTTGTCTGTCAGCCGGAACAATTTGAACGAGCATTTGAACAATATGGATCAGCTATCAAAGCAGTCATTTTAAATTATCCTAACAATCCAACTGGGACGACATTGTCTGCAAGCCAGTTGGAGGCAATCGCTGAAGTTTTAAAAAAATATCCGGTATTTGTTATAAGTGATGAAGTATATGCTGAATTGACTTACACTGGAACGCATATGTCCATAGCTTCTTATCTTCCGGAACAAACAATCGTGATAAGCGGGCTATCCAAGTCACATGCGATGACTGGTTGGCGAGTGGGGTTTATTTTTGCTCAAAAAGCCCTTATTGACGAACTAATTAAAGTCCATCAATATCTGGTGACTGCGGCTACAACGATGTCGCAAAAAGCTGCGGCTGAAGCGCTAATAAATGGAGTAAAAGATAGCGAGAACATGAAAGAGCAATATCAAACACGAAGAGACTATCTGGTCCAGCAATTGGCGCCTTTAGGATTTGAAGTGACTCAGCCAAACGGTGCATTTTATTTATTTTGCAAACTCCCAGTTGTCATTCAAACCGACTCTTGGCAGTTTTGTGTAGACTTAGCGGAACAGGCAAAAGTTGCGTGTATCCCTGGCATTGCATTTGGCCCAGAAGGAGAAGGCTATATACGAATTTCTTATGCTAGCAGTATGGAAAACTTACATGAAGCGTGCAAACGGATCAAAGACTTTTTAACAGAACAGTGATTCATGAATTTTCTCAAAAAACAATCGGCATCTTTGCGGTATATTCTGCAAATTGCCGATTGTTTTTTAAATTTGGTTCAAATGAACGCGTTTCTTTTGATTCATAACTGATGTAATGTTAAGTTTAAATTGTTTAGAATGATTTTAAAAGAATATTCAAGGAGGTTTCATCAATGGAAAAAATCAAAGTTGTCATTGTAGGTGCATCTCATGGAGGGCATCAATCGATCTTGGAACTATTGACACGATACGGTGAAAATGTAGATATCACGCTATTTGAAGCAGGAGACTATGTTTCCTTCATGTCATGCGGTATGGAGCTGTATCTAGAAGACAAGGTAACAGATGTAAATGATGTACGTAATTTCAGACCAGAAAACTTTCCGCAATCCAATGTTCATATTTTAAATAATCACGAAGTAAAAACGATCGATGCAGATAAAAAAACAGTAACGGTTACTAGCGCATCAGATAACGAAACAAAAGAATATCCTTATGATAAATTGATCTTGAGTTCTGGTGTCAAACCAAACAATTTGCCAGTACCAGGGGCAGATTTAGAAAATGTCTACTTGATGCGTGGATACAATTGGGCAACCAAACTCAAAGAAAAATTAAATGATCCGGCTATTAAAAAAATCGCTGTCGTAGGTGCTGGTTACATTGGGATCGAAGCAGCAGAAGCAAGCCGAAAAGCTGGGAAAGAAGTCGTCTTGCTTGATGTGATCGACAGACCCTTAGGCACATATTTAGATGCTGAGATGACAGACATTTTAGAACAACACCTAAATGAAAACGGTATTGAAGTTTTGACAAACGTCAAAATCGAAGCCTTTACCGGAAACGGAAAAGTGGAAGCAATCAAAACAAGTGAAAAAGAAATCCCAGCAGATCTAGTCATCCAAGCTGCTGGTGTGAAGGCAAATACTGAATGGTTAAAAGGGATCGTCGACTTAGATGAACGTGGCTGGATCCAAACGAATGAATACTTGCAAACAAATCTTCCAGATGTGTATGCAGTAGGAGATGCTACACTTGCTTATTCTATCCCAGCACGCAAAAAAATGCCGATTGCTTTAGCGACTGTTGCACGTAGAGAAGCACGTTATGTAGTAAAACATCTTTTTGAAGAAGTACCAAATAAACCGTTCGGCGGAGTCGTAGGTTCCTCCGCATTAAGTGTCTTCGACTACCATTTTGCAGCAAGCGGATTGAATAGCTTCACTGCAGCAAAAGCAGGAGTAGATGTACGAGTGTCTTATTATGAAGATACGTTACGACCAAAATATGTACCAGAAGAACAAGGAAATCCAAAAGTGTCCATCCAATTATTCTCAGATCCAATGACCCATCAATTGCTAGGAGGAGCAGTATTATCTACCTATGATGTTACAGGTCAAGGAAATGTGTTGGCACTAGCGATCCAAAATAAACTGACTTTAGAAGAACTGGCAGAAGCCGACTTCTTCTTCCAACCAGGTTTTGACCGACAATGGAGCATGTTGAATCTAGCCGCTCAACAAGCACTAGGAGAAGAACCATTTGTAGAATAAGGAAACGAAATATTTGAAAAGAGGTTGTGACAGAAGTGGTCAGCTTCAAGAAATAAGTAGGAATTTACGAAAATTGTTTCTCAAATTTTTGTGAAATTTCGGCTTATTTTTCGAAGAAGCTACTTCTGGAACACCCTTTGTTCGGAATAAGGAACTGTGACACGACTCGTGTCACAGTCCTTTTTTTAGTGAAAGGATGCATTTCTTCCTTGTATATTCCATGCGTGTTTGAGAGAAAGCATATATAATTTAATTAACAGATAGTTAGGGGGAGAAAGAATGGTTTTTTCAATCACAATGAAACTGGTATTCGGATTGATCGGCTTGTTATTAGTGGTGCGTTTGCTTGGGAAGAAATCCATGTCGGAAATCACACCATTTGATTTAGTCTATACGCTTGTTTTAGGGGGGATCTTAGAAGAATCAACCTATGATGACAATGTCCATGTAGGCCATGTCCTATTTGCCATTGCGCTTTGGGCAGTAATGATTTATGGTATCGAACGTATCGTCCAAAAAAATGAAAAAGTCAATCGCTGGGTTAAAGGCGAGCCCTCTGTTTTAATCAAAGACGGCGTCATCAACATGACAGAGTTGGCAAATAACCATATCGAGATGGAGCAATTGCGAGCAATCTTAAGACAGCAGGAATGCTTTTCTCTTGAAAATGCCAAACATGTTATCCTAGAGAATGCCGGTCAAATGAGTGTATTGAAAAAATCAGATGATGACAAAGCTTTGTCGATCCTGCTAGTGGATGAAGGACAAATCCAGCATAAAGTACTTCAATCCAATCAACTAGATGAATCGTGGCTTCTGGAGAATTTAAAGAAAGAAGGCTATGCAGACGTAAAACAGCTGATTTATGTCGAATGGTCAGAAGAAAAAGGGTTCTACGTACTAAACAAAGAAGACGTGATGCATGAATCTTACCGGATAGATGGATAGAGAGAGGTTGTGAAATCAGCTCTTTGACTTGATACTCAAAACTAAGCGACTTTTTCGCAATCTCCACTAAACGATGTTCAATCAGCTAATAATAAGATCAAAACGCTGATTGAACAGCCTCTCATGTCACAAACCATTTTTTTGTTTCTTTTAACTCAATATGCCGTACGTCTTCCCAAACTATCGGCTGATGGTCGATCATAAAATAATCTTCATAGGCTTCACCAATGAAATGACCTTCAACCTCATCTAAGAGTCTTCCAAATTCATCTGTTAAATTGAGCTGGATGATTACTGCTTTACGAGATAAAAAAGCTTCTGTCAGTATACTATCGATTTCTTGTAATGTCATTTGTTGTTTAGGGATAGGTTGTTTGCGTGCTTCTTCTTCATTTTTTTTGATACCGTTGACTAGTTCTTCCATCGCAAAAGCGGTTCCCCATTTTAATCCAAATGGACGATCTCGATACTCGTTATAGTCAATGAATTTTTTTGCTGTCCGTCTCATCTTTTCCACCTTCTAATCCACTCATCCCACCTGCATGCCCACCAACGAGAGAGCTACGTGCGATGGCGCGTCCTCCTTGCAAGAGACTATGCGCATGGATGATTGATTTAAAGCCGTATTTTTTTCTGATCGTATCGACTACAAAATCAACTTTCGCTTCATTTATCTGCTTCTCAGGATCTTCAAAAAGGTTAAGCTGTAAACCTGTCGCGTATACGAGGTTGGAACAGTTCACACCTATACGCCGAATATCCTGACAGCGGTAATGCTGGTGGAAAATGGTCAATAAAGCCTCTGCTAGATCTCTGCTAGCATTTGTCGCTTCGATTTTTATTTGCTGGTGAAAACCGGTCTTACCATTTGGATCAAGATAACCTAAGGAGTATCCTACCCATAAGCTGACTACTTGTGCTTTTGCTGCAGATCGTCTCAAGCGGGTGCCGACTTGATCGGCCATTTCTTTGATAACAATCTCGATTTCTTCTTGCCTCGTATAATCTCTATCTAGAATTTGACTATTTCCGATACTTTTTGATTTCGGTATATATTCTTGCCCTAAAAAACTTCGATCGATTCCCCAAGCATGGGCATAAAGCTGAGTACCGATGATCCCTAACGTGCTTTTCAAGTGATAATAATCCGCGTGAGCTAAATCATAAACCGAATGTATACCCATTTGTTTCAGTCGTTTTGCTGTTCGTTTGCCGATTCCCCAAAAGTCAGTGATATCTGAGATTGTCCATAACTTTTCTGGGACATCTTCATAACGCCATTCAGCAATCATTTGTTTTCCGTCTTTTGAGCCATTATCTAAGGCTAGTTTAGCAAGTAGTGGGTTATCGCCGATTCCTATAGTCGTGTAGATTCCGGTCTGTTCAAATACATCTTTATGGATCAGTTTAGCCATGTCGTACGCATTCGTTTTACCAAAGAGTGCCATGCTATTTGTTACATCAAGGAAGCTTTCATCAACGGAATAGACATGATGGTTCGCTTCATCTGCATATTTTTTATAGATAGTATTGATTTCTCTGTTTTTTTCCATATAATAGGCCATCCTTGGAGCAACAATATATAAATCACTTGGATAGGGGAAGGGTAAATCTCTGGCACGACTGATATTGGTGATGCCGTACGCTTTTTTTGCTGCAGGACTGGAAGCCAAGATTAATCCGCTACCCCGTGTTTCTGTCGAATCAGACGGATAGGACATTACTACTAATTTAGTTGTAAGGGGATCAAGATCCTTTTCCACGCACTCTACGGAGGCGTAAAAAGATTTGCAGTCAATACATAAAATATCTCGTGAAGGTTCTTTTTCATAAACAAATACTGGATTTTGATTCGCCCACATAACAATCACCTCTTCTACATAATTAGAACACACGTTCCCTTTTTGTGTCAATAAAAAACAGCAATTTTCAAATGTGAGCCTTTTGCTCATGTTTGAAAATTGCTGAGAGGTTATTTGTATTTGTTTATTTAGCTGTGTTCATTGATTTTTCTATCAAACATGAACGGCTTCTGGATCAATCTTTGTTGTCCCATTTCCAATGTGTGCAACATAAAATTCTGGAGCATAGCCGACAACTTTCATATATTCATCATAGACATTGTTTTTGAAGGCAGGTATATTTTCTTCTTTGACAAGAGCAATCGCACAGCCGCCAAATCCAGCTCCTGTCATTCGTGCACCTAAGACACCTTCTTGTTTTTGAGCAGCGTCCACTAGTGTATCTAACTCGATCCCAGTCACTTCATAATCATAGCGAAGAGAGTGGTGAGAATCATTTAGCAGTTGTCCAAATGCTTCCAAGTTTCCAGCTTCTAATTCAGCTTTTGCTTTCAAAGTACGTTGATTTTCATAAACAGCATGACGAGCTCTGCGTATCAATGTATCATCACCGATTTGGTCAATAGTTGATTCAAATTCTTCTTCATCTAAGTCTCCTAAAGAAGAGATAGGCAAAGTTTTTTGCAGACGTGCCAAGGCTTCTTCGCATTCGCTGCGGCGTTCATTGTATTTTGAATCTGCCAATTCCCGACGTTTATTCGTATTCATGATGACGATTGCATAACCATCTAGTTTCACTGGGACCATTTCATATTTCAGCGTATTTGTATCTAACAAAATCGCATGATCTAGCTCACCGAAGCCGATGGCAAACTGATCCATGATACCTGAATTGACACCGATGAATTCATTTTCTACTTTTTTACCCGTTTGGACTAGTTCCAAACGATCTGTTTTTAAATCAAACAGATCTTCTAATACAACACCTACCAATAATTCTAATGAAGCGCTACTGGAAAGTCCTGCACCGTTAGGGATTGTTCCTTCCACCAACAACTCAAATCCATGATCAATTGGGTGTCCAGCTTCTTTTAATTTAAGGACCATTCCTTTTACGTAATTTGCCCAATTTGCTTTTTTATCATATTCTAGCTCGTCTAAAGTAAAACTGATGACACCGATATCATCAAAGTTTGTGGAATAAACTAATATTTTATTATCGTCTCTAGGTGCGGCGACACCTTGCGTTCCATAGGTGATAGAAGCAGGGAAGACATGACCGCCATTGTAATCTGTGTGCTCACCAATCAAATTGATGCGACCTGGCGAGAAGTATTGTGTCGTTTTTTTAGGGCCGAATGTTTCGGCAAATTTTGTGTTTAAGCTTCTTTTGATTTCCATGATGAGTTATTCCTCTCTTGTTTTGATTTTGAATTCTGTCACTGTTTCAAATGTTGATCCGGCTTTTAAATGAATCGAACCAAATGCTGAGAAGCGCTCTGCCCCTGGAGCTGTTTGAGTCTCAAATGTGATGCCGCCGTGATGTGCCAGTTTTCGACCACGCATTTCTGGTGTTTCTGGACCGAAATTTGCAGTGAAAATAACCATACTAGAAGCATCTGTAGCGATATCTACTTGGATTTTTTTATCCGGACTAGTCAAGCGAGCGGCTTCTTTATCCAAGCCAGATTCTTTTAAGAAAAATGGATGATCGATTCCGTCAACGAGTTCTTTTTGATCCAAATCACTAGCAAAAACGGACGCTAGTTTTTTAGGCGTTTGAAAATCGAAAGCATTTCCTGCAGTATTTTCTTTTACTCCTATAGGAATACTGTCTGCTCGTAAAGGAGCGTAAGCTTCACTATTGAGCCAAAGCTCATGTTGATCGATCGCTTGAGAAGCATCTCCCGTCAAGTTGAAGTAGACATGATTTGTCGGATTGAATAAAGTATCTTGATCGCTGATGCCGCGAGTGGTCACCCGCCAGATATTATCTTGTGTCAAAGTATAACGGACTTCCACATCCAATGTACCTGGAAAACCATGTTCTCCGTCGGGACTTGTAGTAGTAAAAATGACAGAAGCTTCATTTTCGCCATTCAAAATGACATAAGACCATTTTTTTAATTCAAATCCAGGAGAACCACCATGCAGATTATGCCCAGTTTTTGGATCTATAGCTAGTTGGTAAGTTTTTTCATTGAGAGAAAAGCGGCCATTTTCGATCCTCCCTGCGGTGCGACCGATAGATGCGCCGATATACGGGTCTTTTTCGATATATTCTTCAGCGGTGTCAAATCCCAAAACTAATTCTTGATCATTTGTTTTTAAACGAACGATCCTAGCACCTAAATCAGAGACAGAAAGTACTAGCTTGTTTTTATTCTCCAAGGTTATCAAATGATAACCTTGGCCGAAATCTTTTTCTGTAATCTTCATTTTCAAGATCCTTTCTTAATGTGAAGGAACTACTGCATCGTGAAGTTCATCTTCCATTGTATCAGCTGGAGCCAATTTGTTTTCTAATTCCTCAACGATTTGTGCATGTTTTTTCTCTGTCAATGTAATCTTCCAAGCAAAAATAATAGCGGAGAAAATCATCAAAGCAGCAGGAGCATAGAATGCATAAGCTTTGAAAGTCGTTACGCCATGAGCAGTGATATCAGCAGCAGTAGCATTACCAGTCATCCCAGAAGCGATAGCGACAAACCCTACGATCCCGTTAGACAAAGCACCAGCGATTTTATCTAGTAAAGGACGAATAGAGAGAGTAACGGCTTCATTACGGATACCATTTTTCCATTGGCCATATTCAACAGAGTCTGTGATTGTCATCAAAGCGGATAAGAAAATCAATTGTTGAGGGAAGTAGAACAATACTAACCCGATGATAACGATTGGCAAACTTGAACCTGCGATCGTAAAGAAAAAGTAGGAAGAAATCATCATTGCAATCCCGCCAAGGTAAACATAGCGACGAGAGATGACGCGTGTAAGCATTGGGAATAATGGGACAGCTATTAAACCAAGTAAGGCAGCAACTAGACCAACAATCCAAAATTCAGTTGGTTGGCCAAGTACATATTTGAAGAAGTAGAACAATACGGCAGTCGTTGCTACATTAGCAATCGCATAAGCGATATAAGCAAGGGCAAGCCACATCAATTGATCGTTTTGAGCAACTGCTTTGAACACATCTTTGATTCCGGCTTTTTCATTTTGTTGACGGATCGCAGTATCGACTTCTTTTGTTCCCAAGGCAGTGATAATCGCAGTACCGCCTGAAATAACAGCGGCAATCACACCGAACCAGAACCAACCTGAAGCGCCTTCAATATGTTTATGAGTAACAAGATAGGTAAAGAAAGTAACGATAGGGACAACGACTAGTGTAGTACCATTTGCACCTAGAGAAGAGCCGAAACGAGCAAACGTAGCAAATTTTTCACGTTCCTTTGTTTCCGTGCTCAAAGCAGGAATCATTGACCAAAAAGCGATATCCTTGAATGAATAAAAACTATCCAACAAGATGAAAACGATTGCAAATAATATGATAAATAAAGTCGTATTATGAGTAGCTAAGCCAAAGAAATTGGTAAAGATTGCTACCAAGAGTACAGAACTAACAATACCACCGATAACTAACCATGGTTTGAATTTGCCATATTTTGTACGGGTATTATCAATAACGCCACCAATTAAAGGATCAAAAATAATTTCAACTAAGCGAATACCTACAACTAAGCTTGTAACTGTAGCAATCATTTTTGCATTCGTTGCCTTATCTGTTCCTGCAAACATCTGGCTTGTCACGAATACCATAAAATAAGTGCTTAATGTAACATAGAATGTGTCGTGTCCAAAAGCGCCTAAAGCGTAGGACATACGTTGGATCATTTTGCTTTTCATAATCTGTATTCCTCTCCTGTTCAATATATAATACTAAGTAAACCGGTTACAACGAATAACAAAGATCTTTTAATGACTTAAACTTAACAAGAAATCGCTTCCTTTTTAATATATTTCTGTGACTTTTATTTAACTTTTTGTTGCATTATACTAAAGAAGTAAGGAGGGGAAGAAATGGAGCAATCGATTTTTTTAAAAAAGGAACATCAACAAGTAGAAAAAGAATTGTATTTTGATTTTTGCGGCTTCTCTAAAACGATGCCGTTTCATTCTTTTGGTCCTGCTATTCGCAATGATTACATCTTACACGTCGTGATGGAAGGCAAAGGATCTTATCATGTGAAAAATCAACAGTTTCAATTGAAAAAAGGAGATCTATTCTTGATTCGTCCAGGAGACTCGACATTTTACTTATCAGATGGAGAAGATCCATGGATGTATTGCTGGCTTTCTTTCGGTGGACATGCGGCAGAAGAAATCATCCGGCAGTCGCTTTTCAGAGAAGACCAGTACACGATGGTCTCTTCCGATATACAAAAATATATCGACATTATTTTAGAATGCATGAAAGATACGGAAGAAACCTTGGAAAATGAATTACAGTTAACAGCACTAACCTACCGTTTTTTATCAGTCCTTTTAAAAGACGGCGGAAAGATCAGCGGTGGCGTACAAAAAGTTCATTCCTCCTTAGCTGTTGAGACAGTCAAATACATCGAGGCACATTATGCGGAAAATTTATCTGTTGAGGAAATTGCCCAGCATTTAGCTGTCAACCGGAGTCACTTGTCACGAGTATTCAAAAATCATATGGGTACCAGTATCAAGGAATATTTGATCGGGGTACGGATTAATCGAGGGGCGTTTCTTCTTTCCCTGACGGATGAATCCGTGGAAAGCATTGCCTATCAAGTAGGGTTCAATAGTCTAGTCGTATTTAGCCGAATGTTCAAAAAAAGTACCGGAGAAACGGCTACGAACTATCGTAAACGGATGAAAAACGAAAATTTCAAGAATATTGCTTTGGATACTTTGAAAAAACAGTTGGAAAAACAAACTGCAGTCTCTTGGACGACCTAATTTGCTTGGACAAAAGGACAAGCATCGGCAAAAGAAACTTGTGGCGGTTATGCTACACTGTAAAACGAAGACTAAAAAAGGAGGAGAAGGGATGCGTACACTTATCATCATCAGCCATCCAACGATGGAGGAATCTCTGAATCAGCAATTTTTCAAAGAAGCTTCTTCCGGTTTATCCGTTACTTGGCATCATTTAGAATCAAGTTATCCAGATGGAAAGATAGATGTAAAGGCTGAGCTACAGCTTCTGGCACAGCATGATCGAATCATTTTCCAGTTTCCATTTTACTGGTATAGTTCCCCTGCTCATTTAAAAATTTGGCAAGATAATGTTTTGGAACAAGCAGCACATGTATTAGAAGGAAAAGAATTAGGAATCGTATTGACAACAGGTGTGGCGGAAAAGGAATACCAAGCTGGAGGGAAAGAAGAATATACGATCTCCGAATTTTTGAGACCATATCAGCGAATCGCAAACAAATTCCATATGACCTATCTTCCGCCATTCGTTTTAGCACAATTTATGTATTTATCCCAAGAAAAACGTTGGGAGAAGCTAATTGCTTATCAGCAGTATCTCTCATTGGAAGGGAAGCCATCGCTTACTCAACGGATTGACTGGTTTATTCAAAGAGTACAGGGAAATCAGAAAATGCAGGAAGAAGATTCGGACAAACAAACATATATCATAGAAGCACTGACTGACGCAAAAGAGCAAATCGAAGACTTGACCTTTACACTGCAAGAAATGAAAGGAACTTCATTATGACAAATGAATGGTTGATCCAACAATTAGATGAATTAAGTGAAAAATCAGAATATCAAGACCGTGCACTCTTATATGAGATAAAGAAACTGATGGCTGAGATAGATGAACGAACAACACAGTTGCAAGGAGAAATCGACGGACAATCTTGGAATCATCTCAACTGGTGAAATTTTCTTATAAATAACAAGGATAAAAATGTGCACAATGACAATTATTTGCTACAATAAGAATATGAAGCGTTTGATAACGCTGTTATACATAAAAATTGGTGGTGAAAAAAATGTATGATGAAAATGAGTGGGGAGAAAATGTTCGGATGACCCGAAGAAGACAGCAAAAACAGGCAGCACGTAAGCGGATGATCATGATTGGGGCAGCAGTTGCCGTTTTTTTGATCATAGTAGGAGGAATAGCGGGGCTGTATTTTCACGGGAAAAATTCGTCAGATGCAAAAAGCACGACCGTAACGGAAACAACGACAAAGAAAACAGATGCGAAACAAACAAGTGAGGCATCGACTGAAACAAAAGAAACACAAACCGCTGAAGAAAAAACAGCAGATGATTTGTCAGAGCAACTCCAAGCAATCGTCAATGATTATTCGAAAAAGATGGAAGAAAAGACGCCTGTGTTGATTGAAGAATACCAAACAGAAATCCAGGGAAATCAGGAGGGCATAGCTGGTTTATCCGCAGTTGCTAACCAAAAAGCACGTGAGCTCCAAGCTATCTCCGACGAAGGGATCGGGAAGTTACGTGCAGCGTATCAGTCAGCAGATAATAAAGACGGTGTAGCCTTAGATACCTTGATCAATCAGCTATCGGCTAACTATACGAATCATGTCGCTAAGATTTCCGACATATATTTGCAGACGAGCGCTTCTCTTCAAGCAGAGTCAACAAGCACACAAGAAACAGCATCTTCTGAGTCTGAGACGATAGAATCAACAGAAGCTTCTGGAATGCAAGCTCGAACAACGCAAGACACAACAGAAAACACTGAAACGACTACTAGCAGTACGACGTCACAGGCTGCGACAACTGTTGTTTTGGAAGGAGAAGGCCCAAATCAAATAGCCGAACGAACTGGCGTACCAGTAGAAACGATTTTGTCACTGAATGGGATGAGTATGGACGATTATTTCCTGACTCCCGGTGAGACACTAAAATTGAATTGATAAAAGCAATAAAAAGAACGAAGACTCCCTTGATGGAAGCTTCGTTCTTTTTATTTGGCGGTTCTTTTTTCACGTATAAAGTAATGGATCGTCATGTAAAGCAAGAAAACGAGACCAATGATCAAAGAAATCCTTGTTTCAGGATTGATAAACATGAAAATCAACACGATAGCTAAAAAAGCAAGTGTCGCATAATTCGTGTAAGGAGACAGCGGCATTTTAAAAGGATGATCATGCATTTTATCTGCGTGAGTCTTTTTGAAGCGAATCTCACTGATCAAAATCACCACCCAAGGAACCATACCAGGTAAAATACTTGAACTGTATACGAAGACAAAGATATTTTCGGACTGGTTGATGAACATTGGCAGAAGATAGTTTAAGATCAAACCAATCAAGATTCCGCCTGAGATGGCTACGACAGGGTAAAAAGGCGCACCATGACGAGATAATTTCAGAAACTTTTTAGACATCTTTCCATTCATCGCAAGTGTATAGACCATACGGCTTGCACTGAAAATGCCTGAATTGCAACCTGATAATGCCGCTGTAATCACGACAAAATTGATCAACCCTGCAGCAAATGTAATGCCGATTTTAGAAAAAGTTTGGACAAAAGGCGAGCCAATCTCACTCAATTGATTCCACGGATAAATACTCACGATGATAAAAATGGCACCAATATAAAAAATCAAGATTCGACCGATAGTGGATTGAACAGCTTCAATGATCGTCTTTTTAGGATTCTCTGCTTCGCCAGCAGTCATTCCGATCAGTTCGATCCCTTGATAGGAAGCAACGACGATCGATAACGCAAAGAAAAAGCCTTTGACACCGCCAGTGAAGAATCCACCGTTTTTCCAAAGATTTGAGATCCCTACCGCCTGGCCATGATTACCAAATCCAAATAAAATCACCCCAAGACCTGCAATGATCATCAAAATGATTGTTATGACTTTGATGATCGAAAACCAAAATTCTAATTCGCCAAACGCTTTGACAGAAATAAGATTTGCCAGCATAAGAAATAAGACGACAATGATGCCGGGAATAATTGCTGGCAGATTGGGCCACCAATAATTCATATAAGATCCTACAGCGATTACTTCACTTATCCCTACGACAATATATTGAAAAATATTACTCCAAGCGGTCAAGTAGCCAGCCACAGGATGGATGTACTCGCTCGCGTAGTTTGCAAAAGAACCAGTCGAAGGATCGACGTAAAGCATTTCGCCTAAAGCACGCATAATCAAATACAAAAAGAATCCTGCAATCGCATAAGCTCCCATCACTGAGGGTCCTGTCCAGCGTATGGTTGAGGAGGCACCCATAAACAGACCGACGCCGATCGTTCCACCTAGTGCGATCATTTGGATATGACGGGCACTAAGACTTCGAGTTAACTTTTCTTCTTCCATACAAAAACTCCTTTCGTTGTTGAGTCAACAGGAAAAATAATTAAACGTTTCAATAGATAGTTGTATTATTTTTAGGTTAACCTTATTGAACTCTTGATGTGATTCTACAGAAAATTTTCATAAAATGCGAGGAAAATTCGAAAAAAACTTTTTCATCTTTCTACTTGTAAATGCTTTCCTTTTTAGTTAAACTATATTTAAATAAAAAGTTAGGGAAACCTAAAAAGGAGTGTAGGATTTGGAACGAACGGCCATTGCAATTCAAGACCTTTCAGCCGCTTATCAAGGGAAAACTGTTTTGAAAACCATCAATTTAACAATAAAGCCACAAAAAATCACTGGTATCATCGGACCAAATGGCGCAGGAAAATCAACATTCATGAAAGCGTTGCTAGAGTTGATACCAGCTTCTACTGGTAAAGTCACTTTTTCAGGACAGCCAGTAAAATCAGTCCGTAAAAAAATAGCCTATGTGGAGCAGCGAAGCGAATTGGATCTTTCCTTTCCAATCGATGTGTTAGGCGTTGTACTTTTAGGGACATATCCATCTTTACGAATCGGACAGCGGCCCGGGAAAAAAGAAAAAGAACGAGCAAGACAAGCATTAAAAAAAGTAGGGATGGAAGACTATGCCAAAAGACAAATCAGCGAACTATCGGGTGGTCAGCTTCAGAGAGTTTTTATTGCACGAGCTCTAGCTCAAGGTGCAGAGTGGATCTTTTTAGATGAACCATTCGTAGGAATCGATGCATTGAGTGAACGAAAAATCTTTGACATCTTGCAAGAGTTGAAGAATTCAGGAAAAACGATTCTGATCGTCCATCATGATCTTCATAAAGTAGAAGAATATTTCGATGAAGTGGTTCTTTTAAATAAACAGCTGATCGCTTCTGGTCCAGTACAAGAAGTCTTTACATCAAAGAATCTTCAACTGGCCTATGGTGAGATCATCGGACATTTAGTAAAAGGAGGAGAGAAAAAATGATCCAATCTTTTATTGATGGATTGATGAATTATCAATTTCTACAATATGCTTTGGTCACTTCCATGCTTGTAGGACTGGCTTCTGGAGTCATCGGTTCCTTTATTATTTTACGTGGGATGTCTTTGATGGGAGATGCTATCTCTCACGCAGTTCTTCCAGGTGTAGCCATTTCTTATATGTTTGGTTTTAGTTACATTTTTGGAGCCACTGCTTTTGGGATGTTGACAGCAGCGGTGATTGGTTTCGTGACACAGCGGAGCCGATTGAAAAATGATACAGCGATCGGGATTGTCTTTAGTTCGTTTTTTGCATTGGGGATCATCTTGATTTCATATGCTCAAAGTGCGACAGACCTGTATCATATTTTATTTGGGAATGTCTTAGCTGTTAGGGAGAGCGATCTGCTGCTGACAGCACTAGTCAGCGGAATCGTCTTGATATTTGTTTTTTTCTTTTATAAAGAATTGAAGATCACATCATTCGATCCAACAATGGCAAAAGCTTATGGGCTGAATACGTCACTGATCCATTATCTTTTGATGTTCTTTTTGACATTAGTCGCTGTAGTTAGTTTGCAGACGGTGGGAACGATCTTGGTGATTGCCATGTTGATCACACCAGCTGCCACAGCTTACTTGTTGACGAACCATTTATTGAAAATGATTATCACGGCTGCAGGGATCGGTATGTTCAGTGCCGTTGTCGGCGTATTTTTCAGTTATAGTTACAATTGGCCATCAGGAGCCACGATTGTTTTAGCATGTACCGCATTTTTTATCCTTGCTTTTTTATTCTCACCAACAAAAGGAATTTTATTTCAGAAAGGAAGCAGATAGATGAAAACAAAGAAATCACTCTTTTTGATCCTGGCAATTAGTTTATTAGCGTTAGTTGGCTGCGGAAAGCAAACTTCAGATCAAGCAGACGAAGTAAGTAAAGAAAAGCTGTCAGTCGTGGCAACCAATTCGATCTTGGCAGATATGGCAAAAGAGGTCGGAACAGATAAAATAGATATCCACAGTATCGTACCAGTCGGAACAGATCCGCATGAATATGAAGTACTACCAGAAGACATCAAAAAGGCAAGCGACGCAGATGTCATTTTATACAACGGATTGAATCTTGAAACAGGTAACAGCTGGTTCGATAACTTGATGGAAACAGCTAAGAAAGAAGAAGGAAAAGATTATTTTGCAGTTAGCAAAAATGTAGAACCTCTTTATTTAACTAGCGGTGAAGAACATACAAAAGCGGATCCTCATGCTTGGCTAGACCTATCTAACGGAATAAAATATGTGCAGGAAATCGCACGTATATTCTCTGAAAAAGATGCAGAAAATGCGACACATTATAAGCGAAATGCAGAAACATATGTGGAAAAACTAAAAGAATTAGATACACAAGCGAAGGAAAGTTTTGCTTCTATCGAAGAGAACAAAAAATTATTAGTAACAAGTGAAGGAGCATTCAAATACTTTTCAAGGGCTTATGATTTGCCAGCAGCATATATATGGGAAATCAATACAGAAAGCCAAGGCACGCCTGACCAAATGAAAGCAATTATTGATCAGGTAAGAGAAAAAGAAGTGCCAGTTTTATTCGTGGAACCCAGTGTAGATCCAAGAAGTATGGAGCGAGTAGCAAAAGAAACGGGTTTGGAAATTTATGATAAATTGTTCACTGATTCTATAGCCAAAGAAGGAGAACAAGGAGATTCTTACTATCAGATGATGAAATGGAACATCGAAACAATCCATGAAGGTTTATCCCAAACAAAAGAGAGCTGAAAAACGCAAGGTCTGGCTTAAGGAGCGGACCTTGCGTTTTTTTACAAGAAACCGGAAAAAAATTATGATGTTTTTCGGCGTACAGATACCCTTTTTGAGAAAATTCCGTTATAGTTAGAGTAAGGAAGGAAGGTGTGGCTATGAATTTTACACGTAAAGATAAATATACGATTAAAGAAGAAGTATTTCGATTGATTAGCCAGCAAGAAAATACCGACAAGGATCAAGACCTTCAATTTCTTGAAGCAGAATTAGCTAAATTATTCATAGCAAATCAAAACGAGACAACAGAACCAGATGAAGAGCTGTACATAGGCAAATGGTTGTTTGATGAATTTCAGCCTTTAGATGAAAATACCGGTATCGGTTATTTTGTGTTCCTTTCTCCAGTCGGCTTCACACCTGGCGTATTAGTTAAACAAAACGACGAAATAACCGTCAAAGCATGGCCTGCTTTGTTTTCAGTAATCAAAGCAGAAGGAGTAATCAAAAAGATCCAGTCGGCCTATTATAAAAGTCAATTTATTGCCAACAGCAAATTAATGAATATGTTTTATAACCGTCTAGTAGAAATTGCCAGACCCGGGAAGATCCCGCAAACATTCACGTATACGCAGCAAAAAAATCTCTATGAAGAAGTACTGTATTCCCGTGATCTGTCTGAGTTTTCACCTTGGGAAGAGGTAAGACTCCATGAATTGTTAAGTACAAAACCAGTTTCTTTGAATTTTTTCAACGCATTGGATAACAAAAGAAAATTGATTTCGACAAATTATTGGGAAGTATTTGCTGCAAGAAAAAAATGGATGGAAGAAAAGAAGATTGCTGATCAGCAGATCCAGTTTGTCCAACTGAAAAAAGAAAAACTATATTATGGATTATACAGCCGTTAACAGCAAGCGAGGAAGACCATGACATTAAAAGAAGAAATCATACAAGAAAGCAAACGATTAGGAATTGACAAGATCGGGTTTACGACGGCGGAGCCTTTTGATTCATTAAAAGAATCGTTGGAAGAGCAAAAAGCAGCCGGCCACACTTCTGGTTTCGAACACCCAAATATCGATGAGCGTCTTTATCCAGAAATGACATTTGATCAGCCAAAATCAATCATTTCCATTGCTCTTGCGTATCCTACTAGAATCCATGAAGAAGTACCTAGGGATGAAAAACGAGGGCAATTTGCTCGTGCCTCATGGGGGATCGACTATCATGATATACTGAGAGACCGATTAAATCGATTGATCGAATTCATCCAAACAAGAGCAGAAAAATGGCAAAAAGAAGAGGAATGGCGTCTAGCTCCGCAAGTAGACACTGGGGAACTGATCGATGTCGCTGTAGCACAGCGAGCTGGATTAGGATTTATCGGCCGAAACGGATTGTTGATCACCGAAGAGTTCGGTTCATTTGTCTATCTTGGTGAGATCGTCACTAATATCGTATTTGAGCCGGATAAACCAGGAGAGTTTGGTTGCGGTGACTGTATGCGCTGTGTGACTGCTTGTCCGACGAAAGCATTGCTTGGTGATGGCAGAATGAATGCACAGCGATGTTTATCTTATCAAACGCAGACAAAAGGGATGATGCCCGAAGAATATCGGAAAAAAATGCGAAATGTCATTTATGGATGCGATATCTGCCAGTTAGTCTGCCCTTACAATCAAGGAAAAGATTTTCATTTTCATGAAGAGATGGAACCAAAAATAGATGAAGTATATCCAAAATTAAAGCCGATGCTGTCGATGTCGAATAAAGACTTCAAGCAGCAATTTGGGCATTTAGCCGGTTCGTGGCGTGGAAAAAAACCTTTGCAGAGAAACGCATTGATTGCTTTAGCTAATCTAGGAGATCGAACGGCATTGCCTGAGATTTCAGAATGTTTAACGGATGTCCGCCCTGTCATCAGAGGAACAGCAGCTTGGGCTATTGGACGTCTAGGAACAAAAGAGCCAGAAAAATGGCTTGATGTATTAGATGAAACATTAGCTAAAGAATCGGAAGAAGTCGTCATAAATGAACTAGAACATGCACAAAAATTATTGCGGAGAAAGTTAAAATAAAAAAATAGTAAGCATTATTCATTGTTTTTGTCCAGTAATTGTTGTAACAATTACTGGTTTTTTTGTATTTTTTACGTTTTTTTAAGAGGATTTGATAAAAATCAAACATTTTTTTGCTTTTTTTTATGGATTATTGCAGTAAATATTACAGAAAAGATGTTTTTCATTCAAAAATAAAAAAACATAGAAAAACGATTACTTTGCTTATATAACAACGATCTGATGGTTTTACATCAAAAAAGTTTTTGTTCAAATGTTACAAATATTAAATAATTCGTCATTTTGTCATTAAATGTCATGATTATTTTACCTATGAAATATTTCTAAATGATAAAGTTAATAGCGTCGAAAGAATAAAAAACGGAGAAAAAAGGAGTTTAATATGAATTCATTTAAGAAAATTGTTTTAGGTACAACTTTTGCTGCTGGTGCTACTGCAATGTTTGTAGGAACTACAAATGCTCACGCTGATGAAGTTTACACAGTAAAATCAGGTGATTCATTATCTAAGATTTCACAAAAATTTGCAGGAGACAACTCAATGATCGATGCAATTGCTGAAAAGAATTCAATTGCAGACATCAACCGCATTTATGTTGGTGAACAATTAACAATCCCAACTTCAAATGATTCTTCAGCAACAACAGAAAGCAACACAACAGAAAATACAGCATCTACAACTGAAACAGCAACGCAAGAACATACATACGTTGCACCTGTTGAAACAGTTGAAGTAGCTCCTGCTGCCCCAGCTGCTGCAACGGCGCCAACTTCAAGCTCTGCAAAAGAATGGATCGCACAAAAAGAATCAGGCGGTTCATACACAGCTACTAACGGACGTTACATTGGCCGTTACCAATTAGATGCTTCATACTTAAACGGCGACTATTCAGCTGCCAATCAAGAACGTGTAGCAGAACAATACGTAACATCTCGTTATGGTTCATGGGATGCTGCTAAAACATTCTGGTTAGCAAACGGTTGGTACTAAGCCGATAAAAGAAAAATGATGAAACCGAGAGTCTTGTTTATTCAAGTTCTCGGTTTTTTTTATGAAAAATAAATGATTTGTTTCCCTCTGCACAGCAGTACAAATAAAAACTCGGATAATGTATAATAAAGAAACCGCTTTTTTGTTTAGGGGAGGAGGAGGAGCGATGAGTACAAAAGAGAGTCTCGAATTAGAGGAAATCACAAGTGAAAATCCACTGTTATCCAGTATTCGATCCATTATTGAAACGGCATTCTACGGTAATAATGTTCAAGAAGTTTTTGACAGGAAGACAGCTTATCAACTAGCAAAAGGGAGTCCAGGAACGATCATCACAGATTTAACGGTCTCACATGCTGAAGAACTAGATTTACCAGCTGATGCTAGGACACTAGTATTCAATGATGGGAGTATTGTAGGAAGAACAGCAAGTGCTCGGCGTATCTTTGAGGACTTGGGCAAGGAGCAAAGTAAATACGAGAAGATCTTGAGAGAAGCCGTGTATCAAAGTCGAAAGCGACAATTTTATCATACAAAAGTAATCGTTGGTCTATCTGAAGAATTTTCTGTACAAAGTCATTTGTTGATTCCAGAAGGATTTGAGAACAATCTGTATTCTTATATACTGAATTTTCAGCCAGCGAATGCGAAGACCCTGGCTACTTATCAAAAATCTGCGTCCTTTGATGAGGGAGATCTTTATATCTTTTGTGATCCCGAATGGACGCATGAAGCCTTTCCCAATGGACTCGTTTTATTTGATTCTCTCCATAATACAGCTGCTGTGCTAGGATTACATTACTTTGGGGAATTAAAAAAAGCGACTTTGACGCTTGCTTGGGCATTGGGGAATCGCAATGGTTTTATTGCCTGCCATGGCGGGATGAAACAATATACTAGTAATGATCAGACTTATACGATGGCTGTATTTGGGTTGTCCGGTTCTGGAAAATCAACGATCACCTTAGCAAAACATTCGGAAGGGTACTCTGTTACGATCCTACATGACGATGCTTTTGTTATTTCTAGAAAAAATGGTTTTGCTACTGCCTTGGAACCTTCTTACTTTGATAAAACACAAGACTATCCGTCTGATGATCCGGCCATTTCTTCTTTCCTTACTTGTCAGAATGTGGGCGTGACATGTACGAGTAAGGGTGAAAAAGTCCTAGTGACAGGAGATATACGAAACGGAAATGGGCGGACAGTCAAATCACGTTATGCGACACCAGACCGAGTCGATCATCTTAGCGAAAAGATCGATGCTGTTTTTTGGATCATGAAAGATGATTCACTTCCGCCAATTATCAAGATCAATGACCCGGTTTTAGCAGCGTCTTTTGGTGCAACATTAGCAACAAAACGATCAGACGCGGAAAATATCACTACAAAAAGACAGCTAGATGAGCTAGTCATTGAACCATTTGCTAATCCTTTCCGTGTCTATCCTCTTAGGGAAGACTATCAAGCTTTTCGAGAGTTGTTTTTGAAACAGCAAACAGCCTGCTATGTCTTGAATACTGGATATTTCGATGATAAAAAAATCAAACCTGAAACGACATTGTCAATCGTTGAAAGAATCGTGCAACAAACGGCAGAATTCAAGTCGTTTGGTCCGTTTGAAGACATCCACTATTTACCTATACCAGATTTTCCTGTTTCTTTTGAGGATACGTCCTATAAAAATCTGGTGAAACAACGACTTGATAGTCGTTTACGATTCATTGAAGCTCAGATAGGAAAAGATCTCTTGCCAGATGAAGCAAAAGAAAGTTTGGAGAATTTGATTCAGAAATTGAACTAAAATAACAGCTTTTTCAAGAAGTAATCCATGCGCAATATCGCTCGGGATCCTTACTTGAAAAAGCTGTTTTTCTATGATGGATTTTTCGTAATATAGGTGGAGATGTCCTTTTGATAATCTTCCGTAGGCCAATGACCAGTATTTAAGAAGTTGGCTAATAGATAGCCGATATAAGGGCCTGTCGTCAAACCAGAAGAGCCTAGACCGCTAGCAGCCAGTAGACTTGGGTCATCTGGCAATACGCCGAAGAATGGGGAAAAATCTGACGTATAAGCACGGGTGCCTACACGGAACTCGTAGGACCAATTTTTTATCTGATCTGGATCAGCCAAGAACTGTTCTGCACTCTTAGTCAATCCCTCATAAGCTTCGCTAGTAGGAGCCAAATCCCATCCTTGATCGTTCTCATGGGTAGCACCTAAAAGGATCTTTCCATCCATGAAAGGAATGAAATCAGCTTCTCCGTCAAGCATAGCAACAGGCCAGTCTTGACTCATCTTATAAGATGTCTGAAATGCTAAGAGCTGCCCTTTTTGCGGACGTATATCTGCAGAATAGCCTAATTTTTTCAATAGAGGCTTAAGTGCAGGACCAGGTGTCAAGATTACGCGGTCAGCTGTGTATTCTCCAAACGGTCCCTTGACGAGCCAAGAATCGTTCTTCTTATGCAAGGTGACTTTTGCCTGGATCTGCTCGATTTGTTTTTGTACTAAACGCTGACCAAGATGTTCTAAATATGCTTTTCCATCCAGACGACCACCACCACTGATGCGTAGTGAAACTGCTGGCTTCAATAACGGAAGAGCTTGGGACGTCTGTTCAGGTGAAAGCCATTCGATATTTCCAATTTCTGGCGCTTCTTCTTTTCGTTTCTCCGCAAGAATAGCTAATTCAGCTAAATCTTGTTCAGGCCGAAGCAAAAGTGTCCCTGATTGTGCATAAATCGTTTGACCAAGTTGGAAATCTTTTATGAGTTTAGGGAAAAAAGCAGCGCCGTCTTTAGCCAGACGATACCATTGTTTGTTTCTGCGTTTTGACAACCAAGGGGAGATGATCCCAGCGCTTGCTTTCGTTGCCTGTCCTGTCCCTTCATCAAACAAAGCAACATCGAATGTTGATGTATCCAAGTAATTGGCTAGAGTCATACCAATGATCCCGCCACCGATAATGGCAATTTTTTCCATAAAAAAGCCTCCTTTTACAAACAACCATTTTCACACAAAAAAACGGCAGATGCAACACCTGCCGTATATGGAAACTACGCTTTTTTAGCAAAAAACAGAGAATAGACGAATCGAGCAAAGCTGATAAGAAGCAACAGCAATAAGACGCCCAACGCCGCTTTTGATCCTAATGTAGTAGACACTTCGTAATTATGGGAAGTATGATGCTGAACATAATTGATGATAACCGCTACTAATGAAGTAGCCACAGCACCAGAAAACTGTTGCAAGGTATTGAACATTGCATTCCCGTCTCCTTGCAGTTCTTCATTCAGCGCATTCATTCCAGTCGTCATCATATTGCTGTAAGACAAACCGATACCGACCATATAAAAAACATGACAGGCAATCAATACACCCAATGAAGCGTGTCCGATAAGCAGGAATAATGCTAACCAACCAATCAAAGAAAGGATCAGTCCAGCAAAAATTGGCTTCTTCGGTCCATATTGATCCAGCATTTTACCAGAAAAAGGAGAAAGCAAAGCACCAACCGCTGCACCGGGAAGCATGGCTAATCCAGCGACAAAAGGACTGCTTCCTTGAACGATCTGAAGGAAATTCGGTAAGACAAAAGACACACCAAGTAATAAAAACTGATAAACCAAGAAGCCAATCAAAAACAAACGGAATGTTTTATTTGAAAGAATGGACAGCCGAATCAGCGGATGTTCCACTTTTTTACTTCGATAGTAAAATAGGAACCAGCCGATCCCGCCGATGATCAAAGCAATCCAACTAGAAAGTGTTCCCAACGTACTCAAAAATGTCAGACTTCCACTAAACAAAAGAAAGATTCCTAAAACGCTCCACCAATCCAAATAACCACTTTTTTGTACTGCCATCTCGGGAATAGCAAACCAGCCGATAATCAAAGAAAGGAGCAAAATGGGCACAAGAAACAGGAAAATATGATTCCATGTAAAATGTGAAGTCATAATGCCTCCGTAAGTGGGTCCAATCGCTGGAGCAATGGCCGTTGTCAAAGTACCGACACCCATCATCGCGCCTCGTCGATTGAGGGGGGCAAATGTCAAGATAATATGGAACATCAACGGAAGAGCGATACCTGTTGCTGCCCCTTGGAGCAATCGACCAAACAATAGAACCATGAAGGTAGGAGAGAAGAAATCGATCATTATACCTGCCAAGAAAAGCAGATTTGAAGCTAAAAAGAGTTTTTTGAGACTAAAATTGCGATTCAAATAAGTAGACAGCGGAACAATGATCGAAATCATCAAAAGATAAATCGTTGTTACCCATTGGACTTGTGCGGTCGTTAAATCAAACTGTCTGATAAGAGTTGGGAAAGTTACATTCATGGCCGTCTCGATCAATACGCCCGCAAAAGACATCATCCCTGTTGCAATTACTGCAGGTACTAAAAGCAGCTGTTTTTGTTTTGTCATTTACATCACCTCTAAAAAATTTCGTAAAAAAAGAGAGTGATTTCTATTATAAAAATAGAAACCGCCTCTCTCTCGACACGCCGAAACGTGTTATCTGTACGATTTATTTACTTAACTTATTCTAGCACAAACTGAAAAATAGTGTCAACACGATTAGCCAAGTCACTTAAAAAGAGGTATGATAATAAATAACTAAATGGAATTTCGCGGAGGAAGAAAAATGGAAAAAATCGAATGGCGTAAAGACAAGAGCTATAGTATGAAAAAAGCCCGCAAATACTAGAGGTTCCTAAAAAACCATTCTTTAGCATCAGAGGGATCGGCGACCCGAATCAGGAAGGCTTTAAACAAAGAGTAGCCTGTCTATATGCAGTCAGCTATGCAATACGCATGTCGCCTAAAAAAAATTGGCTGATTCCTGATTATCAGATGTATACTGTCTATCCATTGGAAGGACAATGGGGACTGCAAGAAAAGTATTTGCATGAACCAGTGATGAAAAAAGAACATTTTTCTTATCAATTGATGATCCGACAGCCTGACTTTGTTACAGAAGCGATAGCCCAAGAAGCCATTCAGCGTTCTCTGAGCAAACTTCCGGAAGACTTGAGAGAACAAGTAGCATTCGGAAAGATGGAAGAAGGTCTTTGTGCCCAAATCTTACACATTGGTTCCTATGATGAAGAACCAGAATCCTTTGAGAAATTAGAAGCATTCATTGCAGAAGAAGGGTATCAAAGAACTTCTAAAGAACACAAAGAAATCTATATCAGCGATCCACGAAAATCTGCACCTGAAAAAATGAAGACGATTTTGCGTGTCAAAATAGAAAAAAGATAGCAACCTGAATAAAACCGAAAAATAAAAGTAAAAAATACCAAAATAAGAAGAAATATTACTTTTCTTTTGCTATAATCAATATTGAGAGGTGTCTAATATGAAAAAGAAACAGCGACAAGCATTGATCCGCCAAATGATTACAGAACAACCGATTGGGACACAGGAAGAGCTGCTTACACGGTTGCATGAAGCAGGTGCCGATGTGACTCAAGCTACGATTTCTCGAGACATCAGAGAAATGAAGTTAGTAAAAAGCCAAGATGAAAATAAAATAGTACGCTATACATTATTTAACCAACCATCTGTTTCTTTAAATGAAGAACGTTTGCGTACGGCAATTAGGCGTGAGGTTTTACGTATACAGTCTGTTCAATTCATGGTTATCGTATTGACTGAACGAAATGGCGCTGATGTGGTAACGAATTGGTTAGACGAAGTTGCTTATCCCGAAGTTGTTGGAACGATGGCAGGTGTAGATACATTCATTATTATTTGCCGCTCAGAAGAAGAAGCACAGCGATTTGCGGAAAAATTAGAAAAAATGAGGGAATAGATGAGGAGGACTTTTATATGGAAGATATGAAAGCGCTACAAAATGGATCGGATATTCGAGGGATTGCATTACCAGTTGAAGGTCATGAAGTCAATTTGACGACAGACAGGGTAGAAAAGATCGGCTGGGGACTAGCAAACTGGCTAAAGAAAAAGAAGAAATCAACTAATCCAACTAGAAAATGGACGATTGGGATTGGTCATGACAGTAGGATCAGCGGACCAGCACTAAAAGAGGCGTTGATCCAAAGTCTGAAAGAACAAGGGATACATGTCATTGATTTCGAATTGGCTACTACGCCAGCTATGTTTATGTCCACTCAATTTGAACAATTCTCATGCGACGCTGCGGTCATGCTGACTGCTAGCCATCTTCCCTATTATTACAACGGAATAAAATTTTTCACCTCAGAAGGAGGGGCAGAAAAAGAAGATATTGCTTATATCCTGTCACAGCAGCAAAAAATAAACAGTGAACAAGCAGGAAGTGTGGAAAATGCAGACCTTTTGACACCTTATGCGCAAGATTTAGTCACAAAAATCAAAAAAGGGATGGGAACACAAGATGACAAACCACTAAAAGGTTGGAAAATCATCGTGGATGCTGGAAATGGTGCTGGAGGATTTTTTGCTGAAAAAGTATTGAATAGCTTAGGCGCTGATACAACAGGATCTCAATTTTTGGAACCAGATGGTCGATTTCCTAATCACATCCCCAACCCTGATAACAAAGAAGCGATGGAAAGTATCAAGCAGGCTGTTTTAGCAAATGAAGCAGATCTTGGAATCATTTTTGACACAGATGTGGATCGTTCAGCTGTGGTCAGTGCTTCTGGAACAGTCATCAATCGAAATAATTTGATCGCAGTATTAAGTACGATCGTATTAAAAGAGCATCCAGGGACAAGGATCGTAACGAATTCGCCTACTTCTTCTCATCTACAAAAATTCATTGAAGAAAAAGGAGGTACCCAAATTCGTTATATTTCCGGCTATCGAAATGTAATCAATAAAGCATTAGAACTTAATCGTCTTGGGAAAGATACACAGCTAGCCATCGAAACAAGCGGTCACGCTGCATTCAAGGAAAATTATTTTCTGGATGATGGTGCATACGTCATCGCGAAGATCCTGATGCTTTTGCCAGAATTAAAAAGAAAAGGTATCACATTGGATGAACAAATCAAAGAGTTGAAACAGCCTGTAGAAGTACAAGAAATCCGACTAAAATTGTTCAGTGATGAACCACGCGAACAAGGAAACAAGATATTAGAAGAAATGAAGCGACTGTTGGAAGAAGAAAAAGGGATGAACTTCGACCCGGCAAATGAAGAAGGTATTCGATATAATCTGCAAGAACCTTATGGAAGCGGTTGGTTTTTGGTTCGCTTAAGCTTACATGAGCCGTTGTTAGTATTGCAGATAGAAAATGACGAGAGCGGAAAGAACCAGCTAGTGTTAGAAAAACTAGCAAACTTATTCGGACATTTTTCTGATCTTGAATCATTATCAGCAGAATAAACCAATCTTCTTGAAAGGTAGTTGCTTGGACAACAAAAAAAGTGGTAAGGTTAAACCGAGTGCTGGTAGGGTGGCCAGCAAAAGGAGGAAAAAAATGGTAACGAATATGGTTATTTTTTTAACAGTATTGGTCTATGGGGTCAACTTTCTGGTATATATGTATCTCAAAATCAATCATATAAAAGATTATTTAGAAAAGATTGCTATTTATTTTGGAACGAATATGACCCTGTTGTTCACGAGTGGCATCTTTTTGTTTTTTGGAAAAATAGTAGAAGACGGTATTCTGGTATTTGAATAAGCAGAATTTTTGTAGAAAGCGCCTTACTTGTCATACACTATAATTATAGCAAGTAGCAAATGGTCAATCGAAAGGAGCAGTACAATGAAAAAAGCATACGAAACAGCAATGATCAACCATGGCGGGCGCAATGGAGAGGTCGAGGCACCCAATGGCTCGATGCATATGAAAATCACTCCTCCGGGAATCCATGCAGAAGGAACAAATCCAGAACAATTATTTGCAGCAGGTTATGCTTCTTGTTTCAATGGGGCGGTACAACATATGATCAAAGAAGCAGGAATGACAGCAGAGTCCACAGTAAAAGCACGTGTCTCTCTTTATAATTTAGATGATGGCGGCTATCAGATCGGTGTAGTATTAGAAGTGCATATCGATGGCATCAGCGAAGAAGAAGCCCAAAAAATTGCAGAAGATGCGCATGAATTCTGCCCTTACTCCAAAGCAACTAGAGGAAATATCGATGTAGAAGTAACGATTGTTTAGAAGAATAAAGGAAATCGAACCAGACTAAAAACGTGAAAGGACCGCTTTTTGTCTGGTTTTTTTGACAAACAAAGCAGATGATTTGGAAAATAGACGATTATCGGTTATCATATTTTTGTACCAATCGGTAGGTAAAAAAGAAGCGAGGGAAAAAGGATGGAAAAATATCAAAATATTGTGATCGGTTTTGGAAAGGGCGGTAAGACTTTAGCGAAGGCGTTAGCTTCAAAAGGCGAATCGGTTTTAGTCGTTGAAAAGTCAACACGTATGTATGGCGGAACATGTATCAACATCGGCTGTATTCCTTCTAAATCATTGATATTCAATGGAGAAAGAGGAATCGATTTTACAGAGGCTGTTGCTCGGAAAGAAAAATTGACGGGCATGCTTCGCGCCAAAAATTATCATATGATCAGCGATGAGGCGACTGGGACAGTGATGGACGGTACCGCACGTTTTCTTTCTAACCATCAAATCGAAGTGACGAATAATGGTGAAAAAGTAATTGTTGAAGGCGAACGGATTTTCATCAATACTGGTTCTGAACCAATCATTTTACCAATCAAAGGATTGAATACAAGTCGCTACTTGATTGATTCTACGCAAGCAATGGATCAGGAACAATTACCGGAAAAATTAGTGATCATTGGGGCTGGATATATTGGTCTGGAATTTGCATCAATGTTCAATGAATACGGATCTAAAGTTATCGTTCTTGATGCCCATCCTGAATTTCTTCCTCGTGAAGATGAAGACATCGCACAAATGATTTTAGAAGATTTGACGAATGCAGGGATCGAGTTCCACTTAGGTGTGACTGTCGATGAAGTAGCAGACCAAGAATCAACAGCTGCCGTTACCTTTACAGAAGATGGTCAAAAAGTAACGATTGAAGCATCTAAAGTTTTAGCAGCAACTGGCCGAAAAGCTAATACAGCTTCTCTTGGATTAGAAAATACAGATGTTAAACTGACCGATCGCGGAGCAATCGCTGTAGATGAATACCTTCGTACAGATGCGGAAAACATTTGGGCGATTGGAGACGTCAAAGGCGGACTGCAGTTCACTTATATCTCTCTAGATGATTATCGAATTATCATGGATCAGTTGAAAGGCGAGAATACACGAACAACGAATAACCGGAAAGCTGTGTCTTACAGTGTATTTATCACTCCAACTTTATCCAATGTAGGATTAACAGAAAAACAAGCCAAAGCTCAAGGCGTCAATTACAAATTATTCAAGTATATGACAAGCGGTGTTCCTAAAGCACAAGTATTAGAAGATCCTAAAGGGGTATTCAAAGTTTTAGTTGATCCTGAAACTGACTTGATTCTAGGTGCAAGTATTTATGCGGAAGATTCTCATGAAGTCATCAACTTGATTTCGCTAGCTATGAATGGAAAACTTCCTTATACGTTATTGAGAGATCAAATCTATTCTCATCCAACAATGAGTGAAGCTCTAAATGATGTATTAAAATAAATAACGAATGGAGAATTTATCATGTTCAACAACAAAAATACAGCAGTAGTTCTAACTGACCCGCAAGTCGAGTTCTTGAAACCAGCAGGCGGTGGCTTTGGTTTGACAAAAGATATCTTAGAAAAATACAATACGATCGAAAATATGATTGAAATGGTGAAACAATCAAAAGAAAAAGGATACAAACTCTTTATTTCTCCTCATTATTTTTATCCACATGACCATAAATGGCAATTTGGCGGTGCAGGAGAACATATGATGCTTGAGCAGCAGATGTTTGCTAGAAAAAGTCAATATGAACCAGTGGAAGAAGGTTCAGGAGCCGATTTTATCGAAGAATTGAAACCATATTTGGATGAAAATACGATTATCAGCTCTCCTCATAAAATCTTTGGACCAGAAAGCAACGACTTAGCGCTTCAATTGAGAAAAAATGGAATCGACACAGTAATTCTTGGTGGAATGAATGGAAACTTGTGTAGCGATTCCCATATGCGTGAATTGGTAGAGAGTGGATTCAATGTTGTGGTAGCGACAGATGCAATTGGTGCTCCTGGCCAAGAAGCAATGGATGCAGCGTTGACGAATTTTGGTTTTATTGCAGATCAAGTGATGACAACAGAGGAAGTATTAGAGCAACTATCATAAGATAGGAACTGCTTTTGTCCTCGCAGTTCTTGAATCAATGAACATCTAGCTACAAGAGAACAGTTTTATAGTGAGGGCTGTGTCAGATAATTTGGCACAGTCTTTTTTTAAACGATTAGGAAGATAAAATGATGAATTTATTGTATAATATAGGACTATGAGAGATGAAAAAGGAGAATATCATTGAAAACAAAGGAAAAGATCTTGGAAGCGACCAAAGATCTTATTTATAAAAAAGGCTATCATGAAACGTCAATCCGGGATATTCTAGCAGCTTCTGATACGGGGAAAGGGCAATTTTATTATTACTTTTCTTCAAAAAAAGAAGTTTGTCTAGCGGTGATCCATGCGCATATGGACGTGTGGCAGACAGAGTTGTTTGAAGACATCTTAAATGCTGGAAAACAGCCAGAAGAAGCACTAGAAGAAATGTTGGATTGGATTTTCGCTGATCATGAGGCACAAATCACTTATCATGGCTGTCCTGTGGGGAATTTAATTATTGAGTTGAGTACAGTGGATGAAGAATTCCGTCTATTGCTACTAGAATTAGTCAATCAATGGGTCAAGTATACGAAACAAAATATCTTGGCACTTTCTGAAGAAAAACTGTCCGATGCAGAGGCAGACCGTCAAGCCAAAGCGTTGATTGCTGAAATCCAGGGTGGTATCTTATTGTTGAAAGTCACACAAGATCTATCACTACTTAGACAGAATTTCCAATTGATCAAAGAAAGATTGTTAACTTCGCAAAAGGTTCTTTAATAATTAGAGGTTGTGAAAAAGTCGCTTAGTTTCGAGTATGAAGAAAAATTTTGTGAAAATGGCTTTCTACATTTTTGCATAAATTTGGCTTAATACCGAGAAACTGGCTTTTGAACACCGTTTACCCAGAGGTCGTGAACCTGCCGTTTCACTCTGAGTCACAAGGAGCAATTTCAAAACACAGCTTCTCATGTTTGTTGAATATTGTGACTTGTGACCGAGGAGTTGGCATGAGAAAAACGTTTACTGGAGAGTTTGTCACAACTTTTTTAATTCTCTATTCATTGAAAGCGTTTTGTTGGTATGAACTTCTTGTTGCAGTGTATGATAGATAAAAAGAGGGGGAGATATTAGGATGTGTGGTCGTTATTTTTTTGATCTAGAGTCGGAGCTCCTTCAGAACTATTATCGAGAAGCCCAGAAGAAACAACCGGAACAGGCAGCAAAATTAGCAGCTGGAGAAATTTTTCCGTCAAATCTTGTTGTGACATTAAGAAAAAAGGAAGAAAACAATCTCACTCCGGAAATCATGAAGTGGGGATTTACCGGATTTAAAAAAGGACAATTGATGATCAATGCCCGGGCAGAGACAGTAGAAGAAAAAAAGACCTTTCATCAACCATTTTTGCAAAATCGTTGTGTTTTTCCAATGAGCGGCTTTTATGAGTGGAATGAAGAAAAAGACAAATTTATGTTTTCAAATAAGGAAAAAATAGTGTATATTGGCGGCTTTTATCGTAGCCATCACGATGAAAAAACGGCAGAATCAATCATAATGACTACTGAACCTAATCGCACAGTCGCACCAATCCATGACCGAATGCCTCTTGTCTTGACTGAAGAACAAATCGAACCTTGGGTAACAGATATTTCTTTTGCGCGAAAAATCATTACTCAGCAGATGCCTGAATTAGTAATGGAGAAGGTATAACAGATTCGATTTTTTAAAGAAAGATCGGCAAAAAACAAAAAAGACTTCAGCACAGATCCCAAAAACAAAGAGAACAGAAGAAATGCTCATAAGCTGCATATACTGCATCTATAGAGTCACAGTCGACCTTTCTAAGGTATAGCTTCTATTTGTTTTTTACTCGTGCTGCGAGTCTTTTTTTGTTTATACCTAACGATGTTTATCATTACGACTCTTTGAATTCTTGGAATCTAAAATTTAAACTTAACGACTGGTTGGCAGTTGTATATTCTCTGAATTTATAGATAAGAGGTTGCCATTTATCCACATTGATATGAGTTGGATCATGTAAAATCCCTTCTTCTACAAAAATAGCTACGATCTCACACTCTACAATAGCAAAGTCTTCTCTAGTTGAAATTCGTTGAACCAACGTTTCTATTTGAATCGGGCATTCTTTGATCCGAACAGTTGCAACTTCTTCACCTGTTAGTTTCGTGAACTTTCCCAATTGAAATTTGTCAGAGCAAAAGGAATAGCCAGCTTTTTGTTTATAATCGGGCATGATAGGATGGCCTGTCGTCTTTGCGATTTTCTCGATTTTTTCCCAAAGTGTTTGATCTGCAAGATTGAAGGTAGCGGCATGTCCCACTTTTAAATTTGTATACCCTTTACTGTGCATACTGATTCCAATGACAATCGTTTTGCCAAGTGTCCAAGTGGAGCTGATTGGCGTGAGGTTGTCATTACCAGTCATTTCATCCTTAGTCGTCATCAGCACGACGGGAAATCCGTAATAGAAACTTTCTTTTTCCATTTTTTTAAACATAATCCTCACCTCTGAATATAGTATACTAAGCTTATTCCTCGATGCTCATCGATGTGTGAAAGGAGAGAAAAAAATGGCTGGATTTCCTGATCTTCAGCAAACGACTAAACTCTTAGCAGATCATTCGCGACTTGAGATCCTTACTTTATTGATGGATGGAAGGTTCCATACCGTGCATGAACTAGCAAAGAAAGCAAAAATAAAAGATCATACAGCATCTTATCATATAAAAAAACTTCATTCTCTTGATTGGGTGATGTCTTATAGACAGGGAAGAAATGTCTATTATCGATTATCATCTCTGAAAATCGCTGATTTGTTAGAAAATCTTATGGTAGTTAGTCCGGTTAAACCGATCAAATCATTTAATGAAAACAAAGAATATAGTGAATTAAAAGCAGGAATATCTTGTTATCGGCATTTAGCCGGTGTGATAGGTGTAGTTTTTTTCAACTTTCTCCATCACAACAACTATCTTGTGATGGAAAACCATCATGTGGAACTTACAGAAGAAGGCGTTTGTTATTTCAAAGACTTAGGAATAGATATTGACGCACTGAAAAAACAATCTGGAGCACTTGTGAAGCCTTGCTTAGATTGGACAGAACGAACATTTCATTTAGGAGGAAATCTCGGGAACGCGTTTTTCCGATGGTGTAAAGAGAAAGAATATATCACATTGAATCCAGAAAACAGAGGTGTTCGCTTAACTGCTGAAGGGAATTTATTTTTCCAAAAATTTGAATCGAGCCAATAGGAAAGTCGTTTCTAATACAATAAAAAGGTTGTGACAAAAATCTTGTCACAACCTTTTTCCTACGTATGTTTTTTATTTCTTGAATGGAGGTGTCCCATACATTTTTGGTGTTACTGGTTCTAATTTTGGTGCAGCGCCTTCGATCTTAGGTTCTTTCAACCATTGATATTCGCCTTCGCCGTCCAATGCTTTGCCGCTAGCCCAAGAACCTTCACTACTTTGGTCTCCCTCTGAGAAGTTATAGAAGTCATAAGCAATGTCTTTTCGTTCTTTGTCACGTGGGAAAGTACTTGGGACTAAGATTGAACCTTCTTTTTCTTCTAATTCTTTCACTGCACATTCCCATAGGTTTTGATGATAGCTATCTCTTGCAAGGAGAACAGACAGCATATCTTTTACGCCACGATCATCGATCATTTCGTAAATACGTGCTACTTGAAGTCTTCCTTGTGATTCGGCATTTAAATTAGCTCTAAAATCTGCTAACAAGTTGCCACTCGCAATGATATAGGCACCGCTCCATGGATTGCCCACGCTGTCAGCAGGACGAGGTCCTAAGCCAGCTACGATCGCGTGCTGTGGATTCATTCCAGAGATAATGGCACCGATTGTTGGATCTTTTTGCATCGCTGCTTCTTGATCTTCAACAGGCGCACCCTCTAATAAACGAGCAACCATTGTCGCCAACATTTCTACGTGGCCGATTTCTTCTGTTGCAATGTCCATCAGCATATCTTTATATTTTTCTTCTCCTCGGCAGCTCCAACCTTGGAACAGGTACTGCATAGCTACACTCATCTCGCCATATTGGCCGCCGATCAGCTCCTGCAGATATTTCGCGATTAATGGATTCGGACGATCTGGTTTTGCCTCAAACTGCAATTCTTTCTGGTGTCTAAACATCAAAATTCCTCCTAATCTTTTTTTAATACATTCTCATTCTGCTACGAAAGATTAAAAAATTCAAAGAAAGCGCTCGCGAATTATATAAAGTGTTGGTATCATTAATAATTTTTCGATAATCACACCTTATAAATTGTTATTTTCAGAACAAAATGATATCGTTATATTAAAATCGACATCGGTTACATTAAAATTTGGAGGTAAAATATGAAAAAATTATTGTTTACAGGATTGTTGGCAAGTTCAGCATTGTTTTTATTAGGAGGATGCGGATCAAGTAATACAAGCGATGCCAGCTCAAGTGCAGCAAATTCTTCTGAAAAAACAAGTGATGGAAGAAAAAATATTGATTTCTGGTCCTTTTGGGGGTCGGGCGCACGAAAAGAAGCCATCGAAGAAATCATTGAGGATTTCAACCAATCACAAGACGAGATCCATGTAAATTATAAGTATCAGCCATGGGGGGATATTTGGACCAAATCTTTATCTGCAATAACGGCTGGAAATGCACCTGATGTTATTGTACAGGACATAAATTCCGTTGCGCAAAGAGCAGAAGCACAGCAAGCAACCAATCTCTCCGAGTATGTAGATAAAGATACTTCTAAGGATTTTTATCCCCAGCTTTGGGACACAGTAGAATATAAAGGTGATCCTTATGCCATCCCATTTAATACAGATACACAAGTCATTTTTTATAATAAAAAGTTATTTAAAGAAGCTGGGATCAGCGAACAAGATCTACCGACAACTTGGGATGAATTAGAAGAAACAGCACGTAAACTAGATAAAAAAGAAGGAAAAGAGTTTACGCGTATCGGTTTTTATCCATTATGGAATTTAGGTGCTGATGTATGGGCATTAAACGCAGACAACGGGACTAGTTGGTTTGATAAGGACGAAAAGGTCAAGATTGATACTAAAAACAAAGTGGAAGCCTTAGAATGGATTCAAGACTGGCAAGATTATTATGGAAAAAATACAATCAACAAATTAGAAGCAGAATTTGGTTCTGGTGTGTCTGATCCGTTTATTTCTGGATTAGTAGCTATGCGCGCCCAAAACATCAATTATTACTCTAGCTTGATGGAAAACGCACCGGATGATTTTGATTTTGGCGTGATGCAGCTTCCAGAAAAAGAGGAAGGTTCAGGTCATTGGTCATGGGGTGGCGGATTCGTCTTGGAAGTACCATACGGAGCAAAAGATCCTGAAGCCTCTTATGAATTCATCAAATATCTTTCTTCTCCAGAAGTACAAGAAAAATTCGGCGAAAAAAGTTTTGATATCATGGCAAGTAAAACAGCCAACGAGAATTTAGTGAATAATGACAACCTAACGGACAAAGGGAAAATGATCTATCAAATGGCGGACGAAAACTTTAAAAATACAGTGATCACACCAGTTCCTTTAGATGCACCTGATTATACGACATTAGTGAATGAACAGATCGACCAGATTCTTTTAGGAACAAAATCAGCAAAAGAAGGATTGGCAGATGCACAAAAAGCAGTAGAGAACTTAGTCAAGCAAAATCAATAATCCGTTTTTGACTGTCTAGGTACAGAGGAGGCAAGAAAATTTGAAGCGTTTATCTATCCGAAAGAAAAAAGAAGCAAGATGGGCCTATTTATTTATCTCGCCTTTTATTATCGGTTTTTTAATCTTTATGCTAGGGCCTATGCTTTTTTCAGTTATTGGTAGTTTCACCGATTATAATTTGACATCCAAGATGAATTTCATTGGTCTAGCAAATTTCAAAAGAATGTTCGTTCATGATGATTTATTTTGGAAATCGTTATACAACACCGTTTATTTCGTCATCTTCAATGTACCGCTGACGACGATTTTCAGTGTGTTTTTAGCCACAGTACTCAATCAAAAAATCAAAGGAATCAGTGTATTCCGTACAGTTTTCTATTTACCGGCAGTCTTATCAGGAGTAGCAGTCTACATCTTATGGATGCAGCTGCTTTCTCCATCTGCAGGATTGATCAACACATTTCTGGGCTGGTTCCATATCCCTGGACCAGCTTGGTTGTTTGATCCACAATGGACGAAACCTGCGTTGATTTTGATGAAAATATGGAGCTCTGGAGGAGCAATGCTACTTTACTTAGCTACATTACAAAATGTTCCTAGATCTTTATATGAATCAGCAGAAATCGATGGAGCAGGCGTTTGGGGAAAGTTCAAAAGTATTACTTTGCCATTAATCACTCCTATTATTTTTTACGATGTGATCACCTCTACGATCGGTTCTTTCCAAATTTTTCAAGAAGCTTATGTCATGACGAAAAATGGAACAGGTGGACCTGCAAATTCCTTGCTTTTTTATAATCTGCATATGTGGAACAAGGCGTTCGTCGCTTTTGATATGGGATATGCGATGGCTATGTCGATGATCCTATTTCTGATCGTTTTGGTTCTGACCTTCGTCAATTTGAAGCTTGCACCTAAATGGGTCTATTATTCTGGAGGTGACGGCAAATGATGGATTATTTTAAAAAAACCAGTGTGAATCGGCAATCAAAAAAGATGCTAAGCTATGTGCTTATGACGGTAATAGGAATTATTTTGCTCATTCCATTGCTTTGGATGGTATTTACTTCATTGAAACCGATGGAAGAAATCGTTCGTTATCCTCCGACCTTTTTCCCAGAAAAAATCGTATGGGAAAACTATCTGGATACGATTGCCGCATTTCCTTTTTGGCGCTATGCAAGAAATACGTTATTCATCACTGTGCTAGTAGTGATCGGTAATGTCCTTTCGAATTCTTTTATTGCTTATGGATTTGCGAAGCTTGATTTTCCTGGGAAAAAGCTGATGTTTGCTTTGGTTCTTTCTACGATGATGATCCCGGGGTTTGTAACGATGATTCCTCAATATGTATTATTCTCCAAGATCGGCTGGGTAGGTACTTATTTGCCCCTGATCGTTCCATCGTTCTTCGGCAATGCGTTCAATATATTTCTGATGCGTCAATTTTACTTATCGATCAATAATGAATTGATCGAAGCTGCTGAAATCGACGGAGCGAATCATTTGTATATTTGGAGTCATTTGATGCTTCCATTGACGAAACCTGCTTTGATCACGATTGCAATCAATTCCTTCAACGCGGCTTGGAATGATTTCTTAGGTCCTCTGTTATATATCCAAGATCAAGAAAAATACACGTTGCAGATTGGCTTGCAAGTTTTTCAGAACCAAGCGACGACACAATGGAATTATCTGATGGCAGGAGCAACACTTGTCTTGATCCCGACGATCTTGCTGTTCTTTTTTGCACAACGTTATTTCATTGAAGGAATGGATTTGACAGGAGGATCAAAAGGATGATGAATCGGTCGATTGGTAAAAGAGCCAATGATTATTTTTTAGAAATCATTGAATGGATTCCGCGTCTTATCCAGTTACAGCTACTGTGGTTCCTGTGCGTCTTGCCTGTTCTCACATTAGGAACAGCAAGTCGAACAGTTCTCTATATGATTTATTATTACAAAAAAAATGAAGAGAAAAAGCTCAGTTCATTATACTGGAAGAAGTTTCGTGAGAATCTTTCTCTTTACGGAAAGCAAGATAGTTTAGCAAGTAGTTATTTTCTTCTTTTATTCATCGATTATCGGATTTTCCATTATTTGGGTGGGAGAATTGGCTATACATTGATGTATACTACGTTGTTTTTGCTTCTATTAAGTGCTGTTCTTTTTAGTTACAAAATCTTGCTTCAACTGGAAAATCAAAAAGAAGTCTCTTGGATTGCAGCATTTTTCTTGTTTTTTAATGATTTTAAAAGTGCACTTTTCTATTTAGCAGGCACGTCGATACTTCTGATTGCATTATGGTTTGCAGGACCAGTCTACCTTGCTTTATTAGGTTTCAGCTTCTTGTTTTATTTTCAAGTCCTGCTTTTTATCCATCGTACGCAAGAAAAGGGTCTTAAAAAGGAGGAATAACATGCTGCGTTTGATTGCTAAAATCGATGATAGTATTATCAATAAGTTCGCTAAGCAACGAGAAACGGACAATCGGAAAATCAATTTCTTGAAATTTATCAGTAATATCTCTAATGGCGGTTTTATTTGGCTGCTCCTTGCTACGGTTTTAGTTTTAGTACCTGATACAAGAGAATATGGTCTAGCTATTCTTGTAGGCAGTCTAATCTATTTTTTTGTTGGTCTACTTCTCATTAAAAAAACGACAAAACGGAAAAGACCTTATGAAAAAAATCGTCGGCTTGTCCTTTACACAAGTAAACCGAAGACTTCTTCTTTTCCTTCAGGGCATACGGCACTTGCTTTTTTATCTGTAGCAGCGTTGTTCGAGTTAAGTCGTATTGCAGGAATACTAGCTTTTCTGTTTGCTTGTTTGATCGCTTATTCAAGAATTTTTTTACTTTTACATTATCCTACTGATGTTTTAGGAGGAGCTATTTTAGGAAGTGTTATCGGTATCTTGTGTGCTGCCGTTATCTGAATCAATTGCATGAATAAAGCATGAGTGCGTAAATACGCATTCGTGCTTTATTTTTTTGTTTTTCAGGGAAACAGTCGGAAATTATTTACCTGTCTTAATAACTTAAGTTCTGTTAAATGAGAGTGTTATAAAATTTTATAATCTAATTTTAATAATAATCGTTGTATAATTGGTGTTTTTTAACTAAAATGGATATTGTTTGATTTAAAGTTAAAATTAAATTAGATTATAATTAGATAGATGTTGTTTTTGGTGTTTGTTGTGAAAGAAGACACATGTTTTAGAAAGGAGTATAAGAATGTGAAAGGGGTAAAATTGAAGCTTTTGCAGTTAGCAGCTGTCAGTCTGTTATTTGGACCGTATTTCCAGTCTGTCTATCATATGACAGCATTGGATGTAGCTGCTGAGTCAACAGAAGTGAAGGAGGATGAGGTATTTCTAGATGAGGATTATGCAAAAATCGAAGGGAGGTATATCGAAAAAGAAGAAACGTTTGAATGGCATCTGGCTTTTGAAAAGAAAGAGAGTGCGAACGAAGGTAGGATACGTTTAGCAATCGATACAGCTGCTGCCGGTATCGGTACCGTAAAAAACGTTCGGGGAACAGGTCTCTCCTCTTACGATGAAGATGGAGAAGACTTAAAAGTCGAGACAATCGATGGTCAAGAATGGTATGTCGGAAAATTTTATTCGAAAGAAGCTGAGACCGGCACATTGGTTTTTGAAACAGAAAAGATTCCAGATGTGAATGAAGGGGAACTACCTCTTCAAGTGGTGGTCGATGAAAGAATAGCTAATCAAGAATTACAAGAAAATGAAACAGATACAGAGGATTCCGCTGAAAATCAACGTAGCGAAGAAAATGAAACGGAAGAGCTGGACGCACCAATCGTGCCCAGCGGTCAAGCACTCCAACGCATTCAACGCCGGTTATTCAACGGTATTTTAGAGCGTCTTGGACCAACAGCTACGCAAGATCCATATGAATATATCTATCCTAGCGGAATAGCTGAAAACGATCAGCACCGCTATCCACGATTTACAACGAATGATTATACGAAAGTATTAGGAAATTGGTCACAAAGTAATGAACGCTATCAGGGAGAAAAAGGCTCACCATATGATGGAGAGAACTTGATCGATGATAGTGATTACGCAATCGGGGGAGCGAACTGGAGAAATTACGACTATGCGGCTGATAATGGATCAACTGCAGGTGAAGAAGATGTAAATGTTCCGGCTCAAACCGTTCAGCTTTGGGGAGATGAACGGAATTTTGAAAACAGTTACTTGGATTATAACGGGGCATATATCAAAAAATGGGTAGAACCTGTTATATCAAACAACCCAACATCTGATCTACATCCTGAAGATGCAACGACACTTTATAACGTTTATCTAGATGTGATCGGAAGTGAGAAACAAGAAATCAGTCCAATCGATATCGTTTTTGTTCTAGATAAATCAGCCAGTATGAATGAAGGGACACTAGAAGGCGGAGGCCAGAGTAAAAATGCGGCGCTGATAGAATCGGTAAATGAAATTAGTGAAAATCTGCTATCCGACCCAAATATGGATATTCGGATCGGTATGGTGAATTTTTATCATAATAGTACAGTCATCAATAACCAGGAACAAATCAGTTCGGACATCTTTCCGTTGACAAATGACATCAATCGTTTAACGGGAAGTGAGAATACAGCACTGAATCGTACACCCATCGGAGGAACGCCGCTTACACTAGGACTTAAAAATGGCTATGAAACATTGTATGCGGATAATGGCGGAGAAAATAGAAATCCAGAAAAGATCCTGATCGTCGTAGGAGACGGAACACCCACCTTCAGTTATGCACCGATCCAAACAAGATCTCGCACAAGTATTTGGGGAGCTTGGAGCAGTTGGAGTGTCATGGGGGATAAGATTGCCATAGATCGTGGTGATTTGTTCAAAAACTTTGAAACCTTTTCTGGGAATACTTCTAATGCAGGATTTACTTATCCAGTTACCTACGCATCTGACTTTGACCGTCCTGTTAATGGGACAAATGTGGAATACCGTTACGGAGAAGTAAAAGAAGGTGATGATAAAGCAACTCACTGGGTTGGTACAGGAAGCGCAAGCAATGATACTAACGGTAGTCCAACTTCACAAGAAAAGTCGTCAGCCATCAATACTGTTGCGTATCATCATTGGCTGAAAAACAAGTACCAAGAGAACCCGCCAAGTATTTTCTCCATTGGGTTAGGAATCGACGGAAGTATTGCCGGTAGACAGCGGCTCGATGCAATCGGACGAAATGTATTAAAAAACATTGCTGATTTAAATGATGATGGCACAACACCGCGTTATTACGATGCGAACAACAAGAATGACATCATTACAGCCTTGGAGGATATCTCCTCTACTTTCAAAAAGACGATCCAGCAAGCCACACTTTATGATGAAACTGGATTTAATGTTTCACCGTTTGGGGCTGGAAGAGATGCTGATATTAAGTTTTATCATCTAGATCCAGGAGAAAATGGCATGAAGTACCAAGAGCCAGAAATATGGGATGAAACGCGTCATGGACAAGCACCGCCAGAAGTAGTGGCGACGCCGACAACGTATGTTGGGCGAGAAAACCAAGCCTATAAATTTTCTCCAATCTCGTTAGGTGAAGGGGAAATGGTCAGGATCAAGTATCAAGTAAAACTGGATGCAGGAGCACAAGACGGGAATTTCTATGCAGTGAACAATATGGCCTATATCCAAAACTTGGAGGATTATGAAAACGATGTTATGAACGGGCGAATGTATTTCCCGACCTCGTCTATTCGTTATGAGCATAAGGACCGGAATTTCCAAATAAGCAAAATGGGGCAAAATGGGGAACCTTTAGTAGGAATCGAATTTGCTCTATATGACCAGGACCCGGATAGCGGGGATGTGGAACCGATTGAAACGAGAACAACTACCAACGATGGACTCGCAATCTTTGAAACGAAGATCCCTGTGCTGGGGGATGAAACAGGTGCTGTTAGTGACATTTTCTGGATCAGAGAGATCGCTGGACCGCCCCGTTATCAGTTAGTGGATGAGACGTATCAATTCCAAATCAAAAAATACAGTTCCAGCGGAGATACAGCGCTTGGTCACTATGAGTTGGTAGCAGCAAATACTTCAGGAGTAAGAGTTGGTGGAGAAGAAGGTAGCGATCCTGATTCTTATTATGAAGGCGAATACCACAAACTTTCAATTGTTCAAAATGTCAATGAGGACGAAACGGATTATGAAGACTTGTATGTCAAATTGGAAATGCGGAATGAATTCAAGCCAGTCCACATGAACATCAATAAACTGATTGAAGGAAGCACTACGCCAATCAATGGGGCAGAGTTTGAACTTTATCAAACCGATGGAAGCGGACTTGAAATTGGAACGCCGGTAGCTAAAGGAATCTCTGGTGCGAATGAAGCAGACGAAGAGAAAGGAATGCTCACATTCTATTCAGTAAATGAAAATGGAGAATATTTGCACGTGGAGGGTGAGAAAGTCATTCATCCTATTGGAGAACCAGATTCATTTATTCATATAGACAATGAAGAAAATGCCAACTATGCAGAATACAAAATCGTTGAAAGTCAAAGCCCAGAAGGTTTCAAAGAACCTGACGAAAACGACACATGGATCTTGCGACTGTACGATAATGAGGCAGGTACCATCCAGCTTAGACAAACAGGTGAAGCAAATTGGCAATATCTCACCCATTCAACAGACGAAGAGGGCCGATTATGGGTAGAATTTACTGCTTACAATACGTTTGATTATCGGGAGATCCGAGTTAGAAAATTAAATCATGAAGGCAATCCTTTAGATGGTGCAGGTTTTGATATCAGAAAAATAGGGGATTCTTCCTTCCCACTGTATCGAGCATACACAGGCAACCCGTTAGAACCCGAAGAATCGAAACGTTTGTCTGGAATCGGTTACTTCTATCTTTATACAGTCGGTGTAGAGAAATATGTCGATTTAGAATACAGTCAACCTTTACGCTTGTCTATCGGCGAATATGAGGTCTCAGAATCTGTTGCACCAAACGGGTATCAATTGTCTGATCAAGTATTCCAGTTTGCACTGAATGAAGAAGGGAAATTTGTCATTGGAGAGACAGTCATCGAAGACGAAACTGATCCGTTACCGGAGGGTTATGACATCATCGATGGTGTATTACAAGTAACCTTAGAAGATGAACTAGCACCAATCGATCTGGAACTTTTGAAAGTTGACAGTATAAGTAGTCGACGTCTTGAAGGCGCAGAATTTTCAATTGAGAAACAAAATAGTGCAGGAGACTATGAACTCATCGTCGGAGGCTTGGCACCAGATCCAAACGATTCTTCCCTATTCAATGCTTTGGATTTGACGGAAGGATTCTATCGGATCAAGGAAGTGAAGTCGCCGGACGGCTACAGGAAACTTCCAGGCTACTTTATTTTAGAAATTAGTTATCGTGAAGAACCAGAAGTGGAAAATGATCGGGTCGTTCCAGGAAAAGAAGCCGGGACACTAAAAGTTGAGGTTTCTTATTATCCAAACGAAGAAGCAGAGACTCCTGATCTGCAGCAAGAGTTAGAATATGAACTTTTGGATACGAACCGAATCAGGCTACAGCTTAGTGTCGGGAATGATCCTGAAAATCCATTGCCTGCTACAGGGGGATCCGGACGATTATTCTATATCCTGCTTGCTGCATTCTTCGTGGCACTTGCCGGTGCTGCCTATGGTTTGTATGTCAGACAATCTAAAAAGGAGGGGGCAAGGTAATGAAAAAGCTGTTGTGTTTGATGCTTCAATTACTTGTTTTACTACCATTTGTAGCAGTCCTTCTTCCTCAAACGATGTCGGCAGAAGAATTAGGGGAAGACGTTGTGGAATTCGTATTGCATAAACGGATGATTCGAGATATCGATTATAACGACCAATTTGAATTCCATGAAAATGACGGTCTGGCTATCTCTGAGGAAGCGGGAAAAACAGCAGATATCATTTCGCAGACGGTCCCGCTAAATGGAGCGACATTCGCCGTTTACGATATGACCGATTATTATCATGACAAAAAAGCTGCTGAGAACATGACCTCTAGAGAATTCGTCCAGCAAATCGCTGAAACGAGCAGAAACAATATCCGTCAGTTGATCACAGAAGAAAGACTTGCCCAGGTTGGGGAGTCGGTAACGACTGGAAAAGATACGGTTGGTGGATTAGGAGATGGGATTGCACGCATCCAAGTACCTAAGAAAAACCAAGATCGAGATGCAGTTTATTTGATTTTTGAAGAATCAATTGATCCGGAAATCGGGTTGAATGTGGATATCGATCAAACAGCGATCCCGATTGCTGCTGTTTTGCCAATCTATCATCCAACAGAACCAACCGAGGAACTGCAAGAGATCCATATCTATCCTAAAAATGTCGGTTATTTAAGAGATCCATACTTTTTCAAGTATGGACGACAAAGAGGAACAACTGAAAAAGGACGCCCATTAGAAGGTGCTGTTTTTGCTCTGTATCAGATGATAGAAGGAGAAAAATATTATTTAGACATGGCTCCTGCGAATGACTTGAAAAATCAATGGATCAAACCAGCAAACAACGATCCTTTGAATGATAAAAATGTAAGCAAATTCATTTCAGATAAAGACGGTCTAGTCACGACAGGTCAACGATTCTTGCCCTCTGGTACCTATTATTTTGAAGAATTGAAAAGTGTAGAAGGGTACGAAATGGACGAAGCAAGTAAGCAAATCGAGGTCATTGTCCCTGAATCTTGGGTGGATGCAGAAGGACAGCCGCAATATGTAATGGTCAATGGGCAGAAGATGGCTGAATTGGAATCCGGAAAAGTTCCAGCCTCTGCCTATGAATCAGCAACGCCACGCGTGTATAACGAGACCATAAAAGAAACAACGGACAAACCGAAAGAACCAAGTGGGCCAAGCAATCCAAATCAACCAGTGAAAGGGTCCGTATTTCCACAAACCAATGAAGCAAGAACACTGATTTCTTTATTAGGAATCCTTTTGTTGTTAGGTGCTGTTTTATTAATAAAAAAAGAACGGGGAGAAAAAAATGAATAAAAAAATGATGACCATGGGGATGAGTGCACTGTGGCTCGCAGCTGTAGGATTAGGAAGTTTTGGAAATGGAAAATTAGTTCACGCTGAAGAAGTCACGGAAAAACCAAGTGAAGTGACGATCACATTACACAAAAAAGCATTCACGACTGTGCCTGAAGAACGACCGAATAGCGGGTTGGTATCAGATGATTTTGATAATGAGAATCTTCCAGGCGTCGATTTTGAAATGTTTGATGTTACAGATGTCTATTATAATTTGCTGAAAGATGACCCTAGAACAACTGACATAGATGATGATGGGTTAGAACCTGCCGCTGCGATTGCTTTGATCCAATCAGATCACACAGCAGCATGGTTTGTATCTTATGGTATCGAAAGTATAGATAAGCAGACGACTGGCGAAAATGGTGAAGCTGTTTTCAGAAATGTCCAAGTGACGGAAGAGGCACCTTCTTCGAGAGATAAAGTCTATCTCTTCTTAGAAACATATTCACCAGCTCATATTTCAAGAATCGCGTCTCCAATGGTTGTCATGATGCCAGTTATGATGCCAGATATTATTGGCGGTGTATGGGATGGAACCTCTTGGAAAGATACGTACAACACCGATGTACACTTATATCCTAAAAATGAAATCCAAGATTCTTCCAAAGAAATGAATGTAGATGAAGCAGACGTTAGAACTGTGACGATTCGCAATGAAAATGGTGAAGAAGAAACGATCCGATATGTTGACTTAGAAAAAGGAAAAACAGTTTCTTATACAATAACTGCACCGATTCCTTACTTTATTGATGAAATCAATGAGGACAATACAACAGTCATCACGCATTTCACAATCACAGATACGCCAACAGAAGGTTTGAGTTATTTTGATCAGGAACTCCTTGTACAAGCAGGAGATACAACACTGATAAAAGATACTGATTATACAGTAACAAAAGCGGGTAACGGTTTTGTCGTGGAGATCATTCTTGAAACAGGAGGTATACCGAACACAGCAACACTGGAAAAATTAGGGAATCATCGTGGCGGGGAATTAACTGTTACCTATGACTTGCAAGTCAACGCAGTTATCAATGCAGACGAATTCCATAACAATACAGCATTGATCGAAATCGGTAGAGGTGACGAGTATGACTACAACGAACGTCGCGTGCCACCAGAAGAAGTAACGACTGGCGGGAGAAGATTTGAAAAGTTTGATGCTTCAAGCAATGCTTTACTAGACGGTGCAAGATTTGAATTGTGGAACGAAGAGAAAACTGCTTATGCTGTTTTCTATAAAGATGGCGTACGTTTACCTGTTTATGAGTCAGGTGCTGATGCAGAAGAAATCACAATCGATTGGGTAAGTGATAATAGTGTAGAGGCAACAGAATTTGTCTCAAATGACCAAGGATACTTCGAAGTTGTTGGATTAGATTACGGAACATACTTCATGAAAGAAACAGTAGCACCAGAAGGATATGTTTTACCAACAGGTGAAGCAGCTTTCACAGAGTTCAATGTAGAATATGGTAGCTATGATGATGAACTTGTGATTGTGGACTATGAGTATCCAGGAGCAGCACGCGTACCAAACGTAAGACAAGGATTTCTTCCTTCTACTGGAGGGAACGGGATCTTAGCATTCTTGCTGATCGGTCTAAGTTTGATGATTGGGGCCTACAGCTGGTACCGTAAATCTAAAATGAAGTCTGAAGTATAAGCAACAAAAATAAGCTGCAGCAATCGGTTTTTATAAAGGTTGCTGCAGTTTTTTTAAATAAGAAGGTGAAGAAAATGAAAAAGAAAACAGAGAAAAGACCTCAAACAAAAATCAGTATGTTATTACAATTATTCATGGCAGTGATGTTTCTTACAGGAGCTGCAGTTTTTACATATCCATTTTTAGCTGATGCTCTCAGCAATTATTTGGACCAAAGAAGGATCGAGAATTATCAAAAACAGCTTGCACGAGAGAAAGAAGAAAAACATGAGCAACGATTAGCAGTACAAGAAAAGAAAAATCAGGCGCTTGCTAGTACGGCAGCCATCCCAGGAATGGGTCAAGTCAAAGATCCTTTTGAACAAGCGGTTAGAGATGTCCGAAATCCAGGAAAAGAATACTACGAACAACATATGATCGGAGCAATCTATATTCCAAAAATCAATGTTAGCTTGCCTTTATTCGATGAAACAAATGATCTTTTATTAGATAGAGGAGCGACAGTTCTACAAGGTACCTCTTTTCCAATTGGAGGAGAAAATACACATTCCGTCATTACCGCCCATAGCGGTGTTGCTGAGAAAAAATTGTTTACAGATCTTGAAAAAATGGAGAAAAATGACCGTTTCTATCTTGAAGTATATGGTCAGATGCTCGCTTATGAAGTCGTTGAGAAAATCGTTGTCCTTCCAACAAAAACAGATACATTAGCAATCAGAGAAAAACAGGATCTGGTCACACTTATTACTTGCACACCTTATACTGTGAACACCCACAGGTTACTAGTGACAGGGAAGCGAGTCCCCTTTACAGAAGAAGCCTCTTCGAAGATGGAAAAGACAAAAAGATACCATCTTTATCGATTACTTGCGCTCTTATTAGGTGTATTGCTAATACTAACTCTTTTCGGTTATTGGGGTTATCGAAAATTTAAAAGACAAAAACAACCAAAGAAAAATAACAGATGATAGACCAATTATTAAGAATAACATAATAAATTTAAGCTGCTTGGAAGAGACAAACGCGATTAAATCGCCTATTTCCAGTTTTTTTGAACGTTTTCTAAAATGACATTTTACAGGTAAGCCAACTTGTTTCACAAAGGCTTCTTTGATATTGTAGAAGCAAGAAGAAAGATGGAGGGATTTTTTATGGCAAAAATCATGGTAGTCGAGGATGAAGAAATCATTCGACAATTGATTATGGAAGAACTTGAGAAATGGCAATTCGAAACCTTTGGAACGACCGATTTCAACCAAGTATTTTCAGACTTTGAAAGAGAAGAACCACAGCTTGTATTGCTAGACATCAATCTTCCTGTTTTGGATGGGTATTATTGGTGTCAAAAAATACGTGAAGTATCGAAAGTACCGATCATTTTTATCTCCAGCAGGAATACGAATATGGACATGATCATGGCCATGAACATGGGAGCAGATGATTTTGTGACAAAGCCTTTCCAAATCGATGTACTGATTGCCAAAATCAATGCGTTGCTTCGCCGTTCTTATAATTACACAGAATTATCCAGTGAGATGATGAGCCATAATGGTATTACGTTGAATGTCGACAACGGAAGTATGGAGATCAATGGAGAGATCATTGATTTGAGCAAAAATGAATACCGCCTGCTATTTATTTTGATGAAACACAACGGAAAGATCTTAAGCCGTGAAAAATTGCTGCGAGCACTTTGGGATGACGAGCGGTTTGTAGATGACAATACATTGACAGTGAACATCAATCGGTTACGCCGAAAAATCGAACAGGCAGGTATCCAAGGATATATCGAAACAAAAGTAGGACAGGGATATATCGTTCCCTGAAAGGATGAGCTTTTAAGATGAATTTCTTTAAATATTTGAAAGATCAGTGGACATTGATCTTGGGATGGCTGTTTTTTATTGCCTTAACGATCTTTGTGATGTGGCTAGCCCCAAATATCAAAGTGGATTTGAGTACGATTGCTTATTTAGCTTTGATCGAGGGCGTCTTTCTGATTTTTTATCTGCTAGGTGGCTACTTGAGCAAAAGAAGATGGTGGGGGAAGTTAGCTGACATACAAAAAACATCTCCTTTGCAAAATTATTTGAGTGGCGGGCGGACAGAAGAAGAAAAACTGGTAGAAGAATATATCAATCAGCTGATCCGCGAACATCAAGAAGTGATGCAATCAGCAATCAGCAATCAACAAGACCAAAAAGATTATATTGACTCATGGGTCCATGAGATCAAAGTACCACTTTCCGCTTCCAAGTTACTGGTTCGTTCGATCGAGTTCGATATTGACGATCAAAAGTATACCTTACTCGAAAATGAATTATCAAAAATCGACGAATACGTAGAGCAAGTCTTGTATTATGCAAGACTCGACAGTTTCTCGCGGGACTATCTCATCCAAGAGTATGGATTGAAAGGAATCATCCAGCCTGTGATACGCAGTCAGGCCAATTATTTTATCCAAAAAAATCTTCGCTACGAAATCATTGGTGAGGATCATACTGTTTTGACTGATGCTAAATGGGTCGCTTTTATCTTCAACCAACTGCTTAGCAATGCCATCAAATATACGCCGGACCACGGAAATATCATGGTGAGCATAAAAAAGGAAGCGCAAGGAGTCAGTCTTTCTGTTAAAGATTCAGGAATCGGTATCCCGGAGGAAGATTTGAAACGAATCTTTGATAAGGGGTTTACTGGAAGAAATGGACGACTTAGTAAAACGCATTCAACAGGATTAGGCCTGTATTTGGCAAAAAATCTAGCAGAAAAATTAGGTATCCAATTGACGGCTGAATCAACTGAAGGAAAAGGGACGACAATGACTTTATTTTTCCCAATCTTAAATTTTTATAATGAAAAACGTTAGAAAATCGTTAGAAACGAAAAAAAACGCTTGTGTTGTTAACGTTTTCGCTGATAAGTTTCTTATCATGTGAAATAAAAGGAGATTGGTTATGGAAATTTTAATAGCATTAGTCCCTATGTTGGCATGGGGTAGTATTGGTTTAGTAAGTGGTAAAATTGGTGGCGATGCCAATCAACAAACACTAGGAATGACGATTGGTGCATTTCTGTTTTCTTTAGTTGTCTTTTTCGTTGTTAGTCCTGTAATCACCCCTTGGATTTTCTTGATCGGATTTTTATCTGGCTTAGCTTGGAGTGTTGGACAAAATGGACAATTCCATGGAATGAAGTACATGGGTGTTTCTGTAGGGTTACCATTGTCTACTGGTTTTCAATTAATTTTGAATACGATTGCGGGAGCCGTTTTCTTCCAAGAATGGACACAAACGAAAGATTATGTATACGGTATTATTGCTTTAGCTCTTCTTGTAAGCGGTGCGTATTTGACGGCACGACAAGATGACGAAGGAAAAATAGATACAGATAATAAAATGCTTGATTTTGGTAAGGGTTTTAGAGCATTGATCTTCTCTACGATTGGTTATGGCGTATATACGATCATTGTCAACTGGGCGAATTTGGATGCGATGTCAATTATCTTACCTCAAAGTATCGGAATGATCTTAGGTGCAAGCTTCTTTGCTTTCCGTAAAGTTAAAGTAGATCAATTTGTATGGAAAAACATGATCTGTGGATTATTATGGGGCTTAGGTAATATCTGTATGCTTCTAACAGTCAAATCACTTGGTTTAGCTGTTGGATTCTCACTTTCACAAATGGGGATCATTATCTCTACTTTAGGTGGGATTTTCATCCTTGGCGAAAGAAAAACGAAAAAAGAGCTCATTTATGTTATTGTTGGTTGCCTTTTAGTCATTTTAGGTGGTATCCTTTTAGGGTACATGAAAACAGTTTAATCACTGTTTTCCAACCTAAAATGGGGAGGAACTTCAATGGATTTGTTTCGTAAGAAAGAAATCAATCTCAATCATACGAGTGAGATGAAAAAAGAACTAAAAACGTCTGATTTGATCATGCTTGGAATTGGCGCGATCATCGGTACGGGAATATTTGTGGTGACAGGGGTTGCGGCCAATCAAAATGCTGGTCCAGCACTGTCACTTTCATTTGTCTTAGCTGCAATCGTTGTCATTTTGTCTGGACTGAGTTTCGCAGAGTTTGCTTCGCGAGTGCCAGTGATCGGTGGGCCATATGCCTATCTGTATGTTGTCTTTGGTGAATTTGCTGCCTGGTTGACAGGGTGGTTGTTAATCGGGGAATTTTTGCTAGCAGTTTCCTCTGTGGCTTCCGGCTGGTCTGGCTATATGCAAGGTTTCTTGAAAAGCTTAGGAGCCGAACTTCCACAAGCATTAACTGGCGGGTACAATTCGGAAAATGGTACATACATTGACTTGATTGCGGTACTCGTAGTGATATTCGTCACTTACATCGTGTCGCTTGAAGCCAAGAAAGCATTACGTTTGAATAATGTCATGGTATATGTCAAATTTAGTATCATCGCGTTGTTTATCATTGTAGGGATATTTTTCGTTAAGCCTGATAATTGGCAGCCATTTATGCCTTTTGGTTTTTCCGGTGTGCTAGATGGTGCAGCTCTTGTGTTTTTTGCTTTCTTGGGATTTGATGCTGTTGCAATGGCAGCTGAGGAAGTCAAAAACCCACAAAAAGATGTACCAAGAGGGATCATTGGTTCGATACTGATCGCTACGGTCCTTTATATCATCGTGACGTTGATCTTGACAGGAATCGTTCCTTATACTGAACTAGGTGTCAATGATCCAGTGGCCTTTGCCATGAGGTATGTAGGACATGGAACAGTTGGCGCAGTGATTGCTGTAGGGGCAATCTTGACGTTGCTGACGGTGACGATCTCGATGATGTATTCACTCGCTCGTTTGTTGTTTGCTGTCAGCAAGGATGGTTTGCTACCTAAATTTATGACAGAAATCGATCAAAAGCATCGTACACCGAAAAAAGCGACTTATGCCGCTGGTGTGGCAGCTGTATTCTTTGCCGGATTTTTCCCATTGAATGTATTGGCGGAACTAACGAATATCATGGCGCTCGCCTATTTGATGCTAGTTAGTCTAGGCTTACTGAAGTTAAGAAAAATGTTTGGCAAACCAAAAGCAGGAGAATTCAAAGTGCCATTCGTTCCGATCTTGCCAATCGTCTCGATCTTGACTTGTATCGTCTTGATGCTTCGTCTGCAGACGGTGACTTGGATCGTGTTCGGTATCGTAATGGTTATTGGACTGATCATTTATTTTGGCTATGGCTATGGACACAGCAAGATGAACGAGAAATAGATTCCAATGGAGAAGTTAGAAGAAAGATAAGAAAAACGCCCATCAACAGTTTATTGAACTGTTGATGGGCGTTTGTTTTAGTAACAAGCAAAAAATGGTCTATTGGGTTAAATCCAAAAGTTTTTGTTTCAGATCTTCTTCCATGTGTCCAAGTTCTACTTCTGCATGACGACGTTTTTCTTTTCCTTCTTTTTGGATACGCAAAGTTTCTTGGATCGTTTCGATCAAATCGTTTTGTGTAGTTTGCAGGGTCTCAATATCCACGATTCCGCGTTCGTTTTCTTTCGCTGTTTCGATGGCTGAGATTTTCAGCATTTCTGAATTTTTCTTCAATAAGTCGTTTGTTGTTTCAGAGACTTGGCGTTGAGCGGTCACTGCATCTTTTTGACGAAGCAAGGTCAATGCGATCACGACTTGGTTTTTCCACAGCGGAATGGCTGTAGCGATAGATGCTTGGATCTTTTCAGCTAAGGCCTGATTTGTATTTTGAATCAAGCGGATTTGTGGGGCTTGCTGAATCGTGATCTGTCTAGCTAAGCGAAGGTCATGTGTACGTTTATCCAGACGATCTAGGAATTGTGTATAATCGTTGGCGATTTGGACATCCATCTGATCACCAGTTTCTTCTGCTTTTTTCATTGCTTCTGGAATGATCGTTGTTTGAAGTTCTTCCATTTTCAATTCTCCAGCAGCAATATAAATATTCAATGCATCAAAGTAGTCTTTGTTTTTTTGGTAAAGCTGTTCTAACATCAGATTATCTTTTAATAGTCCGTCTTTTTCTTTATCTAATTTCACTGAGATCTTGTCGATTTGTGCACCAATTTTTTGATATTTTGCTGTCACTTCATAAATCGATTGTTTGACCTTACCGAAGACACGTTGGAAGATATTTCCTTCTCCGGCACGCAGTTCATCAGGGTTGGCTTCTTGGAGACGGTACATCAGTTCAGTCAACGAATCTCCGACTGGGCCAATATCTTGAGCTTGTACGTGATTCAACATTGATTGTGAGAACTCACTTAATTTCGCTTGAGCAGCTGAGCCATAGCTGATGACAGACTGTGCATCATTGGCATCGATTTTTGCTGCCAGCTGTTTTGCTTGTTCTTGGCGTTCCGCCGGTAGTTTGTCAATTAAGCGAGCAGCTGTCTGTTGCTCTTGGAGCTGATCAATCTCCGCTTGTTGTGAAGTGGTCAGCGTGTCTGTTGGGGTTGAAAACGGGTTGTTCAATAAGTCTTCAAGTGTATCGTTAACTGGTGTGATATCTTTTGTTTCAGTCGGTTTATGATCCATAAAAAATTCCTCCTTGTCGTATCTGTTCTCGATTCTTACATGAATGTCTCTACTTTAGAAAAAGTACTCGAAACAACCAGACATCATCTGAATGTTCCGAGTCTTTTTTATGAACAAAAGAGTTACTCTTTTTGTTCTGGTTCATGTTTATTATCACGCTTTAAGCTTTGTTTCGCAACAGATATCTCTACGTCGATGTCGTCTAGGTCATCAGCGACGAATTTTTGATAATCTTGTGCAATCAAAGCGGATAGCTGATCGATGATTTGCGCGCTTTCTTCTAGTTTTTCATAGGTTTGTTTGTTTTTGATCTCATGGTCATTGATCTCATTATACTTATTTGTCAAATCAACTAGATTCGGCAGATGCGTATAAAGAAATTGACTTGCTTCATGCAGTCGGTTTGGTTCCTTCACTAATTCTTTGAATAAAGCTTTTGCCGCTTTGACTGGATCATGACGGAGATCGATTGCTTTAAGTTTGGCTGTCTGCTGCATGTTCGCTTGCAACTGATTGATCTCGTTTTTTGTTTGATTCATCGTTTGTCGGAAAAATGAGATTTCATTCGCTGTCATACCGCTTTTTTCATAGTGAGTCTCAAGTTCGTCAGTCAGTGCAGGGATTTCTTCTTGTTTTCCTTTTTTCCTGCGCGAACCGAAGAGCCCCCACAAAACTAAAACCACGCCTATCAATAAAAGTCCTAGAACAAAAGAAAAACCATTGTTTCGGACAAAGAGAAACAGCAAGACCAGTGCTAGAAGCCACGGCCAATTTCGTTTTATCATAATAAGCCCTCCAAGTCATTTATCGTTGAGTATTGAATTCTTTCCGTTATTCGATTACATTCTTATTTTAGCATACTGACTACTAGAAAGAGTATCGGACTAAAGAAGGATTTTCTATATTTAGAGAAAATCTAAGGTTTATCTATGGTAAACTAATAGGGAGTTTTCGAGAAAAATTGAAAAATGAAAAAAAAGCAGTTATGATTACAAAGAAAGCAGGAGAAGATATGCTGAACAATGAGCAATTTGAAGAAAAAACAATCAGTCGCAAAGAAATCTATAGCGGGAAAATTATCGATGTTGCTGTAGATGAAGTTCGTTTACCAGACGGGGGAACTTCGAAGAGGGAACTGGTATTTCATCCTGGCGGTGTTGGGATCATTGCTTTTGATGAACATGACCGCCTGCTCCTTGTCAAACAGTTTCGAAAGCCTTTAGAAAAAGTGATCTTGGAGATACCAGCTGGAAAAATCGATCCAGGAGAAGGAAAAAATCCTGAAATGACTGCAGCCAGAGAATTAGAAGAAGAAACCGGCTATCGTGCGAAGTCGCTGAGCCATCTTACTTCGATGTATCTTTCACCAGGTTTTGCAAATGAAGTCCTTCATATTTATCATGCACAAGGAGTAGAGAAGGTCGAGAATCCTTTAGCTCAAGATGAAGACGAAGTACTGGAGCTGTATCATCTAACTCTTGAAGAGGCACAACAAGCGATGAAAGATCAGTTGATTTGTGATGCAAAGACGATTTATGCGATTCAATACTGGAAATTATTGACCAAAGGAAAGTAGAGGGATCGGCTTATGGCCAAAGGACCGCTTATTACGCGAAGCGAACTTCGCAAGCGACAACAAGCACAAGCAAGCGAGTCATTAAAAAAACAGCGAAAAGCAGAAACAGCTTATCAGCAAGAAGAAAAAAAGATTGCCAGCTTTTATCGTAAAGAAAGCAAAAAGAATAAACCAATCACGAAAACAAGGATCAGTGAACGAGAAAAGACGACCAAATGGAACTCTTTTTTGATGAAATCTCTTATTATTGTTATCCTAATGTTATGTGTGGTTTTTTTAGCAATCGCATTTATATAGAAAGAAGGAATTAAAAAGATGAAAATCGGTATTATCGGCGCAATGGAAGAAGAAGTAAAAATTTTGAGAGAGAACCTAAGCGAACCATTATCATGGGAACGCGCAGGCGCTTTATTTATTTCAGGTTCATTAGGTAACCACGAAGTGATTGTCGTCCGTTCCGGTATAGGAAAAGTCTTAGCATCTATTACCACAAGTCTGTTGATACAACAATACGGCGTGAACATGGTGATCAATACAGGTTCAGCTGGCGGGATCGGTGAAGGCTTACAAGTAGGCGACATTGTTATATCAGATAAAGTAGCTTACTTTGATGCAGATGCAACAGGATTTGGCTACAAACCAGGTCAATTACCAGGTATGCCTCTATATTATGAAGCAAGCACATATTTGCGCAGTGAAATGGCTAAAGCAGCAAAAGCAACGGATTTGAATGCAAAAGAAGGATTGATCGTTACAGGCGATACATTTGTCGATTCTCCAGATAAAATCAAAGAAATCTTAACGAATTTCCCAGAAGCTTTAGCTTGTGAAATGGAAGGAGCCGCTGTTGGACAAACGGCCCGTCAGTTCAATATCCCATTTTTGATCGTACGTGCAATGAGTGACACAGCGGATCACTCGGCGACACAAAGCTTTGACGAATTTATCGAAGACGCAGGCAAGCGATCAGCAGAAATGGTGATCGAATTTGTCAAACATCTCGTATAAGGAGGACTAAGATGAACGCATTGATTTCGATTGACTATACCTATGATTTTGTTGCAGAGGATGGAAAGCTGACGACTGGTGCAGCAGGACAAGCAATTGAAAAAAAGCTGACTGCCCACACAAAAAAGTTTATGGAGCAAAAGGATTTTGTCGTTTTTGCCATTGATGCACATGATCCAAAAGATTCTTTCCATCCAGAGAACCGCTTATTTCCTCCGCATAATGTGATAGGAACGAGTGGACGGGAATTGTACGGCTCTTTAAAAAATTTGTACCAAGAGCATGAGCAGCAGGAAAATGTTTATTGGATAGACAAACGGCATTATTCCGCTTTTAGTGGAACAGATCTAGACATTCGTTTGCGAGAACGTCAGATCACAGATGTTTATTTGACCGGCGTGTGTACAGATATTTGTGTGTTGCATACAGCAGTCGATGCGTATAATCTAGGATACAAACTCCATATTTTCAAAGATGCCGTGGCAAGTTTTGATCCTGTCGGACATGAATGGGCATTGAGACATTTTAAATCCACGTTAGGTGCAGAGATTCTATAAAAAAACAAAACTTTTTTTAAAATAAAAATCAAAAAATAATAAAAGAAGAGCGTAAAACGAATCACATTGTTTTGTGCTCTTATTTTGTTTGTTATTTTTTATCAAACATATCATTTTCACTGTAATAAATCCCTATATTATTAACAACTAAAGTGATATTTTTCTTTTCATAAAATATCACTTATTATAATTTTGTTTTTTATTGACAGCAAAAATAAATTAGGTAACACTTTAAGTAAACGCTTTCTAATTTGTTTCAGGAGGGATGGACTTGATAAAAAAACGAATAAAATACAGTGCACTAATGATGAATCTCCTCATGCTCAGTACTCCGATTTTGACTTCTGTCGTTGAAGTTGCTGCTAACGAACAGACTGTGAACGAAGAAAATGCACACGTGAACAGCGAAGAAACGGCAATATTGGAGGAAGAATCAACGGCTAGTGAAGAGAAGGATGTGGAAGAAGAAAATGATCCTATGATAAAAGAATCAGAAAATGAAAAGACAGAAAAGCAATCTGATGAAGTTCCTGAAGAGTGGAAAGGGGTAGTTTTCGGAGAAAGCACAAGTGCCAGCAGATATGCGATTGAACCATTAGAAGACGGCGTGCGGCTCTCTTCCACGAATAACGGCGGAAAATTCCAGTCAAGCGGATCAGATGGAATGACCTATTATTATCAAGCCATTCCGAAAGATACCAATTTTAGGATGCGGGCGACGATTGAAATAGAATCTTGGACCTATACAAATGCTCAAGAAGGATTTGCATTGATGGTGAGAGACACAGTACCAAAAGATCATTTGTTTGGGCAAGCATTTTATTCGAATTCATTTGCCATACTGGGCAGTCGGATCGAATATGTCTGGGACTCGGATAGACAAGAAGTGGTCAGCACGAACGGCAGCAAATATACGATGCGACTTGGATTGGGGACACGGGCAATCACAGGAATATCATCTGAAGATCCTCAAGCCGCGCCTGCTCCTGGGAGTGTCTCAGTGGAAACAACGCCTTTAGAGACTTCAGCAGGGCTCTTAGAAAAAGAAGCAGGTTCTTATAATATATTCGGAAACGGTCATGGGAATCTGTTTCCGGCTACGGATTCGATTACTAAACTAGATGTAGAGATGAAAAAAACGAACACTGGTTTAGAGGCATATTATTACGATCCTGAAACAGGGGAAGAGCTAGCTTCTGACATCATGTATGACTGGGAAAAGCTATATGCTTCCGATGAATCGGTTATTTATGCAGGATTTGCTGCAGCAAGGAATATGACGATCAAGGTAGAAGGAATCGAAGTGGCTTACTCAGATCCTGCGACAGATCCTCCTGGACAAGAAAGGCCCATTCGCTTGATTGATCCGATTTACACTGTGACCTCTAGTAATCATTCAGGAAACCAAGACCATACTATGTCCTTTAGAGCAAATGCTGACGGATTATTAACAATCAAAAATCAAGCAACAGGAGAGGTACTTGAGAACGCGAAAGACTTGGCAATCACTGCAAATCGGGAATTTGATTATCAGACAAAATTGATGGAAGGAACGAACGAATTTACTTTCAGTTTTACACCAGATAAAAACTATCCGCCAGAAGAATACGTAGAGATGGCTAGTTATGAAACAAAAGAGATCCTGCGTACAGTTGATTACCGTAAACCTAAATACTCGACAGTTTATGTAACACCGGAAGGGTCAGATACAGGAAACGGAAGCAGACAAAATCCGTTATCTCTGACGCAAGCATTGAGATACGCATATGCTGGGCAGACAATCGTCCTGGCTCCTGGAACTTATTCCTTTGAAAGAGGATTGACGATTCCAAAAGGAGTTAACGGGACAAGAGAAAACCCGATTCAATTGATTGCAGAGAAAAATCCAGAAAACAAGCGACCTGTACTTGATTTTAAAGGAACTGGAAATGGGATGACACTGTTTAGTCACTACTGGGTTTTACGTGGGTTTGACGTTACAAATAGTGCTGCTATGCAAAAAGGATTGCAGATTTCTGGAAACCATAATTTGATTGAAGAGATCCATGCTTATCGGAATGGAAATACAGGAATCCAAATCAGTGGTAGCTCAAATGATCCTTTCGAAGCATGGCCAGCGCATAACTTAGTCAAGAACTGTACATCTTTTGAAAATGCCGACCCGGGATTTGAAGATGCCGATGGATTTGCGGCCAAACTGACAATAGGAGAAGGGAATGTATTTGACGGTTGTATCGCTTATCATAATGCAGATGATGGTTGGGATCTTTTTGCTAAAAATGAAACAGGTTCAATCGGGAAAGTAGTCATCAAAAACTCAGTTGCTTATCGAAACGGTTGGGTACCGGGAGTTGAAGGAGAAGGGAACGGTAATGGATTCAAAATGGGTGGTTCCTCTTTATCGGGCCCTCATGAATTGATCAATAGTTTGTCTTTCGAAAATCTTGCGAAAGGAATCGATTCCAATAGCGGAACAGATATTATCGTCAATAGCAGTACAAGCTTCAACAATGGTTCCTATAATGTGGCTCTTTATACCTCTTCGGCAGGAAACACAGACTTCCATGCTTCTGGTATCTTATCTTTCCGAACAGAAAATCTTGAGATGAGAGAGCAGATCCGCCCATTGAATCAAAACGAAGATCAAATCTATCACTCGTTGAACTACTATTGGAATGAACGAGAGAAACAATCAGAAAATACTCTTGGACATACCGTATCAAAAGATTGGATCGAATCTCTAAATACACATTCGCAAGAAGGGCAGCAGCCTGTTACGCGCTATGCGAATGGAAGCATCCATGTCCATGGATTGATGCAAATCAAACCGGAGAATCGTCAAACAGAAAAGGGAAGAGTAGATGGTCTTCCACTATCTGTAGGTGCTACTTTTGACGGAGAAACCTCACCGTCTTCGGAGTATCCAGAATATGCAATCGTACAAGAACCAAATCAGACAAAACCAAACGAACAAAATAATCCAATCATTATCCAAGAGGCAAATGGTGTGACGGAGAATGCAGAAGGAAATATCATCGAACTGAAGCCTTTTACAGTATCTGTGTCAGCATTCACACCAAATCAAGGAACGCCTGTCTTCGAAGATATGCGTTATTTCCCAGAAAAGATCCAAATCGTTGAAACACAGTCAAGTGCTCAATTTTCTAATCATACCGCTATTTTTTCAGCACCCTCAAAAGGAGAATATACGCTAGAAGTCACTTATCGTTCGGAAACATTTGATGGTGAAAAATGGGTTGCTCATACAGAACCTGTTACCCAGCAAAAAGCGATCACAGTGCGAGAAGCTGTCAGTGTGCCGCCGGGAACTGATGAACCAGAAGGGGAAAATCCAGGGAATGGATCGCCAAATGAAAAACCTTCTGATCCAGATGGGACAGCAAAAGAAAGGGAAAAAGATGGCGCTCAAGGACTTCCACAAACAGGAGAGTCTAATAGCCCGTTGTTAGCAGTAGCTGGAGGAATTTTGTTGATCGGTGTAGCTGCTTATGTCATGAAACAGCGAAAAAAATAAACGCACGGTATCTTTTTGATAAGGTAGAACAATTAGTTGAGGAAAGTAAAAAAAGAAGGAAGTGAGACGTCAATTCGTCCCGCTTCCTTCTATCATTTTTATAGATGAGATCCCACTTGCTGTGTTTGTTTGGCTGTTCTTATTTCTTGAAGTAGGACAGCTTTTTCACAACCTCTTACCAGATTCGCACTCTTTTTTCTGGCGCTAGATACATAGCATCTTGTTCCGTGACACCAAATGTTTCATAGAATTCGTCAAGGTTTTTGGGTTGCACATTTGCTCGAAGTTTAGCAGGGGCATGAACATCGATTTGCAGTAAAAGTTGTTGGTATTCTTTTTTTGCTTTTGTACGCCAAATCGTTGCCCAATTGACAAAGAATTCTTCGATAGAAAGATCTGATTCTGTTTTTGCTGCTTCCAATGCACAGCTTAGACCGCCTGCATCCGCAATGTTTTCTGAAACAGTTAATTTTCCGTTTACTTTTCCGTCAGCAAAAGGCAGACCATCGAATTCTTCGATCATTGCTTGTGCTTTGTTTTGGAATTGTGCAAGATCTTCTTCTGTCCACCAATTGTTCAAGTTGCCATATTCATCAAACAAAGCGCCGTTATTATCAAATGCATGGGAAATCTCATGAGCGATAACAGCTCCGATTCCCCCGTAATTAGCAGAGCTTGATTGTTCTAGACTGTAAAACGGTGCTTGAAGGATGGCTGCCGGAAAGACGATCACATTCCGGAATGGATGATAATAAGCATTGACTGTATCAGCGCTCATTTCCCATTCTGAACGATCCACTGGTTTGTTCCATTTGCTGAAACGATCTTTTAATGTGAGTTTGCTGAAAGCAAGAGTGTTTGAAAGCAAAGTACCACCTTGATCTGCAGGCACTGTTTTGAATTGGTCGAATAGTGCTGGGATCTTATCGGGGTAACCGACTTGGATACCTAAGTTATTTAATTTTATGACGGCTTTTTCTTTTGTTGCATCCCCAAGCCAGTCATTTTCTTCTAGCCGTTTTTTATAAACGGCAATCATTTTTTTCACCATTTGCTCTACATCTTTTTTAGCAGCTTCGCCGAAATATTTTTTCCCGTAGTAATCACCAACGACTTGATCAAATTGACCAGAGGCAAGATAATACGCTGCTTTTTTCTGAGGCATTGCTTCGTCTGTTCCAGACAATACGCGAGAATAGATTCCGCTGACTTGGCGGAATTCTTCTGATAGATACCCACTAAGAGAACGTACTGTTTTAATAATCATCCAGCTTTTGAATAAGGGGAAATGAGCTTCTGTCAGGATGTCATTCAAATGATCAAAGTACACTGGATCAGTGACGATCACTTTATCTGGGGTTGTCCCAATCAAACCAGTGACAAGTTTTTTCAAGTCAAGTTTATCTGTGTATTGAATAAATGTGTCAAAAGATTGCGGATTATACATTTTGCTGTAATCTGCGTTTTCTTCTGCACTTTTTACATGAGGAGCAATCAATTTATCAAATTGCACTGCTTGTTCTGTGATTGCTTCTGCCTGACTTTTTTCTTTGCCAGCAAGCTCCAATAATTGAACCGCCATATCAAAAAAAACGCCCATTAGTTGTGCACCGTTAGGATGTTCTGGTGCATAATACGTCTTATCTGGAAGAAATAAAGAAGGCGGATAAGCAAAGAAAGCATTCGTCTGTGCATTCTTCATATCAGCATCTACATCTAGATTAAATGGCAATGGTAGTGTATCCAACAACCATTCCGGGAATTGCTCATTCAATTCGTCGAAAGACTGCAATGATTCAACTTTCTCGATTACAGGCTGAAGTGGTTGAGCATGCAACTCATTTCTTCGGTCATAATCGTTTGCCAGTTGATAATAAGCAAGGAAATGTTTCATTTTTTCTGAAGATACTTTTTCTGGATGGGCAAGCAGATCGTCTGTTTCTCCCATCAAAAGTTGGTCGATCCCGTCAACTAAGTCTTGGAAACCGCCTGTAGCTGGTTTATCTGCAGGGATTTTTGCTGTTTTTTGCCATTCTTCATTGACTGCTTCATAGAAATCTTGTTTCAATCGTTCTTTGTTCATTCATCGATCGCTCCTTTTTTGTTTCGTGTGCCCATTATCTTACAAAATGAAGGAATTAACAAATAGAACATAAAAAATTTGAAAATTTGGACAATCAAACTGATTTGTTTTTTTCAATCGTTCACTTATAATGAAAAAAAGGAGGCGATCCCAACTGAAACAAGTAGTGGATAAACCTTTCTATTTTAAAATAGATAAAAAAATCAAAAAATTAGCCAGCACCCAGCAACTACAATCAAAAAAAAGCGAACGGCTTTTTTTAGCACTGATTTTTGAAGATCAAAGTTATGTGATCATCGATCAATCAGGACATCCGATAGAATACTCTCCAGCAGAATATACCTATCAAGAGGGTATTTCTCGTAGCCAATGGAGACTGATCAATGAAGCACCAATCGAGTTCTCTCAATGGATCCACAGAAAAGAAGAGGTGCCTGTTTTGATCGAAGAAAAAAGGTCAGGAAAAGAACTCACAAATTGTTGGGTGGGATTGCCAGAAGAACGTTTTTTAAGGTATAAGAAATGGGCTACTCCTTCAGGTTATCTTTGCGGGACTTATGCGGCGGCGGTTTTACTTGCCTACTATCAAGACTATCGTGAAGAGTGGATGCTTCCCCTAGAGATCCGCAAGAAAAACACGTCTAACTCGATGGCATTGACAAAGGCGTTGCGTAGCCAAATCCAACCACTAGGCCTTCCTACGATTCCTTTTCAAGTCAGTACAGGGATTTCTAGTTTTTTAAAGAAGAATGGCAATCACGAGCGTGCACGAGCAACTCTTCTAGGTTCATGGCAGCGAGCCACAAAACGTATACGTGAAGGCAAGCCTGTGATGATTGGAATCCTGAAAGTACTTGGTAGTACTTACGGCAATCATTGGGTGACGGCGTATGCTTATTTTGAAACTGAAACAGAAGAACGTTATTACAAAGTACACGACAACTGGGGGGACTATCATAAAGTTATTCCTGCCAGTTGGAGTAACGGAACAGTTTCACTTCCTTAAGAATTTGCTGAAATTAACAGAAAATCTTGGAAAAATATGTTAAACTATCGAAGAATAGAGAAGTTTTGGGGAGGACTACATGAGTAATAAGTATCAGGACGACACGTTGAAGATTTTTAGTTTGAATGGGAATCGTCCATTAGCTGAAAAAATCGCGAAAGTGTTTGGAACAGAATTAGGTAAAAGCGTCGTGAAGCAATTTAGTGATGGGGAGATTTCCATCAATATTGAAGAAAGTATCCGTGGGGATCATGTGTACATCGTTCAATCAACGAATGCACCTGTCAATGACTACTACATGGAACTGCTGATTATGATTGATGCAATGAAGCGAGCAAGTGCGAAAACGATCAATGTCGTATTGCCTTACTATGGGTATGCTAGACAAGACCGCACGGCGAAACCTCATGAACCGATCACTGCGAAATTGATTGCTAACTTAATCGAAGAAGCAGGAGCAACTCGAGTACTGACTTTAGATTTGCACACGGTTCAAGTACAAGGATTCTTTGATATTCCTGTAGATAATTTATTTACGATGCCATTGTTTGCTCATTATTACCGTCAATTAGGTCTGACGGGAGATGACATCGTAGTTGTGTCGCCAAAAAACAGCGGCGTTCAGCGTGCACGTAGTCTTTCAGAATATTTGAACAGTACATTAGCCATCGTAGACCATGCAGATGATGCTTCAACGGAGGGTGGTTATGTGATTGGTGATGTTCAAGGAAAGACATGTATCATGGTAGATGATATCTTGAACACCGGAGCAACGCTTGCACGAGCAGCAAATGTATTAAAAGAAAACGGCGCAAAAGAAGTATATGCCTGTGCGTCACATGGATTATTATCCGATCATGCGAAAAGCATTTTAGACAATGCACCAATCAAAGATATTTGTATCACTGATTCTGTTTTCACAGAAGAAAATCGTCATCCGGAAAACTTAACGATCGTTACATGCTCAGAATTAATGGGTGAAGCGGTCAAACGCATCCATGAAAATACACCGATGAGTCCGTTATTCCGTCTGGAAGAAAAAGAATTCGAATAAGAAAAAAGACAAAAAACGAGAAGATCAATTAGCAACGAGAAGAGGGACTGTGACAAAAGTTGTGCACAGTCCCTTTTTCCGAATAAACGGTGTTCTCCTGCCAACTCCTCGGTCACAAGTCACAATATTCAACAAACATGAGAAGCTGTTTTTTTAAATTGCTCCTTGTAACTCAAAGTTAAACGGCAGGCGCACGACCTCTTGGTAAACGGTGTTCAAAAGCTTGCATCTGCGGTAATAAGTCCAACCAAACGAAAAATATGAGAAGCTATTTTTGTTTGGCTGTTCTTATTACTTGATGCAGGACAGCTTTTTCACAACCTCTTTTTCGCTACACTAAGTGCCTTCTAGGTAAAAGTAATCTCTTCTTTGGTATGTTCGCTGTTTTATGCTAGAATGTGCCTAGCGATAATTTGGAAGGGATGAATGAAGTGAAAACTATTTATTTGGATCATGCGGCAACTACCCCCATGCATCCGCAAGTAATTGAAGCGATGACGGCGATCATGCAAGAAACGTTTGGTAATCCTTCAAGCATACATGGGTTTGGCCGCCACGCGCATGAAAAATTGGAAACAGCAAGACAAGTCATTGCAGATAGTCTGCAAGCAAAACCTCATGAGATCATCTTTAATAGTGGTGGAACAGAAGGGGATAATACAGCTATCTTAGAAACAGCGTTCTCGCGTCAAAAAGAAGGCAGACATCTAATCACTACAGCTATCGAACATCCTGCTGTTCTTAATACCATGAAATATTTAGAGACAAAGGGGTTTGACGTTACATATCTGCCTGTAGATGAAAAAGGGAATCTGTCGATCGAAGAGGTCAAAAAAGCGTTACGAGAAGATACGATCTTGGTCTCTGTGATGTACGGGAACAATGAAATCGGAAATTTGATGCCAATCAAAGAAATCGGTGAACTTTTAGCGGATCATCCAGCTTATTTCCATACAGATGCGGTACAAGCTTATGGAAACCAAACGATCCATCCAGAAGAATTAGGAATCGATTTATTAAGTATCTCTGCTCATAAAATCAATGGACCAAAAGGCGTCGGTTTCTTATATAAACGAGACGGAGTAAATATCCCTGCCTTGCTTTTAGGTGGCGAGCAGGAAGAAAAGCGGCGTGCAGGTACAGAAAACTTAGCAGGAATCTGGGGAATGGCAAAAGCAGTTGAACTGCTGTCACCTGAAGAACGTGAAGCACGTAACAACAAATATCAAGGATTCCAACAATTGATTCTTGATACATTAGAAGCAAACGACATCCCTTATCAAGTAAATGGTGATTTAACGAATAAACTCCCTCATGTGTTGAATCTTCGCTTGATTGGCGAAGCAAATGATTTGCTACTGATGAAGCTTGATCTGAACGGAATCGCTATTTCTACTGGTTCAGCTTGTACAGCAGGGAACATCGAACCTTCTCACGTATTAGAAGCGATGTATGGAGAAAATACGCCGATACTAAAAGAATCCATTCGTATCAGCTTTGGATTGGATAATACTGAGGAAGACATCCATTATTTCCTTGATCAATTAGTTCGTGCTGTCAAAAAATAACTAGTAAAGTCATTCTGATGTGGACGGATGTCTGAGAGAGCGCCTTCAATTTTTAGGGAACTTAACTGAAAAACCTAGTAAAAATCAGGATAAACTTTTATAATAAAGAGAAACTAATTTTATCGAGGTGAAAATCATGGCATTTGAAACAACAGCAACTGTACTTGGCGCACCGATCAGCTATCGTTTGCATCCTGATGCAAAAAGATATACATTGCGCGATAATGGGTTTACAGAAACAAACGGAGGCAATTATCAATTGATCCGACCATTAGATGCAACGCCGCAAAGCAAAGAAGGCTTCAAACTGAAAATCACTGTATCAAAAGATATCCAAACATTGAAAATGTCGATCACTACAGCAAACGGACTGAAAGCAGTCAATATTTTCAAAGATCCAAAACAGAAAATGAGTCAAGATAAATTCTATTTTTTGATGGATGGGATGATCAGCCGAGGGTTATTCGAAAAAGTCGAATAACCTGTGGATATAAAAAGACAACTAGTTTTGAAACGGCCTAATCGTTAGATCTCTAACTTTGAAAGGACGACACAAAATAGTTGTCTTTTTTATTTTTTCTGCTGTAAATCAGACTCTCGTCCACTCATCAATTGATTTTCCATGTTCATCCACTATTTCCAACCAACTATTTGTTCCGGCAAAGTACAACAGCAAGCTTGCCTCATTCACACTTTTTACGATGATATCTTCGATCGTGGTTGTGCCTGAAATCTTGTCTTTATAATCATCTCGTAGCTTTTGCCCATATTTAGCAGCATAACCTAATGAGCCGTCTTTATTTAAAGGAGGATCTTTGACGAGCGTCGCGCCTGCTTTGATCAGCAATTCATTTCGTTTGATCCAGTAAAGCGTTGCTTGACTTCCCCTGAAATCGACGGTAAAAGGAATCTCGCTGACTTCTTTTGACCAGCGATGACGAGCTTTTGCTGGTTTTTTCTTCGTATCTTCAGCGGCAGATGGCACGGAAGAATCGATTGGATAACCAAATGTACTTAGTATAGCAGCAATCTTCTCTTGGTGTTCTGCCATTTTCTTTCTAGCCGTTTCAGGAATCGAAGGAAACGATTCTTTGGCTATTGTAAGACCAGCATTTTCTGCTTGTTCGGTGAGCAAGTAGATCATATAATCGGCTTCTATATCCCAAGGAAGCTGAATCATGATGACGGTATCGATTGTTTCTGGTTGGACTGTTTTCCCAATTGCTGTACACACCTTTTGATGATAAAAGAGATAAAAAGCATTTTCTGGAAGCTTAGGCAAATTGTGGCTGATCCAGATTGTACCCTGTGCCTGTTCAAGTACGATTTTGATTTCTTCAGGGGTAAGAGTGGTCTGAAAGTTGATTTTCATGACTGATGCCCTCCTAGTTTTTTCTTAGTTTAGCATGCTTGCTGATTTTTTTCTGCTAATTTTACTTTTTTAACAAAACTGAAAATATATAACGATGGTATTTGAACAAACAGCTAGGTTTCAAGGAAATAATCAAGTATAATTCTAGCTACGTAAGGACGATAAGTCTTAGAGGAAGTGGGGAAAGGATATGGGAGAAGAAAAGGAGCCGGTTTTACATTGGCGTAAAAATATCAACTTGTTTTTGACAGGTCAATTTTTATCTGGAATCACGAGTATGATCGTGCAATATGCAATCATTTGGTATCTGACGAAAGAGACAGGTTCAGCAACAATCTTGAGCTTTGCTACGTTATTAGGTATGATCCCGATGGTTTTGCTGAGTCCGTTTGCTGGTCCGTTGGTGGATCGTTGGGACAAAAAGCGATTGTTGATTTTGACAGATATCATTGTCGCATTGTTTGCGATGGTCTTGGTAGTAGTCGGTACGATTTCTGACACATTTCCGTTGTGGCTAGTGTTTGTATCGTTGTTCATTCGTGCGATTGCTCAAACTTTCCAGATGCCGACGATCCAATCGATCCTTCCTACGATGGTCCCAGAAGAAGAGCTGACACGTATCAATGGACAGCTAGGCATGGTCCAGTCAGCGAATTTTATCATTGCGCCTGCAATAGGTGCGTTTTTATTTACAGTGATACCTATCAACTGGCTGATTTTGCTTGATGTGCTAGGCGCGGTATTTGGTGTGGGCTTACTTGTTTTTGTGACGATCCCTAAGGTTATTTCGCAAGGAGAAACCATTCATTTGTTGACAGATACAAAATTTGGTGTGAAAAAATTGTACAAGAATAAAGGTCTTTGGCATATCATGCTCAACGGTGCTGTGTTCACGTTATTGTTTATGCCAGCTGCCAGTCTGTATCCGTTGATGACGATGGGCTATTTTGGTCAAAATGTAGGACAGGCGGGTCTTGTCGAAGTAGTCTATTCAGTAGGGATGCTTGCAGGTGGGGCGGTGATTGGCTTTTTTGGAAAATGGAAAGACCGGATGAAGCCGATTTTCATGGCTTATGTAGTCGTAGGTACCACGATTGGTGCTAGTGGATTGTTGCCGGGGACAACACAAGGATTCTTTTATTTTCTTTTACTGAATGCCGGGGCAGGTTTTGCCACACCTTATTTCAATACCTTACTGATGGCGATCATCCAACAGAGTTATGAACCGAACGTTTTAGGACGAGTCTTAGGTGTATTCAACTCATTAATGACTTTGCCAGGGCCGATTGGCTTAATATTTGCCGGCCCCTTGACAGATAAGATTGGTGTAGAAAAGATGTTTCTGATTGCGGGAATTGGTACGCTTTTATGTGGGATCGTTTTATTTTTGACACCCGTTGCTCGAAATTATGATAAAGAATTACAGAAAAAACTGGTGAAAGAACACCGTGAACAAGAAAACGAATAGAAAAGGAGCGGTGATAAAAATTTTCTTCCTACTTGAAATCAAGTGGTTTTTTCACAGCTTTTTTAGATGTTATGAGTTGCTCCGATCAGCAATTTTGTTTACTCTAAGGAAAAGGGAGGCAGGAGAAACATGAATTATTTTACGAGTGATATGCACTTTTTTCATGAGCGTTTACTAGGAGAAAATGACTTTGCTCCGCGACTCTTTGCAAATGTAGATGAGATGAACCAACAGTTGATCACTAGCTGGAATGCAGTAGTAAAAGAAACGGATCACGTCTATCATCTAGGTGATCTTGCTATGCATCCGCAATATGAAAAAGCAAATGCAGAAATCTTAGAATTAGTCAGTCAACTGCAAGGAACGATCCACTTGATCAAAGGGAATCATGACAGTCGTGCGTTCTTCCGTTATTTAGAAAAAAACGATCCTAGACTTTCTGATGGCAGTCCCAAATTTTATTTTTATGACGTAGGTGCTATCGTGAAGTTCGACCATCAGCAATATTACTTGACGCATTATCCAATGTTACTCGGACCTAACGACACCATTCGAAACCTTCACGGACATATCCATCATTATAGTGTACCCATCGAAAACGTCGTCAATGTAGGCGTAGACGCACCAGAAAGAGACCTTCTAAAAGAAAAACTGCCATTCGGTACGCCATTATCCGAACAGCAAATCAAAGAAATATATGAAGCAAAGAGGTCGTGAAAAAGCTGCCCTGCATCAAGTGATAAGAACAGGCAATCAAAAACAGCTTCTCGTGTTTTTGATTGGGTAGGACTTGTCCCCACAAATACAAGCTTTTGAGCCTGCTACCCAATTCTGTGCCATAAGGATCAAAATAGAAAAACAGTTCGCTGCATGTTATAAAAGAATTGAAGTACCTGATTTTCAAAAATAGGATAAAAAGTCGTCCCTTTTTGGCGCGACTTTTTATCCTATTTTTTAGTAATACAGTCATATGTTGTAAGGAGGAACTACAAAATACAGTACACGAATTTCCCTTGATCATTAACTGCTTTTCTGACCGTGGCAGTACCATCATTCAATTTCCTAACATCATTATCTATATTATTGGAATAGACGATCAGGGTGTTTTCTTTTGTGTATCGGTTTAGCCAGTCAATCGCATAATCCACTGACTGATTCACGCCGATATGATAGAAATAATTCCCATAAATCGCTTTTGCTTCGTCCGTCATCGTGAAATCATGATTGAAGCCATAACCATTCCTGACAGAAGCAGCAGTTGTGAATGAACCATGGATCCTTAGATAAGAGGCATAGCGATATGTGCCATTCTCTAATTTCACTAGTACATAGAAGTTATTATAAAAATAATACCAACTTGGTGTAGCTCGATTATAAGAAACATCTGCATTGAAAGGATTCGGTCGCGTCATTTCGTATTTGTCATAGATACTGAGGTTCTCTGTATAGTCAAATCTTTGCTGAGTGAAGGCAGGCGGTGTATGGACGACTTGGTTGATCTGATAAGGATTGACTGGATGATTTTTCTTCGTGATTTTTGTAAAAGAAGGATTATATCTTAAGTGATTGTTGTCAGTAGAGATATTGTTAGAATAAACGATCTCCAACGAACATTGGGTATAGGTATTGATCCAGTTCATCACATGGTTCGGAACATCATGATCTTCGATCGTCTCTGGAATAAGCGGGATATTCCTGTCAGAAAATTTGGCTCTTGCTTCGTCTGTTAAAAGAAAACGGGTGAACATATCGAATTCTACGACGATCGTTCCAGAATGATTACGCCCGAAAGTAAGACGTGTACTTGCATAAGGTCTCCCGTTAGTTTTGTCCGTGGCGATGAAATGATAATCATTCCTTAAGGTGTATGAGTTGGAACCGCGGCTAAAAATGAAATCTTCGCCATCTATAGGAGTGCCGGCGTTCGACCATCGTATGTTTTCTGCGTAATCTTTATAATTTATGAAAAAAGGATTGATTTTTTCTACTTTATCGGATTTTTTTATATCATTTGGAGTTACACCCATTCCGTTAATAAAATCTGTTCTTTCTAAATCAATACCTTGGAAACTAGGATCATTTTCATTAGTTAGTTCATCGATTCTCCCATCAGGTGTTGCATTCATATAAGCAGCCCAAATTAGATAAGAGCAATACCATTCATTTCTAGTGGATGAGCGATCCCTTTCTCTTGCCTCGAACCAGATATCATATGGTTTACCTAATTGCCCATGCATAAATGAGATGGCTGCTTTTTTTTGTGCTGTTGTCGCTTCTGGAACTCTTAAAATAGTTGAATCAGTATAATCGAAACGCTCATCATCCAAGACGCCGTAAACAACGCCTCCAGCTTTTGTTTCAAGCATAGGACTATAATCAGTTGCTTCGATAGTTCGGATATATGTGAAGGTCTCTGGTTTTCCATTGATGAGATGTGTCTCTTCATAAATGCCTTCTACGATCATCACATGATGAAGATAACGCAAAACTATATCCGCTCGTTTCCGTTCGAAAATGATATCTCCTGGTTGAACGATATTCATCAGATCATATTTATGATAAGTCGGTACTTTTTCAAAAGTGATATTCTCCAAAGCATTTCCGATATTAAATGACCAGAGAGGCGGGTCTTTGGATAATTGTTCGGCTTCTTTACGAATATAGTGCTCATTGACGGTGTTTAGGTAGTCACGCAACTGGTCTTCTTCGGTAATCGCGGAATTGAATGGTTGGTTGTAATAATTCGAGGTGAACTCTTCAAATGTCTGAATAAAGAAAGCGTATTCATTTTTGAATTCTTCATAATACTCCTCCAATATCTGCTGGGTATCTGTATCAGCATGTACAGTCGTGATTGGGATGGCAAATGCGACGGCGAGTAAACAGGTAGTCAGAAACAATTTAATTTTTGATTTCAATGTAATCCCTCCTTGTTTTATGCTAGAATAATAACATATGAATCAGTATGATGATAGCTTAAAAATAAAATATATAAGTTATTTAATATAGGCGTATATTGCACATAACACCAAAGAGTAAAATCAGCTATATCGATGATTGAGAACTGTTATCTTTAATGGAATAATTAGTGTTTAACTTAGGTTTTTTACGAATAAAATCAAAGGTGTTATATTTTATTTGGGGTTAGATAGTCTACAGAAGATACAATTTCTTGGTAGGGATGAGTATTGAATAGGCGTGTTGATTTGTATATCTGTTTATTTTACTACGTTATTATATTTTTTGTTTGTTTATTTTTAAATAACAAATTATGAGATTTTTTGTTTAGGGTTTTTTTGAAGATAGACAAGTATCAATCAATTAGAAAGGAGATGTGTGAATGTTACCATTAAAAAGTAAGACGTGTACAATCATTTCAATAAGTCTGCTAGTGCTTTGTATAGCTTTGACTATTTTTTTCCTTCAATAAATTATAACGACGATGGGACTCGTATACGAATAATGTTTTGTATTTGGTTATTTGGTGGGTTAAGCCTGGTTTTTTCAACAAAAATCAATTCTAAATGTTTAAAAGCGATTGTTATAGTATCGAATTTGATATGTATCTTTAACTGGATCATTTTTGGTTGGTAAAAAATGGCGGAACGTTTCTGTTGTAAGAAAAAGAGGATTAAAAACAAAAGGAGAAAAAATGAAACTAACTATCAATTTGGTCGGGTTATGTATATCTATGTTACTGTCTGGCTGGTGTCTAGTGATGGCTCATTTCTATTATGGAAATAGTCTTCAAAGTGCAGCTTTAATGATTTTCATATCTTTCCCTGGCTTAGCAGGTCTTTATTTTTCGACAAAGATCAAATCTGCGAAGTTAAAATGGCTGTTGTTAGTCATCAATTATCTATTTGCTACATATTTTAATGTTTTCCAATTTCTATTTATTTTGTTTCAAACTTTTTGAAGTCAGCAACGAAGCAAACAATTAAAAAGGAGCGAGTTGAATGTTATCAATAGAAAGTAAGAATAGTAAGCGGGTATCAGTGGTTCTGTTAGTCTTCTGTATGATTTTGCTCAGCAGTCATTTGTATATTCGTCATGAAGTGATAGGGTTTCTGATCATTCAGTATTCATGTTGGATTTTAAGTGGTATCAGTTTAGCTTTTTCAAGAAGAATAGAGTCTAATCTATGGAAACTAGTGATTATTGTTTTTCATCTTCTTGTTATTTGTGGTTTGGGTATCGGATGGGTAGGTATATCAAGGCCGGATTGGTTGTTAGGATGCGTGTTGTATTTTGGAGCAGTTGCAACATTAGATTATCAAAAAAAGAAAAAAACATTCTATCTGTTCGGTCTAGGTCTACCGATGTTGATATCGATTAGTTTACTTATTTGGATCCATTATCTATTGGCTTTCTATTTAAATACTGACAGGATGTGGGCAATCATCGCTTTGTTGCTTTTCATGATGATTTCCGGCTTGATGGGGCTCTATTTCTCTACAAAACTTGAGGATAATCGAATAAAGTGGCTACTGTTAGGGATGAATTATCTATTTGCTACTTATTACAATATTGTTCTTTTGTTTTTCTTATGAATCGAAACTGCCATTTCACTTTTGATCATGAGAATCACTGGAGTATGAAGATAGCGCTGTTTTTTCCCTATGATAGGTTATGTATTCGAACGCTGATAATTAAGGGATGAAATTTTCAGAAATATGACGTATAATGTAAAATACTGAAAAGTTGCGACCTTCAACTCGTAGATGTTTCAGAATCTAATTGAAATGATGGTGATATCATGACAGACAACAGCCAAACACGCGTTGTCGTAGGGATGAGCGGCGGTGTCGACTCATCTGTAACAGCACTTTTATTAAAGGAACAAGGATATGACGTGATCGGAATCTTCATGAAAAATTGGGATGATACGGACGAAAACGGCGTATGTACGGCCACGGAAGATTATAAGGATGTAGCGAAAGTAGCTGCTCAAATCGGGATTCCTTATTATTCTGTGAATTTCGAAAAAGAATATTGGGACCGTGTATTTGAATATTTCCTAGCCGAATACCGCGCAGGACGTACACCTAACCCAGACGTGATGTGTAACAAAGAAATCAAATTCAAAGCATTCTTGGACTATGCAATGGATCTTGGTGCTGATTATGTAGCTACTGGACATTATGCGCAAGTCACTCGCGATGAAAACGGTGTGGTCCATATGCTTCGCGGAGTAGACAACAATAAAGATCAAACTTACTTTCTTAGTCAATTATCACAAGAACAGCTTTCAAAAACGATGTTCCCTCTAGGCGGTATGGAAAAATCAGAAGTGCGGGCAATTGCTGAACGCGCAGGCCTTGCGACTGCTAAGAAAAAAGATTCAACAGGAATCTGCTTTATTGGTGAAAAGAACTTCAAACAATTTTTGAGCAACTACCTACCAGCGAAAAAAGGAAATATGGTCACTCTTGACGGTGAAATCAAAGGGCAACATGCTGGCTTGATGTACTATACGATCGGTCAACGTCAAGGCCTAGGAATCGGTGGCGGAGGAGATTCGCAAGAACCTTGGTTTGTCGTAGGGAAAGATTTAGCGACGAACACATTATACGTGGGTCAAGGGTTCCACCATCCTGCACTGTACGCCACAAGCTTGGATGCAAGTGAAATCCACTTTACGACGAATGAACCAATGCCAAAAGAATTCAAGTGCACAGCGAAATTCCGTTACCGTCAACAAGATGTTCCTGTGACAGTTCGCTTATTGGATGATAACCGTGCAGAAGTCGTATTCGACGAACCTGTACGTGCCATCACTCCTGGACAAGCAGTTGTATTTTATGACGGAATGGAATGTCTAGGTGGCGGTTTGATCGACCATGCATACCAAGAAACAAAAGTTTTACAATACGTTTAAGCAATATGAAATGAATCAAAACAGCTATGGCTAACAAAAGAAACACCTTTTCTTTTGGACAGCATAGCTGTTTTTTTGCAATAAAATTAATTTTTATTCATTTTGTACTTGTAATTTCAGCGGAAACAGTCCATAATATCCAACAATATGAATAAAGTTGCTTTTTGGTAAGCAAGAGCAGTTGCAAAATAAAGGAAATATTTTGCAGGTGGTTTGTTCAATTTTATAAGTGAAGGTGATGGAAATGGAAAAGAAATCGACAGGTATTAGTAAGTGGGGACTGGTTGCTCTCGTTGTCAGTTCGTCAATCGGAAGCGGTGTGTTTGGAATCACGAGTGATCTGGCTAGTTCTGCCGTCCCTGGGCCAGCAATCCTTTCATGGATAATCGTCGGGATTGGTATTTTAGCTTTGGTATTATCGCTGAATCATTTAGGAGAAAAACGCCCAGATCTGGATGGCGGGATTTTTGGGTATGCAGAAGCTTCATTTGGGAAGTTAGGTGGCTTCATTAGTGGCTGGGGCTATTGGTTGTCTGCGTGGCTAGGAAATGTTGCTTTTGCGACGATGCTAATGAGTGCCATGGGAGAATTTTTTCCGATATTCAAAGGGGGACAAAATGTTCCTTCTATTTTATTTGCAAGTCTTTTTATTTGGGGTCTGACTTTATTAGTAAACAATGGGATTGAAGGAGCGAGCGTGATCAATACGATCGTGACGATCTGTAAATTAGTGCCATTATTCCTATTTTTAATATTTGTATTTATCGCATTTAAAGTGAATATATTCACTACTGATTTTTGGGGCAACGTATCTGTTAATCTAGTGAATGGATCAGGACAGCAAGGAACGATCTGGTTGCAGATCAAAGGTTGTTTGATGGTCATGATGTGGGTCTTTGTAGGGATCGAAGGTGCAAGTGTTTTAGCTAACCGCGCGAAGAAACGTTCAGAAGCCCAGCAAGCCTCAATCATTGGGCTGCTTTGTTTATTGTTTATCTATATCCTTGCTTCGATCTTGCCATACGGTGTCTTATCTCAAGAAGAGTTAGCAACTATTTCACAACCTGCTATGGCAAATATTTTAAAAGGAATCGTGGGAAATTGGGGAGCGGCACTGATCAATATCGGCTTGATCATTTCGATCATCGGTTCTTGGCTGTCTTGGACGATGCTCCCAGCAGAAACAACGATGTTGATGGCTCGAGACGGTCTGTTGCCGAAAGCTTGGGGAAAAACGAATAAAAAAAATGCCCCAACTTATTCGTTAGTTGTTACTGCCATCTTGACTAATCTATTCTTATTGACTTTCTTAGTTACTGATTATGCCTATCAATTTGCCTATTCTTTATGTACAGCGGCAATCTTGATTTGTTATCTGCTTGTCGGAATCTATCAAGTCCAGTTTTCTTTAAAAGAAGGAGTCAAAAAACAAGTAGTGATCGGTGGGATTGCTGTAGTTTTTGAATTGATGGGAATCATTTTAGCAGGATTTTCTTATGTCCTTTTATGTAGTATTGCTTATCTTCCTGGTTTTTGCTTCTACTGGATCGCTTGTCGGGAAACCAACCATCAAATCACGGGAAAAGAAAAAGTAATGATTGGGCTGATTTGTGTGGCCGCACTGCTTTCAATCGGGTTGCTTGCTGTAGGCTGGATCAAGATATAAGGGGGAAAGAAACATGGAAATCGCAAATTTCGGTGTAGAAGAATGGCTAAATAAATGGGAGAAGAAAGCGGTATATGATATTGCACAAAGTTCGATCGAAGCATTGACATTAGACGAACTCGTTGGCTTAGACGGGACTAGCGTAAGTGAATTTTTCGAAAACCGCAAAAATGAACCATTGGACTATGGGTGGATCGAAGGATCAGATGCGTTCAAAGAAGAAGTCGCTTCTCTTTATCAAACCGTCGATCCAGAAAACATCTTACAAACGAACGGAGCGACTGGTGCTAATCTTTTAGCTCTATACGCGTTAGTGGAAGCAGGAGACCATGTTGTTTCGATGCTTCCCACTTATCAGCAATTATATGACATCCCCAAATCTTTAGGTGCCACTGTTGACTTTGTTCATTTGAAGGAAGAAGAAGATTGGCAGTTTGATTTAGAACAGCTGGAAGACTTAGTCAAACCTGAAACAAAGATCATCTGTTTGAATAGTGCAAACAATCCTACAGGCACATTGCTAGATCGGAAAGCTTTAGAAAAAATCGCAGAAATTGCTCGTACAGTAGATGCATATGTATTGATAGATGAAGTATATGCGCCTTTAACGGATAAAGGTGAATTCTTGTCGATCGTAGATGTCTATGAGAAAGGTATAGCAACCAATTCCCTATCCAAAACCTACTCCATTCCAGGTATCCGTATTGGCTGGACAGCTACTGGACCTGAGTTGGCAGAGGTTTTTCGAAAATATCGAGACTACACGATGATTTGCGGCGGAGTCCTGTCAGATGATCTTGCTGTACATGCATTGAAGAACAAAGAAAAAATCTTGGAGCGAAACCAAAAGATCATTACAGAGAACCTTGCGATTTTAAAACAATGGGTAGCAAATGAACCGAAAGTTGAACTTGTCGCTCCCAATTACGTCTCTACTTCTTTCATCAAATTAACCATCGAAGAAGATGATCAGACATTTTGTATCAATTTATTAGAAGAAACAGGAGTACTATTAGTACCAGGAAGTGCCTTTGATTTACCGAAGCATGCCCGACTAGGTTACTGTTGTAAAAAAGAAACCTTGGAAAAGGGATTATCCCTCTTATCTGAATTCTTGAAAAAACAGGACTAAACAAAAACACTGCAAGGACAGTCTGTGACAACTGTTCAAGCAGTGTTTTTCATTTACGCTTATTGTCTATGAAAAGGAGAGTGCTCTGAAGATATGGAGACTCCTGAAGCTTTTTCTTCTGCAGTTTCTTGCTGATGGATCTCTTGTGTATTGTGTCGTACAAGCAAGAAGTTGACCAAAACAAGAAGAGAAGTTGAAAGAAAAACGCCACGATAACCAAATGCACTGGAAACACTGGAGCCAATCATAGGTCCTACTACGTTACCAGTTGCTTGGAAAGATTGGTTATAACTGAAGATCCGTCCAGCAGCTTGATGAGGCGAATATTTTGTGATCAATGCTTGGACAGCAGGAAGCAGACAAGCATCAGAGATACCAATCAAAAAACGTAAGGCAGCTAATTGCCAAACATTCGTGACAAATGCCATTGGGATATAAACCAAAATCGCAAAACCCAAACCAATCGCAAGTATTCTTTCACTCCCAATCTTGTCACCTAAGCGACCAAATCTTGGAGCGGCTATCAAAGTAGCAATTCCAGGTATCGAAGCGATGATTCCGCTGATCAATGTAACATTGCCATGTCCATGCAGCAATTGACGAATGTACAGACTGATGATTGGACTGATGGAATTGTTGGATGCTTGGATGATCATCGTTGTGACGAACATACCGATGACGACGTGTGGATATTTCAAGTCTTTGAAAATCTGTTTGGCAGAAACCATGTTTTCTTTTTTCACTGGGACAAATTTTTCATGGACGAAAAACAGACTCAACAAGAAGACGAAAAATAAGATAATCCCTGTAATGAAAAAGGTAGGGCGATAGCCAAACGCTGAAGCAGAGATCCCGCCAAGAAGCGGTCCAAGTAATGTTCCTGTAACAGAACCAGTTGCTAAGGTTCCAAGAACTTGACCACTTTTTTCTTTTGGCGTTCCAGTTGCGACAAGGGCAGTGGCATTACTGATATAACCAGAAAAAATCCCTTGAAGCAGACGCAATGCGACTAATTGATACACACTAGTCACGCAGCCCATCAAAGAAATGACGATTGCCATTCCCAATGAAGCACGCAACAGCATCAATTTTCTTCCTTTTTGGTCGGCTAATTTCCCCCACCAAGGAGAGATCAGCGTAGTCACCAAGAAAGTAGATGAAAAAGTCAATCCGCTCCAAAAGTTCAATTGTGCCGTACTATAATTACCTAACGTATCTATGTAAAGTGACATAAAAGGCATGACTAAACTAAATCCGATACCAGCCATAAATGTTCCAAACCATAAGACAAACAAGTTTTGTTCCCAAGTTTCTCTTTTCCTAAATAATTTTTCCTTTATTCTTGCAGCCAATTAGACTCCTTCTTTCTGAAAATTTTCATCTACGACTCTTTATTATAAACTACAATATGTAGTTTATCAATGAAAATCTCTTTTTTCTCGTTCTTTTTCGTGGTAAACTGAAAGAGTGAAGGATTTATTTTATGAGAGGAAACATGGAAATGAAAAAAAGAAATCTGTCTCAAGAGAAAATCATCGACTGCTTTCGAGAACTAGCAGAAGAGATGGATGTTCAGCAAATAACCTTTCAGCATTTAGCAAAACGCTTGGATATCAAGGCTCCCTCGCTGTATAACCATTTCAAAAATATTCGTGATGTCAAAACAGCGTTAACAGCAAAACTTCTGCAGGAACTTAATGACCAGCTGCGTCGGGCTCTTGTGGGGAAAAGTGGTCAGGAAGCACTGCAGATCTATGCAGAAACTTATCGATCCTTTGCTTTTTCGAATCAAGCAGTGTATGAGTTGCTGATCAGTGTGCCCCACACCAATGAAGCAGTTTTATTAGAGGGAATCCATGAAACGAACCAGATCATTTTGCAGATCTTTGAGGCTTTTCAGTTAACGAAAGAAGAAAAAGTCCACCGAAGCAGAGAATTACGTAGTATGATCCACGGCTATCTTTCCTTGCGTTTTTTAGGATACTTTACAAAAGAACCGACAATCGATCCAGAGGACAGCTATTTTTGGATGATCAATGACTTTATCGCTACTTTGCCTTAAACAATCAGATTCATTGGTATCATTTTCAAGATGTTCATTAAATGATCCTTTTATAAGAGAAAATTCTTGCAACTTTCTTGAAAAGTGACTAAGATGAGTCTAGAAAAGCTGAAAGAAGGAGCACGAGTATGTATCAAGTAATTACCATGTTCGGGGACAATGAGCCTTGGTGGTTTTTTGAAGACTGGGAAGAAGATATTGAAGCAGAAGAAACATTCGAGTCTTTTGAAGAAGCACGACAAGCGTACGAAAAACAATGGATCGCGATCCATCAAAATTATGAATATATCAATGCAAAAAGCAACTTTCTCAGCGCCTTTTGGAATGACGGAGATGAGCGCTGGTGTGAAGAGTGTGACGATGATTTACAGCAATACAAGGGACTTGCGTTGTTGAAAAATCATCAGCCCATCACAGTAGAAAGCAGAAAGGAATTTTATGAAACAACTAATTCTAGCGGAAAAACCAAGCGTTGCGAAAGACCTAAGCAAGGTGCTTGGTGCTAATCAAAAGCACAAAAATTATTATGAAGGACCCAAGGTGATCGTTACTTGGGCCCTTGGTCATTTATTAGGATTGAAAATGCCGGAAGATCTGAATAAGGAATGGCAGAGCTGGCAAATGGACACGTTGCCGATGATTCCTAAAAAACTAGGAATCAAACCACTGCCTAAAACAGGACATCAATTAAAAGCAATCAAGCAGCTGGCTCAACGAAAAGATGTCTCAGAAGCAGTCATTGCGACAGATGCCGGAAGGGAAGGAGAACTTGTTGCTCGCTGGATCTTAGAGTATGTGCATTTCAATAAACCAGTGAAGCGGTTATGGATCTCTTCTCAAACAGATAAAGCAATCAAAACAGGATTCAAGCAACTAAGACCTGCAAAAGAATATGATGCATTGTATGAATCTGCTCTTGCCCGGGCAAAAGCGGACTGGCTGGTAGGATTGAATGTGACCAGGGCCTTAACTGTGAAGTACGCCGATAATTTATCAGCAGGCCGTGTGCAGACACCGACACTAGCATTAGTGAGAGATCAAGAAAAGAAAATCGAGCAGTTCCGTCCACAAACGTATTTCACGATCACGTTGCACGCTGGAAAAGAACAAGCCAAAATGGTTCAAAAAAATCAATTTGCTTTAAAAACACAAGAAGAAGCACAAAAACTTGTTCAATTGATCAGTACAAGCAAAGGAACTGTCACAGAAGTCCAAGAAAAATTAAAAACGGAATCTGCGCCGCTGCCTTATGATTTAACAGAGATCCAAAGAGAAGCCAATCAACGCTATGGCTATTCTGCAAAGAAAACATTAAGTCTTGTACAAAGTTTATATGAGACCCATAAAATCGTTACTTATCCGCGTACAGACAGCAAATATCTGACAAACGACATGAAAAGTACGATGAACGAACGACTGCAAGCAGTCAGCGACTTTGCTCCTGAGGTCAAGCAGTATTTGAAAAACGGAGCCATCGTCCAACAGACAAAAGTATTCCAAGACAATAAAGTGACCGATCACCATGCGCTTTTGCCAACTGAAAACCGAGCACGTTATGAAAAACTAAGTAATGAAGAGCAAAAAATCTATCAGATGATCGTCTCTCGTTTCTTAGGCTTATTTGCTCAACCACACAAAGTCAGTCAGACAAAAGTCACGGTTGAATTTGGTAAAGAACAATTCATTTTCCGACAAAATCGTGTCGTCCAAGCAGGGTGGAAAGGCGAAACGGAATCTGAAACGGAAACAGTCAAATGGGAAAAAGGAATGCGGATCAATCCTGATTTCACCATCAAAAAAGAATTATCTGCACCGCCTAAACCATTGACAGAAGCAAGCTTGCTTGGACAAATGGAAAAATACAGTCTGGGAACCCCGGCTACTCGTGCAGAGATCATTGAGAAACTGATCAAATCAGAGTTGATGGAACGTACCCCTCAAGGACTGCAAGTATCCCCTAAAGGTAAACAATTATTAGTATTAGTCAACCCATCTTTAGTGACACCGGATCTGACAGAGAGCTGGGAAAAAGACCTTGAAGCGATTGCTGCAGGAAAGAAACAAGCAGGAACCTTCTTGAATGGGATCGAAAAAGAAACAAAACGCTTGGTGAATGAAATCAAATCAAGCAAACAAGAATATCAAGATTTCTCGATCACCCAAAAGAAATGTCCAGAATGTGGGGCCAATCTGCGTGAGAAAAACACACGAGACGGCAAAATTTATGTCTGCACCAATTCAGATTGTAGCTACCGCAGAAGAAAAGATCCTAAAGTTTCCAACCATCGCTGCCCACAATGTCACCGGAAAATGGAAATCATCGAAGGCAAAAATGGTGCTTATTTCCGTTGTAAATACGACGGAACGACAGAAAAAATGCTTGATAAAAAAGAGCAGAAGAAGAAAATGACCAAACATGAAGAACGTCGCTTGCTGAAAAAATATGCACAGGCAGAAGAACCAGAAGAAAGCCCATTAGCAGCAGCACTAAAAGCGGCAATGAAGAAGTAAGAAGATGGAGGTTGTGACAGAAGTGGTCAGCTTCAAGAAATAAGAAGGAATTGACGAAAATTGCTTTTCAAATTTTTGTAACATTTCGGCTTATTTTTCGAAGAAGCTACTTCTGGAACACCGTATATCAGAGATTGTGAAAAAGCTGTTCTGCATCATCCTGCATCAAGTAATAAGAACAGCCAAGCAAAAACAGCTTATCATGTTTTTGAATTGGCTGGATTTATTACCGCAGATGCAAGCTTTTGAACACCGTTTGTTCGGAAAGAGGGACTGTGACAAGATTTTTGTCACAGTCCCTCTTCATTAAAAAAATGTTTACTTCATTTGACGTATATTATTGGTGAGGCTTCAATTCATTTGGCTTCACTTTTTCTGTTTCTCTAATAATATAAACAGGACGTTGTTTCGTTTCTAAGAAGATTTTTCCGATATATTTTCCGATGATTCCAAGACATAACAGTTGGATTCCGCCGATGAATAGGAAGATCGAGACCATGGAAGGCCATCCTGATGTAGGATCACCAAACAGCAATGCCCGCAAAATAATGAACAAGATCGCAATACCAGAACAAACACAAGACAAAGCGCCGATAAATGAAGCAATCGTCAATGGCGCATCGGAGAAGTTCACGATACCATCAATCGAGTAGTTGAACAATTTCCAGAAGGACCAAGATGTTTCACCAGCTACACGTTCGCGGTTTTCATAAGAAATATATTCTGTTTTGAATCCGACCCAACTGAATAATCCTTTTGAAAACCGGTTGTATTCTGTTAGTTCTAGGACAGCATCCACCATTTGTCGGGTCATCAAACGGAAATCACGAGCGCCATCGACCATTTCTGTATCGCTGATTTTATTGATCAACTGGTAGAATTTTTTCGCAAAGAAACTGCGGATTGCAGGCTCACCTTCACGAGTCGAACGCCGGGTGCCGACACAATCGATATCAGAAGTAGTGATTCGTTCAATCATCTCAGGAAGCAGTTCAGGCGGATCTTGCAAGTCAACATCCATAACAGTCACTAAATCTCCTGTAGAAGCTTGTAATCCTGCGTATAGAGCCGCTTCTTTCCCGAAATTTCTGGAAAATGAGACAAAGCGGACATAAGGATAAGCTGCAGCTAGCTTCTTGATTGCTGCTAACGTACCGTCTTTTGATCCATCGTCAATAAATAAATATTCGAACTCATGGGTACCTTTGAATTTTTCAACCTCATCAAAAAAAAGAGGAACCGTTTTTTCTTCATTGAAACATGGGACAACAATTGATACTTTCATCGTTTCTATCCTTTCAATCGTATGTTTATATATGGTTTACACTCAAAATTTAATAAACCTTAAATAACACCTTTTAAATTTGATTTTACGTAAAAGAACAGGTATTCTTTTGGTAAACTACCGTATTTAGTTTACCATGTTTCCTCGGTTTATCAAACTTTTAAGAACAATTTTTAGTAGTTGGCAAGTAATTTCGGACAGAGAAAAAGGAGGAAGCTCCAGTCTGTTGACCAGGAGCAAACAAAATGAAAATACACACACCTATCGGCTTTTTATGGTTAGATGCAGATGAATCCGGGTTGACTGCTGTATCTTTTCAGCCAATTTCAGAAAGCGAATCAGCGAATCAGCAAATTTTAACGCGCACACAGGAACAGTTTGAAGAATATTTTGCGGGAAAAAGAAAAGAATTTGAAGTTCCTTTATCTATAAAGAGAGGTACGCCTTTTCAGCAAAATGTCTGGAAAGCTTTGTCGACCATTCCTTATGGAGAAATCCGAACGTATAAAGAAGTAGCCGTTGCTGTCGATAGTCCGAAAGCTGTGCGAGCGATTGGACAGGCAAATCGAACCAATCCATTGCCAATCGTTATTCCTTGTCATCGAGTGATCGGGCAAAATGGAAAACTGACAGGATATATGGGAAACGCAACAGATGGAGTCGAAATCAAACGCCAATTGCTGCTATTAGAAGGGTATCTGCAAAATTAAAAAACAGTTGTGATTTGAACATTGTTCCATGCGAGAATCACAACTGTTTTTTCGTGTTTATTCTAAAGTTTGATCAGCCAAATAAATAGTAAAGCCATCACTGTTTGGAGAAGCCCGACAGCCAATCCGTAAGATAAGAAACGTGTACCTTCTTTCATGAATTTTGCAAAGTCTAAACGCAGCCCAATTGCCGCTAAAGCAGTGATCTCAAACCAGCTACTGATAAAATGTGCCGATTGGTCAATAACTACAGGTAAAGAAAACAAACTGTTGACCAAACAAAAGATTACAAACCCTAATACATACCAAGGAAGCGGTAATTTTCGTTTTTTCTGCGTATTAGTCGGTGTTTTAAACAGAGCTGGTTGTTTCTTGCGCATGAATTTTTCAAACAAATAGACAACAACAACAAGCATCATGATACGTAGAATCTTAAACAACATGGCAAATTCGACAACAGAACTGTCAAGCAAACTTGCACCAGCGACTACTTGACCCACAGATTGGAGTGTGCCACCTAAAAGTGCGCTTTTTTCAATGAGATTTCCGCCGAATAGCTGTAATCCAAGAAAAGGGAGGGTCAACATCATCACAGTACCTAGTAGATTGACCAGTGTGATGATCTGTCCTTTTTCTTCCTCTTTTGCATGGATGGAAGGGGCGATCGAAGCAATAGCAGAAGAACCACAAACAGCGTTTCCTCCAGCCATCATCAAAGAAGAAGTATCGCTGAATTGCAGTTTCTTACCAATCAAGTAAGCACCGATGATAGTGATTGACATCTGTAGTAACACAAAAACAATTCCTTTTACACCAATTTGAGCAATCGTTTGAGCGGTGACAGTTGCACCTAGTAAAAAAACAGAGAATTCCAATAGTTTGCTTTCAGCGAATTTTGTGCCGATTGCTAGAACAGGCTGTTTAAAAAAAGTATTTCCTAATAAAATACCCAATAAAATAGCAATAGTCGCTCCACCTAACTGTGGTAGATAAATAGCAAGAAGCCGGCTGACGGCAGCAATGGCAAAAGAAAGCAGTAACCCGGGCAAAATCTCGCGGACCGCTGAATCCTTTACAGATTTTATTGGATGTGACAATGATTTCATTTGATTGGTTCCTTTCGTCAATAAATACTAAAAGCATACTCGAACATAGTAGCACTAAACCAGTATTTTGACAAAAGAATAAGAGGCCGTGACAAAAGTCTTGTCACAACCTCTTGTTTCGAATAAACGGTGTTCAAAAGCCTGCATCTGCGGTAATAAGCCCAACCAATTCAAAAACATGAGAAGCTGTTTTTGATTGGCTGTTCTTATTGCTTGATGCAGGGCAGCTTTTTCACGACCTCTTCACTAAACGGTGTTCAATCAGCTGACCCTCGGTATTAGCTCAACAAACGGCAAAATATGAGGAACTATTTTTCCGTTTGTTGAGCTAATACTCAGGTCAAAACGCTGATTTCACAACCTCTGATACACGGTGTTCCAGAAGTAGCTTCTTCGGAAATAAGCCGAAATGTTACAAAAATTTGAGAAGCAATTTTCGTAAATTCCTTCTTATTTCTTGAAGCTGACCACTTCTGTCACAGCCAATCGAATCAATTATGAAGGGATTTTTTTAGAAACAAATTTTCCATGTTTGCTATGTTCTTTAGTTAAGAAACGTACGTAATGAGCAAGCACGTAGAAGACAACTACACTTGCAAACAGACATTCCGCAATTTTTAAGAAATCTAATACGCTACTATAAATACCTAAACTGTTGAAGTAATGAACAGTAGTAAATAGAGCTGTTGCAGAGATAACAAGTGGGAATGTAAAGGCTGCGTAGCTTGGATAAAAACGAAGCTTGAACAAGCGTGGCAGCATAGACAGCACAACGAAATACAATACTTGAGATAAAACGAACAACGCTACGACAAGATAAAAGTTAGGTTCTGCAAAGTTTTTCAGGTAACCTGTCAGGCAAAGAGAACCAGGTGCTGCAACGATCGTAATCAGCGGACGTGTCGGATGAGCCATATTTCTTACGAAAAAGACGCGTTTGATGATGATTGGCAATAAGAACGCATAGCAGACCAATGAAATCCAAAAGAAGATTTTTCCAATAAGTGGGAAGAAGTTCCCAGCAGTTACAGTGATGACCCCAAACCCAACATAAATGATAAACCAGCTTGGATAAATTGCTTCAATAGAAAGATCAGCTTTGATGACATGGTGATAATTGAAATAAAAGACCAGTATCACTTGGAAAATAACTGCGCACAACCAAATGAATTTGACAATCGGTACAATACTTTCATATGAAACAAAATAAGTACAAATAACCATGAGTGACATCGTAAAAGTTGGTGAAACGGAGGCGATGATCGGATCATGCAACGTTTGTTTCGTATGCTCAAATAAGATAAACAATTTAACAAAAATGAATATCATAAGAATCATTGAGATACCGCCAGTTAGATTGCCTAAAGCGACATGGTGATAGTCTTTAAACAGATTTCCAAGGGAAGCTAACCCAAGGATCAACCCGCAGATTGGGATCGGAATAATTTTCAAAAAGTTCTTCATATATATATTCTCCTTTTTATTTAATAGATTTTAGTACCAAGATGAACGAATACATTGTAAAATGAATAGGTCTGTATGATTACGAGCAAAGCAGACAGCTGATTGTCTTGTCTGAGTTACTAGTTGGATCAGCAACTGTTTTGTTGTACATTTCTATTATAGATGGTTTTTTGTATATTTAAATCAAATAGTTTTTATAGTAATTATCATAAAAAGTTATGGAAGTGGTGCCATGTTTAAGTTATTAACGACTTTTCGAGCAGTATATGAAACAAGAAATTTTTCTAGAGCAGCAGAAGTACTGTTTTTATCTCAGCCAGCCGTCTCGAATCAAATCAAACAATTAGAGCGGGAGTTGAATATTGATCTTTTTCAGCGTAATGGCAGAAAAGAGATGCTTCCAACTAAGCAAGCCGATTTATTATACGAGCGGACGCTGGTTTTATTAGAAGAATGGGAAGAGACCCAGCAAAAATTGCTCAATGAACAAAATGAAGAAGAAGTATGTCGGATCGTTGCTTCCCACACATTTGCTGTCTATCTTTTGCCTCAGTTGATGAAACATCTGATCAAAAGGTTTCCTAAAGTGCATTTTGAGATCGAGATCGCGAATTCACATGAATCATTAGAACAAGTAGCGAAACATGAATCCGATTTTGGTTTTATCGAAAAGCCATTAGAGACTTCCGGCGTACAAAGGTACTCTTTGATGGAAGACCAGCTAGTCATTGCTGGGGACCCAAAAAGTAAATTGTGGCTTGTAAGAGAAGCAAATTCTGGCGTTTTTCATTACACACAACGTTATTTTGAAGAAATGAACATCCAAGATAAGAAAATGATCGTGAAAAGCAATGATGTGATCGTTGCGTTGCTGAAGGAAGGCATCGGACGCTCGATTTTATCTAAGCGCTCTGTGCCAAAAGACGTGCCAATGATTCCGTTGAATTTCCATCGGTATTTTTATTTCATCCAACGAACCAATCTGGTTTCTGATCAGCTGTTAGAGATTGCTGAAGAGATCCTTCGATACAATGAAAGCACAGAAACTTCTCACAGCGAGGAGAATCTCAGCTGATAGATAATTGCATGTATCAAAAAAAGTTCTATGATACACTAAAGATAAGCAGTAGGCTTTTGCCCTTCGTTTGCTCAAGCAGCTGCACAAACGGAAAGTTAATTTTTCCCAAATGTCTGTGGAAAGACTTTCCATTATCTAACTGGACCGCTATAATAATCAGCAGTATGGTTTTTAAGAAAAGGGATGAAACATGGAAAAAAAATTAAAAGCTTCGAACGATAATCGTATTGATTATGGCGTGATTTTACCAGTCTTTCTGTTATGTTTGATTGGTCTGCTCTCATTATATGTAGCACTTAGCCATGATCCGAACAATCCAGCAGTCTTGAAAGGCGTAGGGATGCAAGTTGTCTGGTATTTAGTTGGGGCGGCAGCAATCGTTGTCATCATGCATTTGAATTCCAAATGGATTTGGAAACTGACTCCTTACCTTTATGGCTTGGGGTTAGTAGTAATGGGACTCTTACTGGAATTCTATGACAAGAATTTAGCCGATTCTACAGGTTCTAAAAACTGGTTCCGATTCGGTGCGTTCACCTTCCAGCCAGCAGAGCTAATGAAGATCGCGTATATCTTGATGATGGCGCTGATCGTGACCAAACATAATACGCAAGTAAAAGAACGGACGATGAAATCGGACTTTTGGCTGATTGGGAAGCTCTTGATCGTGACGATACCGGTTTTAGCGTTGATCATGGCCCAAGATGACTTTGGGACGATGCTCGTCTTCCTTGCGATCTTCGGCGGGATATTCTTGATGTCTGGGATCTCTTGGCGTATTATCGCCCCTGTAGTGATCTTAGCAGTAGTCGTTGGTGCAGGAACGATTTTCTTAGTGACGACTGAAGGCGGAAGAGACTTGCTTTACAAAGTTGGTTTCAAATCTTATCAATTTGCACGTATTGATTCATGGCTGGATCCTTTCCATGATACGTCTGGGATGAGTTATCAGCCGGCACAAGGACTTTTGGCAATCGGCACCGGTGGCTTGTTTGGTAAAGGATTCAATGTAAGCAATATTTATGTGCCTGTTCGTGAGTCCGATATGATTTTTACCGTTATCGGTGAAAACTTCGGCTTTATCGGTGGTGCATTCGTCATTTTCTTGTATTTTATTTTGATTTATCGTATGATTCGGGTGTGTTTCGATACGAATAATGAATTTTACGCCTATATCGCAAGCGGTTTGATCATGATGCTGCTGTTCCATGTCTTTGAGAACATTGGAGCAAATATCGGATTACTTCCTTTAACAGGGATCCCATTGCCTTTCATTAGCCAAGGAGGATCTTCGATTTTAGGGAACATGATCGGTATCGGGTTGATATTATCGATGAGATACCAAAATGAAGCACCTGCAAGATCTTCAAGGAGGTAAGAAAATTGTACACCTTTTACTGGTACCCGAAATGTTCAACATGCAAAAAAGCCAAAGCGTGGTTAGACCAGCATGGCGTTAGTTATCAAACTGTTGATATGATCAAAGAAGTACCGAAGGCCTCAACGATTGAGACTTGGCTAGAAACGAGTCAAGTACCAATCCGTCGCCTGTTCAACACAAGCGGGATGAAATATCGGGAACTTGGACTGAAAGATCAAGTAGGCGAGTTTACGGCTTCAAAAGCAAGCCAAGTCTTATCGACAGATGGCATGCTGATCAAGCGGCCGCTGATCGTGCAAGAGGACCAGCTTGTTGCAATTGGATTCAATGAAAAAATTTATGAAGGAGAACTGATATAAAATGGCAGGCAAACATTTGAAGAAAAAGGACAACCTTTGGATCTTATTTAATGGAAAAGAATACTGTGTTGGTTTGACAAATGAAGCGCAAGAAGAACTCGGAGACATCACGTTTGCCAATTTGCCAAAAGCAGGACAATCGCTAAAAAAAGATGAACCTCTGATCGAAGTCGAAGCGGAAAAAGCTGTCAATGAATTTGCTAGCCCGCTAACGGGTACAGTTTCTTCTGTGAATGATAAAATCGGTGAAGATATCAATATCTTGAATGATTCAGATGAAATGAATGCGTGGATCTTAAGTTTCAAAGATGTTGATCCAAAAGAATTTGACGAATTATAAAATCAGAAAATCACTTGAAAAAAGTTGACACTGATTCTTCCAGTTGCTATAATCATAAGCAATCCTATATGAAACGAGAAAGCTTTGAAAAGAAGAGTACATGTCACGGACGTTTGAAGAGAGCCCTGTTTGCTGAAAATGGGTAACGAAAATGAGATGGAAGATGGTCTTAGAGCAGAGTAAGCGAGCGTAAGCAAACTTACTACGGGAGTGCCCGTTACAGCGCGACAGTATACGGAAAGAAGCTAAGTCCAAGTACTGGAAGAGGCTGTTATTGCGAAGTAACGGTAAATCAAGGTGGTAACACGGAAGTTCAAGCTTTCGTCCTTTTGCTTAAGGCAAGAGGGCGAAGGCTTTTTTGTTTGAAAAATCATAAGAGAAAGATGTGAATGGCATGTCATTAATCCAACTAACGAATGTCAAAAAGACATTCAATGGGAAAAACGGAAACATCCAAGCCGTCAATGACGTTTCACTAAACGTTGAAAAAGGGGATATTTATGGAATCGTCGGCTATTCTGGCGCAGGAAAAAGTACATTAGTTCGACTCCTGAATGGACTTGAGCTTCCCACGAGCGGCGAAGTGATCGTAAACGATCAAGATATCACAAAATTAAAAAACAAAGAATTACGTACATTCCGAAAGAAAATCGGTATGATCTTCCAGCATTTCAACCTGTTATGGTCAAGAACTGTACTTGAAAATATCCAGCTGCCGTTGGAATTAGCTGGTGTACCAAAGAGCAAACGAAAAGAACGAGCAGAAGAATTGTTGCGTTTAGTCGGGTTAGAAGGACGCGGACAAGCGTATCCTTCACAACTTTCCGGCGGACAGAAACAACGTGTCGGTATCGCACGAGCATTGGCAAATGATCCTGAGATCCTGCTTTGTGATGAGGCTACGAGTGCATTGGACCCGCAAACAACAGAAGAAGTATTAGACTTATTGTTAGCAATCAATAAGAAATTGAATTTGACCATCGTCTTGATCACACATGAAATGAATGTGATCCGCAAAATCTGCAACAAAGTCGCTGTGATGGAGTTGGGGAAAGTCGTAGAAGAAGGAGACGTGTTGACTGTCTTCAGACAACCGAAAAAAGAAGTAACCAAACGTTTTGTACAACAAGACATCGAACCAGAAGCTGATTCGACAGAACTATTAGCTGAACTCATCAAAGAAAATCCAAGCGGCCGTTTGGCAACTTTGACCTTTAGCGAAAGAAATGCCAACGAGCCAGTCATTTCCCAAGCGATTCGACGCTATAACATTGATGTCAATGTCGTATACGGGAAAATCAAACAAGTAAAAGAAGGTTCCTTTGGTTCATTGACTGTCTTGATGACAGGTGAAACCAAAGAATTAGATCAAGCAGAAGTGTTCATTAAAGAACAAGGAGTAGGAATTGAGGTGATCCATCGTGGATAAAAGCTTTTCAGAAACATATCTAGATTTTAAACAAATCAATCCGGAAACGATGAATCAGGCCATCCTTGATACACTATATATGACATTGATCTCAATGGTCTTAGTGACGATCATCGGATTAGTTTTGGGATTGATCCTTTACTCTATTGGACGCAAAAACAAACCGTATGCTCGAATCATTTACGGGATCGTATCGATCATCAGTAATATTTTCCGGTCAACACCATTTATGATTCTGATGGTTTTGATCATTCCATTTACTAAAGCAATCGTAGGCACTATGCTAGGTGCGCAAGCAGCCATTCCAGCTCTTGTTTTATCCGCGGCACCATTTTATGCCCGTCTAGTAGAGATTGCTTTTCGTGAAGTCAGCCCTGGCGTACTGGAAGCAGCAGATGCAATGGGAGCAAGTTACTGGGAAATCATCTGGAAGGTCTTGATACCTGAAAGTATTCCCGCGTTGATTTCTGGATTAACAGTTACAACGATCTCGATGATCGGATTTACCGCCATGGCCGGAGCGATCGGCGCAGGTGGACTTGGAGGTCTTGCTTGGCAGGAAGGATACCAACGTGGTAATCTGACAGTGACATTCGTTGCGACTTTAATTATTTTATTAATCGTATTTATCGTTCAAGGAATCGGTGATTTCTTAACTAAGAAAACAGACAAAAGATAATAGGATATAGGGGGATATAGGATATGAAAAAGAAGATTTTTGGATTAGCAGCAGCGCTTTTGCTGACTGTAGGATTAGCAGCATGCGGTAACAACAGCGACAGCAAAGATTCAGCAAATAAAGCAGACGACACGACATTGAAAGTCGGCGCTTCGCCGACACCGCACGCAGAGATTTTGGAACATGTGAAACCATTATTGAAAGATGAAGGAATCGCTCTTGAAATCGTCAAATTCGATGACTACGTTTTACCGAACCAATCTTTGGAAGAAGGCGATATCGATGCCAATTACTTCCAGCATATTCCTTATTTGAACAAAGAAATCAAAGAAAAAGGGTATGACTTTGTCAATGCCGGTGCTGTCCACATCGAACCAATGGGCTTGTACTCTAAAAAAGTCAAAGATGTTTCTGAACTAAAAGATGGTGCAACGATCATCACTTCGAATTCTGAATCAGACTGGGGACGCATCATCACGATTTTACAAGATGATGGGCTAGTCAAAGTCAAAGATGGAGTAGATCTGGAAACAGCAACATTCGATGATATTGCAGAAAACCCTAAGAACTTGAAGTTCAACCATACGATCGACCCATCACTTTTAGCTTCTACGTACCAAAATGATGAAGGTGACCTAGTCGCAATCAATGCAAACTTCGCTTATGGCGCAGGATTGAATCCATTAGAAGATGCCGTATTACTTGAAAAAGACAACTCTCCTTACGTGAATATCATTGCGACTCGCAAAGGTGATGAAGACAGTGACAAAATCAAAAAACTGATTGAAGTGCTTCACCGTAAAGAAGTCCAAGAATGGATCACAGACAAATGGGGCGGCTCTGTTAAACCAGTAAAGGCTGATGCAAAATAAGGAATGAAACAAAAAAGATGAGAAATAAGTCTGTAACGGCTTATTCCTCATCTTTTTTATACCTATTCTAATTTAGAAATCAAAATTGTTTAATAATCAATAAAAGATATTTGATTTTAGTAAGGAAGATCATTGCGCTTCATTCTCAATTAGTCTAAAATGAGTGAGAACGAAAGAGAATTTGGGGGTATAATGCATGTCTGTCTTAGAAATAAAAAATCTACATGTGTCGATCGAAGAAAAAGAAATCCTTAAAGGCGTAAACCTAACAATGAAAACCGGAGAAATTCACGCCATCATGGGACCTAACGGCACAGGAAAATCAACCTTATCTGCCGCTATCATGGGCAATCCAAACTATGAAGTAACAGAAGGTGAAATCTTGTTTGACGGAAAAAATGTTTTAGACTTGGAAGTAGATGAACGTGCACGACTTGGCTTGTTTTTAGCTATGCAATATCCAAGTGAGATACCAGGTATCACGAATGCGGAATTCATGCGTGCAGCAATCAATGCGAAACGTGATGAAAACGACAAGATCTCTGTTATGGCATTTTTGAAAAAGTTAGATGAAAAAATGGCTTTATTGAATATGCCAGAAGAAATGGCTGAACGTTATCTGAACGAAGGTTTTTCTGGCGGGGAAAAGAAACGGAATGAGATCCTACAATTGTTGATGTTAGAACCAACATTTGCGATTTTAGACGAAATCGACTCGGGTCTGGATATCGATGCTTTGAAAGTCGTTGCTAAAGGAGTAAATGAAATGCGCGGAGACAATTTCGGTGCATTGATCATCACCCACTATCAACGATTATTGAACTATATCACACCTGACGTCGTCCACATCATGATGGAAGGTCGAGTAGTCATGACAGGAAATGCTGACTTAGCTAAACGCCTGGAAGCAGAAGGCTACGCTGGAATCAGTAAAGAATTAGGAATCGACTATAAAGAAGAAGAAGCGTAAGGGGGAGCAAGAATGAAAGAAAAAAACTGGCTCGATTATCTTAACGCGGTAAATGATTTTTCTTTAAGTAAAGGCGAACCTGATTGGATGAGAACCTTCCGTCAAGACGCACTAACAAAAGCAGATGAACTGCCATTGCCGCATATCGATCGGGTGAAATTCCATCGCTGGTCGTTATTCGATGTGAAAGAAACACAAACTATCAGTGAAACAGGCACGATTCCGGCATTTGATGCAATGAAAGACAATCCTGTGCTTGTCCAACAAGGTTCATGGACGATTTTTGAACAACTGCCTGTGGAATTAGCAGAAAAAGGAGTCATTTTTACTGACTTATTCACTGCAATGATCGAATACCCAGAACTAGTCCAAGAATATTATATGAAAAAAGCAGTAAACATGGACGAAGACCAATTGACTGCACTCCATGTAGCTTTTATGAACAGCGGTATTTTCCTGTATGTGCCTAAAAATATCGTGATCGATGAACCACTCGAGTCCTTATTCATTCAAGATGGCGCATCTGATGAGCACTTCTTCAAGCATGTGTTGATCGTGGCAGATGAACATAGTGAATTTTCTTATCTGGAACGTTTCCAGACAACCAAAGAACAAGTAGCAAAATCATCAGGTAACATCATCGTGGAAGTCATCGCTAAAGCTGGTTCAAAAATCAAATATTCAGCTGTAGATCAATTAGGAGAGAATATTACTTCTTATATGAATCGCCGTGGGCACATTTTACGAGATGCTTCTGTCGACTGGGCAATTGGTGTCATGAATGACGGTCATGTGATCGCTGACTTTGACTCAGATTTAGCAGGAGAAGGTGCACACGCAGAAGTCAAAATCGTGGCAATCAGCTCGGGCAGACAAATCCAAGGAATCGATACACGAGTAACCAATAAAGTCCCTCATACAATCGGGCATATTTTGCAACACGGAGTGATCCGAGAAAAAGGAACATTGACCTTTAACGGTATTGGCCACATCCTGAAAGGGGCAAAAGGTGCAGATGCCCAACAAGAAAGCCGTGTCTTGATGCTTTCTGACAAAGCACGTGGTGACGCGAATCCTATTCTTTTGATCGATGAAAACGAAGTAACTGCTGGACATGCTGCCAGTGTAGGACGAGTTGATCCAGAAGAAATGTACTATCTGATGAGTCGAGGATTGCATAAAGAAGAAGCAGAGCGCTTAGTGATTCGAGGATTCCTCGGTTCTGTCTTAACAGCAATCCCTGTAGAACAAGTTCGGAAAGAATTAGTCGAAGTAATCGAAGGGAAGTTGAATGGATGATCGATGCTAAAAAGCTACGCAATGATTTTCCTATTTTATTTCAAGACGTCAATGATGAACCTTTCGTTTATCTGGATAATGCAGCGACGACCCAAAAGCCAAAACAAGTGCTCCAGTCATTAGCGCACTATTACGAACACGATAACGCCAATGTTCATCGCGGTGTCCATACGTTAGCAGAACGCGCAACCCATGAGTATGAGCAAGCAAGAGAAAAAGTACGGGCATTCATCCATGCAGAAGAAACAGCAGAAGTTCTATTTACTCGTGGTACGACGACAAGCTTGAATTGGGTAGCCAGAAGCTTCGGCGACCGCTATATCAAAGCAGGAGACGAGATAGTGCTCTCTTACATGGAACATCATTCTAATGTTATCCCATGGCAGCAGTTGGCAAAACGAACAGGTGCCGTCCTGAAATATATCGATCTAACAGAAGAAGGCTTCCTGGATATGGAGGATGCAGCGAAAAAGATCACGAACAAAACCAAAATCGTTTCCATTGCTCATGTATCCAATGTCTTAGGTGTCATCAATCCTGTTCAAGAATTAGCTGAACTTGTCCATGAAAACGGCGGGGTCATCGTAGTAGATGGTGCACAGTCTGCCCCGCACATGACCATTGATGTTCAAGCACTAGACTGTGATTTCTTTGCTTTCAGTGGACACAAAATGTGCGGACCAACAGGTATTGGTGTCTTATATGGTAAACGAAAATGGTTAGAAGAAATGGAACCCGTTGAATTTGGTGGCGAAATGATCGATTTTGTCGAATTATACGACAGTACATGGAAAGAACTACCTTGGAAATTCGAAGCAGGGACACCAAATATCGCTGGCGCTATCGCATTCGGCCATGCAATCGATTATTTGCAAGAACTCGGCATGGACAATATCCATCGATATGAAGAAGAACTAGCCGCTTATGTGTTGCCAAAATTACAAGCAATCGATGGATTGACTGTTTATGGTCCGCAAGACCCGAATTTTCGGACAGGAGTCGTTGCGTTCAATTTGGATGGGTTACATCCCCATGATGTCGCGACAGCTTTAGACATGGAAGGGGTAGCCGTTAGAGCAGGTCATCATTGTGCACAACCGCTATTGAAGTACCTTGAAGTATCAGCGACTGCTCGCGCCAGCTTTTATTTCTACAACACGACGCACGACGCCGACCGTTTAGTTGAAGCAATCATGGCAACAAAGGAGTTTTTCCAACATGGGACTATCTAAATTAGACAATTTATACCGTCAAGTGATCTTGGATCATTCTTCCCATCCGCATCATCGTGGAAGCTTGACCGACTCGACAAGCAAGATCGAATTAAACAACCCCACATGTGGAGATGTGATCGAATTGCAAGTCGATGTAAAAGACGGAATCATCAAAAATATCGCCTTTGACGGCAGCGGCTGCTCCATCAGTACGGCAAGTGCCTCGATGATGACAGATGCCGTCATTGGAAAATCAATAGAAGAAGCAGAACATTTAACTGTAGACTTTCTACAGCTTGTCCAAGGAAAAGAAGTCCAAGATCCCGACCAATTAGGCGATGCTGCTATGCTTGGTGGTGTAGCTAAATTTCCCGCTCGGATCAAATGTGCGACACTTGCCTGGAAAGCACTAGGAAAAGCAATGAAAAACGATGGTACCGCAGCTTTCCATCATTACCACAAGGAAGAGGAGTGAGAACATGGGCGTACCAGAATTAGAAGAATATAAATTCGGGTTTCACGATGATGTCGAACCGGTTTTCAGTACAGGAGAAGGCTTGACAGAAGAAGTGATCCGTGAGATGTCAAGAATCAAAGGCGAACCAGAATGGATGCTTGAATTCCGTCTGAAATCTCTAGAAACATTCAATAAAATGCCAATGCAAACATGGGGACCCGACCTTTCAGACATCGATTTCGATGCCATCAAATATTACCAAAAACCAAGTGACAAACCCGCTCGTGACTGGGAAGACGTACCAGAAAAAATCAAAGATACATTTGAGAAGATCGGTATCCCAGAAGCAGAACGAGCTTATCTAGCCGGTGCTTCCGCACAATATGAATCAGAAGTCGTGTACCATAATATGAAAGATGAATTCGAAAAATTAGGGATCGTCTTTACTGACACTGACTCTGCTTTGAAAGAATACCCTGAATTATTCAAAGAGTACTTTTCAAAACTTGTACCGCCAACCGACAACAAATTAGCGGCGCTGAATTCAGCCGTATGGTCAGGCGGGACCTTTATTTACGTGCCAAAAGGCGTCAAAGTCGATGTCCCATTACAAACGTACTTCCGGATCAATGCGGAAAACACGGGGCAATTCGAACGTACGCTGATCATCGTTGACGAAGGAGCAAGCATCCACTATGTCGAAGGCTGTACGGCACCTACTTATTCAAGTAATAGTTTGCATGCCGCCATCGTAGAAATCTTTACAAGAAAAGATGCGTATTGCCGTTACACCACGATCCAAAACTGGTCAGACAATGTGTACAACTTAGTAACCAAACGAGCAAAAGCTTACGAAGGCGCAACCGTTGAATGGATTGACGGAAACCTAGGTGCAAAAACAACGATGAAATACCCAAGTGTTTACTTAGATGGAAAAGGTGCACGAGGCACCATGCTCTCCATCGCCTTTGCAGGAGCAAACCAAATCCAAGATACGGGTGCAAAAATGATCCACAACGCACCAAACACTTCTAGTTCTATCGTCTCTAAATCAATTTCAAAAGACGGCGGCGAAGTAAACTATCGAGGACAAGTAACCTTTGCCAAAAACAGTGCGAGTTCGATTTCTCATATCGAATGTGACACGATCATCATGGACGAATGGTCGAAATCCGATACGATCCCATTCAATGAGATCCACAACAGCCAAGTCTCTTTAGAGCACGAAGCCAAAGTCTCAAAAATCTCAGAAGAACAACTCTACTACCTGATGAGCCGAGGCCTGACCGAATCTGAAGCCACTGAAATGATCGTCATGGGCTTTGTTGAACCATTCACCAAAGAACTTCCAATGGAATATGCAGTCGAACTCAACCGATTGATCAGTTATGAGATGGAAGGGTCTGTTGGATAATAACTATTTCATTGCTCGAAACGTTGATATTAAAGCGTTTCGAGCATTTTTTTATTTGCATTTTAATAGTTGGCTACGTTTTTGGCTACGTTTGGAATTATTCGCCCATAAATTTTGCAAATCGGTCACCTGTTTTCTTAATAGATTGTGGTGTGACATGAGCATAGATATTCATGGTAGTTTTAATATCTTTGTGACCTAATCGTTCTTGTACTTCTTTTATCGACGCACCACTTTCAAACAATAAGCTACAGTGGGTATGCCTAAATCCATGTGGAGTAATTTGAGGCTCCATCGGTGTCTTTTTGTAAATCCAGTCTAACCAATCGTTTACTACTTGGGGGTAGTACAGCTTGTTTGTGTTTGTAGTGAAAAGAAACTGCTTTGGTGAATTCGTGTTATAGCCATATAAGATCATTATTTTCATTTGTTCTTGTTGCCAAATACGCAGTTGTTTAAGTGTAAAATCATCAAGCTGAATCGTTCTTGATGAATTTTTAGTTTTAGGTACTTGTAGAACTACTTGATTAAACTCGTCTTGAGCGATAGTTTTACCAATTGTTATTGTTTTATTGAAATAGTCTATATCTTCCCATTGAAGCGCCAATGCCTCGCTTTTACGCATTCCTGTATAAGCTAATAAACGGAAAAAAGTGTACAGTTTAACTGAATTATTTTCTTTAGTATTCTTTAAAAATAGTTGTAATTGATCTTTCGTATAAAACTTCAAGGGTTGTTCTTCTTCAATTTTTCTTGGAAGCAATGTTTTAGACATAGGATTATCTTTACAGACTTCCATTGCTACTCCAAATTTAAATATTTGAGCAGTTGTTTTTCTCAAGAAACCATATTGTTTTAATGTTTTGTGCCATTCATTAACCTGTTTTTGACAATAACTAACACTTATTTTATCCAATCGTAATTCCCCAAAAGCAGGTAATATATGGTTCTTGCAAAAACGTTGAGCAACGGCAACGGAAGATGGTTTTACTCTCGTTCTGTAGTTATCAATCCATAATTCATATAACTCTTGAAAAGTTGTAACATTGATTTTAAACTCTTGTTTTTCTTTAAAGTCTACAAGTAGTCTATTAAGTGCTATTTGTGCCTCAGCTTTTGATTTGAATCTTCTACGCTTTGTACGTATATCTTTTCCAGTCTTGGGATCTTTTCCTAAATAAGTTTCAAATCCCCAATTTTTTCGCCATTTTGTAATTTATAACTAAAAAATGTGGCCATTTGATTCTCTCCTTACTTCATGATTGCAGGTAGAGAAGTTATTTGAAGAATCAATTGCTTTTAAATTTATCGTGATTATTAGTTAGAAATTTTGCGACTATACTATTTTTCTCATATGGGAAATTGTATTTTTTGCTAAGATCAGAAATAAATTTTTCTGTTTCAAATTGATTTTTAGTAATTTTATAAAAGAAATCCTCGACAGATGAATACTGTGAAATATCTTGATAGGCTAAGTCCATTTCGTTTAATAGCTGTTTTGAAGAATCAATCAGTATTTCTTTTTCACCGTATTTGAAATCCCCATTTCTTATCTTATCTTGAAGTCTACTGTTGGCTCTTTTGAAAAATAGCTCTTTAGAGATAGAGTGTTTTTGACTAGCATACTCTTCGATAAGAGGATTGATATCATTAGCAAGTATCTCATTTAGATAAATTTCAAAATCTTTTGAGTAATATTTTGAAAATATATTTTTTATTATAGGATTCAATAACTCATAGTCTTTATCTAGCGAAAACGTATCACTATATCTTTCTTGAATATCATTAAAGACTTTGTGAGGTATCTCTGGGAAGTCCTTAATATATAGCTCATACCCTGAATCTATAAGGTATGAAGCTATGTATTCTTCCAAAGTTCCCCATTTAATCCAGTCTGCACTAGTGTTTCCAATATTTGCAATTGTTAAAAGCCTATTTTTATTGGGTAAAGACACACCTCTAAGCCAATTATTAACGGAACTTATTGGTGTGTCTCCAATTAAATCACCGAATCGTTCTAATGTCAGACCTTTGGATTCGATAATTTTTCTAATACGTTCACTAGTTAACGATAGATTAGGTTTCATAACTAAGCCTCCTTTTTCTGATTTATTGTAACATATATTGCTATCATTTACTAAAATTTATTAAAAATGTTGACAATGGAATTTCTATAAGATATTATAAAATAGTGATTTTTAGTAATTTTTAGTAATTATTTTTTTGTTGCTCATTACTAAAAATTACTATTTAGGTAGAGAAGTTATAGAACAATCAAAAAGGAGAGGTTTTTGTGGAAGCAATAAAATTAATGATCTCAGAAGAGCAGGAGGAAATGTTTCTGAAGCAGTTTTATCAAATTGCTACAAAAGCTATTGAAAAGGCTCAAGAAAATGCTGGTATGACAAGGGAATATCTCAATCAAAAAGAAATGGCAGAATACTTAAATGTGAGCGAAAACTTTTTAAAAAATTCTGTAAGAAATGAGGGATTACCTGTGGTTGAATTGGGGGCAAGAAAATTTTATTCGAAAAAGGCAGTTAATGAGTTTATGTTTGCTCGAATGAAGAGAGGTGAAAGTTTTGAGAGAAGATGAAATAACAAATTTAGTATTGAAAAGAATTGAAAAATATATAAAAAAGAGTGCTCCCGATAGTTTGCAGACGAAGGGGAACACTCGATAATGAATAAAGTTCTAAGAAAACTTTATTTGACTACATTTTAACATACTTTAAAGATAGGGAGAAAGTATATAAGTGATGAACAAAAGATTCAAAGAAATTACTATGCTATCATCCCCGCTAATGTTAGATATGACCGAGACTTAATTCCAAGTTCAAAGCTTTTGTATGGTGAAATCACTGCTTTATGCAATGAAAAAGGATTTTGCTGGGCGAAAACACAGTATTTTCAAGATTTATACGGCGGTAGTAGGGTATCTATTCAAAAATGGCTTAAATCTTTAGAAGCAAATGGCTACATTTCGAGAGAAGTTATATATAAAGAAAATTCGAAGGAGGTAGATAAAAGAGTTATAAGAATTGTTAACACCCCTGACAAAGAAAAGTTAGCTACCCCACTAACAAAAGTTAACACCCCTAGCAAAGAAAAGTTAACAGAGAATAATACATCTAATAATACAATTAATGAAGAAGAGGATATTAATATAAAAGAAATTTACACTAAGGTTAGTGTTCTTTATGAAGAAAATAATGACGATGGTCGAAAATTATTACAAGTGTATCACTATTTGAAAAACGCTAATGTATATATAGATGATATCAGAAAAATCATTGAATTTTTATATGAAAATACTCAGTATCTTAACACTCAATGCATTATAACACAACATAAAGCATGTGTTTTTCAAGCGAAAACAGACGAAGGACTATTCGATTACGCAAAATTTTTTCTAAATGGACTTCAAATTAGATATAAAAATCAGCTTTTAGAAAATATAGAGACTACAGATCAATTCAATAAAGCATTCGGAATTAAAGAGTTACCTAAAATCCCTATGCATAATTGGTTAGAAGGAGAAAAAACATGATTAAAAATCGTCTAATAGATCAGATTTGGTGTCTTGATCAAAACACTGATACTCTCGAACTAATCGAGAGTATCTGCTTCAACACAGTAGTTCTCGATTTAAGAGCTGAAAATGACAACTGTGTAACTCATGTCATAATTAATCAAAAAATGGCTCAGCAGCTCTCTGAGAGTCTTAGAAAATGGGCTGAAGGGGAAAAACTATGAAAGCAATTAAAGAAAAAATCGTTAGTAGAAAAATAAACTGGTTAGCACTCAGTGTACTTGTTTTAATGATTAGCGTTGTTTTTACAAGTAATATTGTTGAAGCTAGCATTTTCAATTGGTTTGATGACACAAAAAGTCAAACAGAGTTTTTGAATAATTCTCTTTATAGACCTTACCTGAAAAAATACAATGGAGATTTCCTTAGTCAGTTTGGGTTTTGGCTTGGATGGGCTGTGGTAAAAGGTATGTTTACTGTGACTGATTCGATTCAAAATATGATTCCAGATGTGCTAGATTTGTTCAATTTTATTGAAAGTATAGGGCTAAATAACGTTTATCAATCAGTCATGAATACAATTGTCGTTGGATTAATGATCCTTTCATTGATGTTTGTTGGCTACAAGATGATTACTGGAAAAGGAACAATAGATTTAAAATCTGTTGCAATGAATATAGTGATGTCTGTAGCATTAATTCTTTTAATGCCAACGATGATTTCTAGCGGTATTCAATTTTCCAAAATATTTTACAATGATGCTACTACGATTACAAATTCAGATGACGGAGTCGCTTGGTCATTGATAAAACAAGGAGTAACAGATTTGGCATATATTAATAAAACAGATCAGTACTCAAGCATTGATAAAACGGAGGATCGGAATAAATTAACACGAAAAAATTTTCAACAGACGGATCTCACACAAGTGTTGACGGATAAAGTGATTGATAAATTGGAAAAAGAAAATCCAGCTGCGGATAATCTTCGCTATGAATTAGTTGAAAATTCTAATAATGAATTTGTTGCCACAAAGTTTTCTGATAACTTTTTATCAACATTTTCTGATAGCTTGAAATCAGGCTATTATCGCTATCAAGCAAATCTTTGGGGGATTTCGATTGGGTTGACAGCGTTGGCAATCGTATACGTGTTTAGCGCGTTTGTCATTATTACAGCAATACTAGAACTTGCATTTAAACGCGTGTTAGGTGTTCTTGTTTTTGCAACAGATATTGAAACAGGACAGCGTTCAAAAGTTGTTCTATCAGATATTCTACAGTGCTATTTAACAGTAGGCTTTCAAGGATTTGGACTATCCATGTTTGCTATGTTTATCAATTTTCTGAACTCAGGACAAGGTATCTCAACAAATATTTTTATAAAAACAATTGCTTATATCTGTGCCGTTTTTGTTTTAATCAAAGGCAGTGGAACAGTCATGAGATACTTTGGTGTTGATATTGGACTCAAAGAAGGCTATGGGCAACTTGCTTCTGCTTTTGGAATGGGCGCAATGCTATTTAGAAAAGGATCAAATGGATTTAATCGTGCCAAAGGAAGCGGAAATGGAAATGGATCAGACAGCGGAGAAGGAGAAGATCGAAAACCAGAAAAGAATTTCGGCGAAACTCTATCAAAAAAAGCTGGCAAAACTGGAAGAGCTTTGGGATATGCCCATGAACGTGGATTATCAGGTTTAGCTTCATATGGAGCTACAATGGCTAGTGAAAGAGCAACAAAACCATTTAAAAGTATGCGTGATATAGCTAATGATACCAAGAATAAGTTCAAAGAAGGTTTAGATGATGGTACAGTGTCCGCTATTAATAAAAATAGCAAACCTATGTTAGCTAAAAATAAAGAAGATGAAACTGGAAAATATGCTGATTCCATGCCAACACGTCTTTCGGATAGAAAAGATGGTGCTAAGGTTGAAAATGCCGATAGAATTATGTCTAGTTCTGAACGTATGCGTGAAGCAATGAAAAATAATGCTGAATCGAATAATAATCCTGTAAGTGCAATTCAGCAAAAAGTCCAACAAGATATTGAAGAACGTAAAAATGCTATGCACGGTCAAGCTAAGTCTGCTGAAGAATTAATTAATCAGAAGCGACAGGAAGCGAAATACACGCCTGAAGCAATGAATCGTGAGGAAAATGTTAAGGAAACGTGTAGAAGGGCGTACAGGCGCTAATATGGACGAAAAAGAAGCGTTGACCAAAGAAAGAATCCATGAAGCTAAAAATTCAAATACCGGATTAGAAAAATTGGTCAAAGAAAATCTACAAAATTCTACAAGTAGTCAAGGTGGCCGATCAGTAGATGTCCGAGAAAATATTCAAGGTTCATTGAATGGTCATGTCGGACGGAATGTTGATGTAAGAGAGAATTTACAAAGTTCTTCAAATGGTCAAGGTACTAAGACAATTGATGTTCGAGAAAATCTGCAAAGTAGCAGTACAAGTCAACCAAAAACAGTAGATGTCCGAGAAAATGTACAAAGTTCTACAAGTAGTCAAGGGTTCAAAACAGTAGATGTTCGGGAAAACGTTCAAAAAGATAGTGGAGAAATGAAAGAAAAAACACAAAAAATCAATATCGTTGAAGAAAGAAAGTCAGCGAAAAAATTTGATTCAAATCATGAAACAGTGATTATTGATAGTGAAATCCGTGAAAATGATAAGGGATCAAAACCAAGACGAAGATTCACTTATGAAGATAACGAGTTGTTCAGAGATACATTTAATGATCCTAATCCACTTTTCGATAGTCTATTAAAAAAATAAAGAGGTGATTGTCATGCAATTAATTCTGCAGCTTAGTACGCATGATTTCTTAGAACTTGACGAATTATGTGAATCAGTAAAGAACGCAACAAATGAAAAAATCACGGTCACTAATTATATTGAACTGATGATTCAAGATGAATTGAAGATGAAACGTGAGATAAAAAACAATTTTAAATATTGTTATCTAGAAAAAAGTGAAGAGAAAATCCATGAATTAAATGGTTTTTAAAAATTGTATTTGACATGAATTTATGGCAAAGAATTAGTGGGGATTAAACGATTATTCTCTTCCACTTCAGAGAAAGAATGGGTTAAAGAGCAAGAATACGTAGAGCAATATTGACAACATATAAGGGAGCTATTGTTGAAAAATGGATAACAAAAAAGTAAAGAGAGATTTACATCTATCAGATTAAAAGTGATAGTATGCCCTATGAAACCTAAAAAAGAGTTGAACCTAATGTATATCGGTTCAACTTTTTTTATTTGTATATTGAAAAAATATCACCGAAGTGACGAATGAAACTGTGACCAAAGTAAACAAGAAAATAAATTTTGTAAATAAAATAAAGTAGTATAAAAAGATATTGATGAATCCAATCAAAACTTAGAATTTCAAACGCTAGATAATCAAACAGATAAAAAAATGAAATCAGTTCTATGCGTACGACTAATAAAAATAATAAATTTTAAATAGAAGAAAATGGAAATGAAATCAAATAATTATGAAGAAAAAACAAAGCACTTAGAAAAGTCTGCAAGCAAATTTGAGTAATCGAGATCCAATTTTTTTAAGGAAGTTTAGCAAAAATATGTAATTCTATTGTCACTATTAAAGAGAAAGTTGGAGCGGAATATAAAGAAAAGAGAAAAGCAATTAAACGCAAAAAAATGTAGAACTTAAAAAATATAAAGAGGAACAACCGTTAAATTTAGGAATGATGTTGTGTAAACATTATAATTGCTATGATATAAATGAAGTGTTAAAGAAAGTAAATTTAAACCAATTTTGTGAATAGAAAAGAGAGTGGCAAGCTTTATCTTGCCACTCTCTTTTTTTGTGCGTAAAAGCTTTAGTCACTATGACCAAAACTACGGACGAAACTATGACCAAAAGTAGGTACTATATTATGACCGAAAATAGGTCCAAAATGGATTTTTTTATGATATCAAAAAAATATGAAGTGATTTTGTAAGAAAACCAGTTGGCACAGCCAACTTAGCCACCTTCCTGTAGGAAGGTGCTATCAGTTTTCCCTTATGCTCTTTTCTTTCTTTTTTGTTTTATATGTCAAATACCATTTTGAAATGTACCATCTTAAGAAATTTATCCTTGAAAACAATTGCGTTATTGGATAAAAAGATGCTACATTATCTTAAAAAAGGAATCAAATATAATGAATTTAGTGGCCAGCATATCGCGTGATTAAGATACTTTATAGTGTAAGTTGAAGGAGAAAAAATGTTTAAAATATACTTCCCATTTCAGCGGGAAATAAAGGAATCTTGTTGTTTCTACTAGTAATGTATCTTTTTGGAAACTATGTAACGATGTAAGCAAGATTTTTTTCAGAAGAAAAAACGATAAAAGTTGTGATAAAAGATTAAAAAATAGGAGAAAATCTATCAAGCGTATAGTATGAAACGCACATTTAAAAAATATTCGACTAACTAAAAAAGTTTACAAAGCATGGTCGTGTATTACAAGTAATCTATGCACTGAAAAATGATAGAGAAAATCTGATACGTCCGCAACAATGAACGATTGAAAATGAAAGTGAGGAAATTGGGAGAATGTCTGATGAAAATAAAGTTGTTCCGCTTGAAACACTAGTGATAAATAAGGAAGAGTTTGAGCAACTTTTTCTTGATTTTTTTGTTCAATATGACAGGATTTATGATTTTAGTTCGTCACTAGATTTATTTGAATTAGAAGCAGAAATAATAGAAAACAGCCAAGAGGAAGATGGTAACATTATCATTTCAGTAGAAAAGTTCCTTGAATTGTTTTCGGAAATATTTGAAATAGATACAGACTATTATCAACCACAAGAAGTTTTTCGAGAGTTTAGAAATCAGATTATTCGCTCAGGTAAGACTGTAAACTGAAAAACAATAAAAGAAACGTTGAAAGAATGATTATTCCTTCAACGTTTCTTTTTTAGAATGTTTTAATGACCATATCAGCTTCAGTTTCAGGTTTAGGTAATTCATGGAAGCTTGTGTTTATAGCGCTTAGTTGATCAACTAACCATGTTTTCCTTTTTGAATTGTAGACAAATCTAAAATTAATATCATTGTTCTCGTGTTGAAGAGGTTTCTCCAAATAAGCTGGTGAATATTCATAGTCAACGTAACCTGCTAATACAAAAGAGAGCAATCCATTATTTAGTGTCAGATTTAACGGATGGTCGTAAGCTTTAATTTTTTTTAACGTCATATTGTACATATCTTCAGCCATAAAAGTTGAGTTCATGATTTCATCTTGGGTTTCATTAAAAAAGTTATCCGAATAATCGCTTATTTTTAAAAAGTCTTTATTGGCACCAGCCTCAAAAAATTGTTCAACTTTTTCAGTATAAAGTTGTGCTAATGCTCCTTTTTCAATAGTTACTTTAATGTTCTCGTGCCAATCAATTTCTGTGCTGTTCAGTATGGGAAGATCGGCCTTGAGTTTTATATCCTCTTGATTTCTTTCAATTTCAATTGGCAAAATCTTTTCAGTAGGTTCAGTTTCTGATAAAGGGACATCTAGTTTTTTATCATGATAATAAGCTTCAAATCCATCTGGAACCGGAAAAAAATGTATAGGGTAATTCTTTTCTGAGGTTGTTGTACTAGTTTCCGTACTTGTAGAATTTGTGTCAGAAGTGGTACACCCGCTTATAGTTCCGATGAGTAAAGCGCAGGTTAGAATGATTGCAAATTTTTTCAAAGAAATTCCTTCTTAAAATTGAATATGGACTAATACTAGTCCCATTGTAGCATACCAAATCTTTAACATTAATAAGAAAAAGGACTAATTTTAGTCCAAAAGGTGTGCTATTCTTGAAAGAGGAAAAAATTATTGATAGAGAAAATGTAATCGGTAGCAATATTAGACGATTCCGAGTAGAAAAAGGAATCGGTCAAACCGAGCTAGTTAGAGACCTACAGCTTAGAAAAATCGCTATAACTAGGGAAACATTGGTTAAGATTGAAAGCGGCCGCCAACACATTAAGTTGGATCAATTGAGAGCTATTAGGGATGTTCTACAGGTGTCTTATGAAGACTTGCTTCAATAACTACTTGTAGTCTTTAGTATAAGAAGCTATTTTTACACCCTTATGTATCACAAAGAAATACTGGTATAATAATGAATGGGATATGTAACGATAGGGTATACTATATTCTCAACAGGTTATACTGAGAATCCAATTAAACGAAATCATTTGAAAGTATACAAAACGTTGTTGGATAAAGCATATGAATTTGTATTTTCAGAACACTTTAGATTCTTAGAAAACTATGATTTACCTAGTTCACTGGATGTTGGTATTGAACTATATGATGGAGTAGAAAAGAAAAATCTAAAGTTAAATTTATCAAAAGATTATAGCAAAAATAGTCCAGTGTTAAGAGAGCTAGAAATGCAATGAATCCAATGATAATTTATCTTAATGTAAATTGCTTAACTCTAATTGTTTCTCGTGATTATGATTTTGCTACTGATGTATATGTTGAAGAAAATAAAGGCTTGAAGTTAGAGCTTACTGGATATAATTTGTCGCAGCAATTGATACTATTAGTGGGGCGGTAAACTCTTTAGCAACCACATACTTCTGAATATAACTTTCAATCAATATCTGTAGGTGAAGATAATGTTGGACAATTGTAAGAGTCTTGTTATCGTTTAAGAAATTGAAGGAGGAATCTTGCTAATTGATGAAGTAGACGCAGGTCTTTTTCCAGCTGCACAAATTGAATTTTTTTATGTCTTAACCCAATTTTTTTAAGACTAGGGTATTCAGGTGATAATGACCCAATACTCTCCAACGATGATTAAAAAAGTTTTTATCCAAAGAGATATTAAAAACTATAAATAAACTATTTAACGAATACTTTTGGTAAAATTCAAGTGATGACAGATTAAAGCTGGATATATATGCAGATATGTATGTAAGGACAAAAAGTTGATGAAGATTTAATAATGCAAAAAATAAATATTTCAGGAGGTGTATTTTTTGCCAACAACCAACTCCCTTTTGAGGTATCTGGCAGGAAAAAGTCAATTGTATAAATTTGAAAAAAACAATAGACAAGAGTATTGGAGAATATGAAATTTATATCGAGATATCGAGCATTTTGCAGAGGGAGCCGGGGTGGCCCATTCAGCTATTAATTCAAAAGAATGTGAAAATGACTGCAATTAATAATTTAGATAAATCTATGCGTTCTTTATGGTATTCAATATTAAATTATCCCAACAAATTTATCAATCTGATTAACAAAACCATTGTAAACATTGAAGAATGGCCAAGACAGAAAGAAATTTGTAAAAAAGAGTTTAATCATCCTTTTTCTCTAGAGGAAGGGTTTGCGACCTTCTTCCTAAATATAACGAACGTAAGTGGTATTACTAGCGGTGGACAGATAGAGGGGACAAAACAAGAAAGTAAGTACAAGGTAGGTTGTTGCTTTAATAAGCAATCTTTAATAAAAAAATAAGGGATATTTCTTTACTAAAAGATTCAATTAACTAATATGGATGTTGAATCTTATACAGATGGTATTTCATTTAATTATCCAAAAGAGAAAATGTTCATTTTTTTGAGCCTCCATATTTTAATCAATGTAAAAAAATCTTTATTTGAATTTATTGATAAAGATAAGCATAGCATTAGGGATTATTACTTATGACAATCCAGATGAAATTTATTGAGATTTACAAAGAATTTCGCTAAAAATATAAGTATATGCTTAGATATTCTGTTAATAATAAGCGTAAAGAAAAAGCTTGGGAATATCGTTTTACTAGTTAAATTACAAAAATTGATAATTTTGCTAATGTAGAACCTTTGAAACTAATTGATAAGTAGCTTTTTACCAAAAGCACACCACGTAACTTGAATACGATTGAAAACTAATCATTAAAATTTATTATTAGCAAAGTGATTAATCCTATTCAAAAAGCACCTAGCTTCAATTATCGTCAATGAACTTAACTTCATAGCTGAAGAAAAATCTGAATAAAGAAACGATGGCTGAACCCTTGATAGATAAGGGTTCAGCTCTTTTTAGGAACTTATGTCATAGCCACTTTTTTACATAAATCAGCTAATTAGAGAACAAATTTTGTAATTTGAGATGATGAACTTCTAAAAGACGTTGATACAGATCAGTTTCAAAATCGCTGTAATGACAAAAATCAAGGACTGTATACTTAGAAGAATCAAGACCAGCAGGAATCAGTAGAGGTGAACCAAAGATGAAAAAGTCATATTCTTCAGTGATGGGAAGTGTGAGTAGCTCGATATCTACAAAGGGGATTTTCTTTCCTAAATTCAAGATTTCTTCGGAAATCAGATGTTCAGAGACGTTAACAAACCCAACTTTCAATTTATAGTTTTCATCGATTTCTGAATAATACGGATAAAGTAAACTGGTTTGTAGAAAGGCTAATTCACTTACGCATGATTTCAGCCATGTATAGTTTTTTCGTTGTGCGATTTTTTTCCAAAAACCTTCGATTTTGATTGTCAAGATACGTAAAAGTGGGTATTTATCTTTAATATAAGAAGAGATAAATAGTGTGGTCAAAGGAATTTTTTGCTTGAACATGCTAAAATTACCAATTGATAGATAGAGATTCAAAAGCAAAGCTGGCTCTTTTTCAAACTGGAGTGTACCAATAAATGTCTGACAATGCTTCTGAAATTCCTCTAAGATATCTTTGACCTCATTGCTCGGTTGTTCATACGAATGATGAACGATCGGCACACGAATGTCTTGATTAGAGGTAAGAAGCGGCCAGTAATAGAATAAGTAAAACAAAGAGTTTACCTCTAAGATATCTAAACGAAGATTCGCAATTTTGAAGAAGTCGTAAAAAAAGTCAATGTTTGTTTCGCTTGGAATAAAGGAATCTCTTGATAATCTATAGATATCCGTAAAATGATTGTTTTCGATCCTCAGCAAACAAATCAGGCAATGGAGGCTGGCTTGTTTTTTTCCTAAATCAAACTTATTCTTGTGTTGCGATCCTTCGTGCTTATAAATCAATGCACGAACTTCTTGGCTGTAAGGAATGCTATCCAGGCTTTCCCCTAATGAAACAAACCAAAAGAAATTGAAAAAGATGATGCGAATCAGCATTTCAGAACCAGATAAGGTAAGATTCGATAAATTCAAGTTGATATTGTATTCCTTCAAATATTCAGCCAATTTTTTTATTTGCCGAAAACACGTTGAGCGGCTGATAAATTGGCGATTGCAAAAAGCTGCAAGATTTTCATCTTGTTCGGTCAGAAGACTGATCAATAATTTATAAGGAACACTTTCTGTTGATAGGTAATGTTGGTATTGGATATATTGAACAAGTTGTTCAGGAATGGATAACTTATTTTTATTATGTAACAGTTTAATATCAGTAAATTGTTCTAAATCATCTTGTATATCACATAGGATTTTTTTGAAACGAGTCGCACTGAAATAGAAATCTAAGTTTTCTCGTACATGATCTAAACTATATTCCCCCGGCCGTAAGGTCATCACCTTTCCATACACGCTTAATTTCATTCTCGCATGGTCATCTAATAAAATTTTTTCAATCAATTCTTCACCTTCTTTTTATGTTTTTATTATTAATACCGTATTTATTTTTTCTTGTAAATACTCGTCTCGATTTTCTAAAAAAACTATACAGGATTTAGAAATATTTTTTTTTAATTTATCTCAAAATTACCACTTAATGAGTATATTTTGTGAGAGAAAAGAATAAATAACCTATTTTCAATAACTAATTATTAGATATATTTATTAATCTATCTCAAGTTTAATTTCCTTTAAAATAACTCTGATTGAATAGTTACAGCCAAAAGAGAAGAGAATTAGAAAGATTAGTGAATTTTTTCTTTTTTTTATATTATCTAATTGAATATTAAATTTTTTCTAAGGAGGTATCCATAAATGAAGAAGCGAAATTATTTTATCGTTTTCTGTCTATTTTCTCTATTTTTCGTCACCTATTTCCATATCCAAAAAGGGGAGACTGTGGCAGCCAATGAAGAATCAACCATAGAAGTATTAAACAATGAATACGGCAAAGTAAGTATTAGGAAAATAGATCATCAGCTAACGATCTTGTATCGATTAAATGCGCAAACGCAAGAAACCCGATTTTTATTCCAGCTACATTCAAAAGATGCACCTGAAACGAATCTGCTTTCCTCTTATGTTTCTCAGGAATATCAAGAATACACAGATGAACAACAACGAAAATGGCTAGCAGGTTATTTTTCTCAAACTATTGAAGAAAGAGAATGGACCATTGAGTTGCCGAGTACGAGCAAAGAATTTCAACTCAATATTCAGATAGAAGAAAAAACGGGTCAGTTACTTTTATCCGAACCTGTTTCCTTTTCATTTTCTATAGATAATAAGAATCAGGAAACTGCACAAACAAATGAAAAAACGTCTGAAACATCAACTTCTTATGAAAATCATGAGATATCGGATGATTCATCGTTAGATAAAGACGAATATCGTCCGTTTGAACAACCACAATTATTTAATGCACAGTTGAAACCTAAGGGGTTAGCTACGATTGAACCAGAATATACCACAGATGAGCAAGGAACATACCCTAAGGCAATGTGGCAACCGGATAATAGTCAATATGTGCGTAATCATCAGGGCAATCGCCAAGGACAACAGCAATGGGACGGGCTGAATGGGTGGGATGGCAATCCAACCAATCGCAACAATTCTTATATTGAATATGGTGGGGAAAAAGAGGATGCCGATTATGCCATCCGAAAATTTGCCAAAGAAACAGCGACTCCTGGATTGTTTGACTTGTATCTGAATGTTCGAGGAAATACTCAAAAAAATATCACTCCTCTTGATCTCGTATTGGTCGTAGACTGGTCTGGAAGTATGAACGACAATAATCGGATCGGTGAAGTAAAGATTGGTGTCGATCGTTTTGTCGATACTTTAGCAGATAGCGGTATCACAGACAAAATCAATATGGGATATGTCGGCTACTCAATCGAAGGATATAGCTACAGTAACGGTGCAGTACAGATGGGTTCATTTGATTCAGTGAAAAATCAAGTAAAATCCATTACACCTTCATGGACAAATGGTGGTACTTTTACACAAAAAGCACTAAGAGATGCAGGAAACATGCTATCCGTTCCAAATGGACATAAAAAAGTGATCGTTTTGCTGACGGATGGTGTACCAACATTTTCTTATAAAGTACAGCGGGTACACGCACAATCAAGCAGCAATTATTACGGAACTCAGTTTTCTAATACGCAAGATCGGCCGGGAAATACTTCTCTAATCTCAAGAATCTATGATGCACCTGACCAAAACAATCTATCCAGAAGAATCGACAGTACGTTTATCGCAACCATCGGAGAAGCGATGGCACTCAAAGAACGAGGAATCGAAATACATGGTCTTGGCATCCAACTTCAAAGCGATCCGGCAGCTGGTCTCTCAAAAGCAGAAGTAGAGTCTCGTATGCGACAAATGGTTTCATCAGATGAAAAAGGCGATCTTTACTATGAATCAGCTGATCATGCAACAGATATCTCTGAATACCTAGCCAAAAAAGCTGTACAGATCTCAGCAACTGTAAGCAATGGACAAATAAATGATCCAATCGCAGAACCATTCATTTATCAGCCTGGTACACTTTCAGTCAAGAGTGTGGGGACAAGTCCTACAACGGTCACTCCATCTATTTCCATAGAAGGAAATACCATCAAGAGCAATCAGATCTATTTAGGAAAAGACCAAGAAATCCAAATCCATTACCAAGTGAGAATCCAAACAGAAAATGAGGACTTCCATCCAAATTTCTGGTATCAAATGAACGGCAGGACAACTTTCCAGCCAAACATTGATACCAATGAATTAGCTGAATTCGGTATACCATCTGCTAAAGCTCCCGGAGTCAGTCTTCACATCAAAAAGTTATGGGAAGAATTTGATAACAATCTAGCTGATCGTCCAGATCAAGTTACTTTTGAGATTCAACGGGAACATACGACAAATGCTGCAGCTTGGAAAAACGGATATATCCGCATCATTAAACCAGCTAAAGATACAACAAATACGTGGGAACGTGCAGACATTGACAAATTATCTGCAAATAGCGGAGAAAGTTATCAAGAGATATTATCACTACCTCAATACAATAATCAAGGTCAAGCATTCAGTTACCAAACAATCAAAGAATTACCTGTACCAGGATACGATTCTCAACAAATAGATGCAATGACATGGAAAAATACTAAACAATTCACACCGTTAAACTTGAAAATAACGAAAAATTCCTCTACAGGTGAAAAGGATCTTATTGGCGCTGTTTTCAAATTAACAGGAGATTCTATTGATACTTTACTAACAGATCATGGCGACGGAACCTATTCTCTTCCAGAAAATGTCAAATTGCAAAAAGAAATGACTTATACACTGACAGAAACAAAAGCTCCAGAAGGGCATGAATTAAGCAAAAAGACTACTTGGGAAATCAAGATTGCTTCTGATGGTACGGTAACCATTGATGGAAAAACAGTCACTACTT
>NZ_BNJW01000007.1 GCF_015751045.1 Enterococcus lactis
GATTTCTCAAAAATACGTTGGTGACAACTCCTTGATCAATGCCATTGCAGAATCAAATTCAATTTCTGACATTAACCTGATCTACTCAGGACAACAATTAACGATTCCAACAGAAGGCTCTGCACAAGCAGCTGCTGAACCTCAAGCAGCCGTTCAAGAAGCACCAGTCCAAGCTGAACAACCTGTTGTACAAGAAACGGTTCAAACAGAAACACAAGCAGCCCCTGTTGCTGAAACACAATCTGCTGAAACACAATCTGCTGCAACAGAAACAACAACAACGGCAACAAGCACGAATGCTGCAAAAGAATGGATCGCACAAAAAGAATCAAGCGGTTCTTACACAGCAACGAACGGACGTTACATCGGACGTTACCAATTAGATTCTTCTTACTTGAATGGTGATTACTCTGCTGCGAACCAAGAAAAAGTGGCAGAACAATATGTTGCTTCACGTTATGGTTCTTGGGAAGCTGCGAAAGCATTCTGGGAAGCAAACGGTTGGTACTAAGATTCATTTATTAATCGAACGGTTTACTTTTATACAAAGAAAGCCAAAAAGAGGTGCGACACAACTAGTGTCGCACCTCTTTTTTATTTACCTAATCTAATGAAACGTTCCAAGTTTTGGTAAGTATTTTTCTTAACTTCTTCAACTGATAGCTCTTTGATTTCAGCGATTGTCTTTAACTGTTCTTCAAGCAGTAAGACATAATCTTTTTCTGAAAAGCTATCACCTAATGCCCATTCTGCTGCATGTAGTCCATCCGTTTCAATAAGTAAGTGGTCGATTGGGACTGTTTTAGCTAGTTGCCAGACTGCTGGGTTCTTTTTCAAATCAAGACCAATGCTGAAATAACAGCCTAAATCAATATAGTCTTGTTGATAGTCCAAAGAAGAATACCAATGAATCAAATAGTGATTAGGGTAAGCTTGGATATAGCTTAAGATCTCTTTTTCGCATCCTTTTGTATGCAGTACAACAGGTTTCTTATTTATGGATGCAAAAGCAAGCTGTTGCTCAAACACCCTTTTTTGTGTAGACAGCGGCACATTCGTCCAGATATTGTCTAGCCCTATTTCACCGATGATCCTTGCTTTTTTCAAAAAAAGCTCAACTTGTGCAAACGTATAGCTATCCGCTTTCCAAGGATGGATACCGTAACTTAAGACTTGATTCTTGCTTGTTGCAAGCCGTCTGTTTTCCTCCCATTCTTCTGGCGAATCACAATTAATGATCGTCAAAATCGTGTGTTCCTGCTGAAGGAGTGCTAAACTCTGACTCCCATCTAAATGGCAATGAGCATCACTTAACATCTCATTCACCTGCCAATAACTGATAAATCGTTTGCTTCAACTCTGATTGCTGCAGTAGCCATTCACGTGACCGTCGTTTTTCAGGCACTTGAATCTCAGCAATCACATGTGCCGGACGGGCGGAAAGCACAAGAATCCTGTCTGATAAATAAATTGCTTCTTCAATATCATGTGTCACGAGCAAAGTAGTCCGCTTTGCTTTTTTAGGCAGCTTCAGCATCCAGTCTTGCATCTGCCCTCTGGTCATAGCATCTAACGCTCCAAATGGTTCATCAAGAAGCAAGTAAGAAGAAGGATTCATGATTGTTCGTAACAAGGCCGTTCGCTGCTTCATCCCGCCAGATAATTGTTCCGGCAAAAAATGTTCATAGCCGTTTAACCCAAAGATATCCAGATAATCCCTTACTTGTTCTTCATCAATTGCTAGATGATTGATTTTTTGATATAACGTAACGTTTTGATAGACGCTCAGCCAAGGAAGTAACATATCTTCTTGCGGCATATAACTAAATGCTGTATGGAGACCCGTTACTTTTTGATCGTCTACTTTGATCGTTCCAGAAGTCATAGGCTGGACTCCTGTTAAAGTTTTCAGCAATGTTGACTTACCGGCTCCGCTTGGCGCGACAATCGATGTAAAAGTATCTTTAGGGAGAGTGAAATGGATGTCTTCTAATATTTTCAGGTTTTCAATGACTACATTCAAGTGGCTGATTTGGATTGACACATCTATCACTCCTATTTTATAAACTGATTAGTGAATAGTTCTTTCGAAGGTACATCTTGCTTGATCAATCCGTTTTCCTGCATAAAAGCTGTATAATTGCGCCAAACTTTTTCTTCCATCAATCCCCAATTCTCAGGATCATCCGTATAATTTTTTGACAAGAATGCTTGTGATTCTTCTAAAAACGTCCATTCATTTCCTTTTGCATATTTTTGCAACAGTTTAGCACTGTCATTTGGATCCTTAATAGCTTCCTGATAGCCTTTTTTCGTGGCATCCATAAAAGACTGTACCAATCCTGGATCATTTTTGATCAGTTGATCATTCGTAATAATTACCGGAGTATAGTAATCTAACCGTTCATCTAATTCTTTCAATGGGATATAGTTTAGTTTGATACCGGCTTCTTTTGCTTTGATCATATCCCAACCTTCAAAGTACCATTGGATATCTGAGGATTTTCCTAAGCTTTCTGGCCCTTCTCCATTGCTTCCTACCATTGTCAGTTTTGAAAAGTCACCGCCGTCTTTTTCCATCACAGCTTTTAAGACAGCTTCTTCACTTGGACTTTGCCAACCTGCATATGTTTTTCCTTCAAAATCTTTTGGTGAATGGATGTTACTGTCTGATAGGGTGGCGAATCCAGAAGTATTATGTTTGATCACTGTAGCAATTGCTTTGACTGGTATATTCTGTCCATCTGCGTGAGCATAAGTGACATCTTCTTGATAACTTACACCAAATTGTGCTTTGTCCGCACCTACTAGACCAATACTTGTCGAATTATCTCCTGGTTCGATGATTTGGACATCTAAACCAGCCTCTTTATAATAGCCTTTTTCTTTTGCTAGGTAGATGCCAGTATGATTAGTATTCGGTACATAATCCAAAACAAGTGTCACTTTTTTCAAATCCTTCGTTTCTTGTTTGCTACTTGTTTCCTTTGCAGTGCCACAAGCGGATAAAAGCAACAGTAGCGGTAATAAAAGCCATAATTTTTTCATTTGATCCCCTTCTCTTAAAAAATATAAAGCATACGATAATACCCTTTTTTCAATAATGAACAAGCGCCATTCAGCAATAAACTCAATAGAATGACACAAATGATCGCAGCAAAAACTTTATCGATCTGGTAGCTGTTTTTTACGCGTATCATATAATACCCTAAGCCTGCTTGAGCGCTTAGCCATTCTCCAACAACTGCTCCGCTGACACAATAAGTAGCGGCCACTTTTAAACCGGAAAAGAATCCGGATAAACCCGCTGGTATTTTATATATTCGATAAATCTTCCCTGTATCTGCCCCCATCGTTTTCAAAAAGATGATTTGCTCTTTTGATACTTTCCTCAATGTATCCGAAAAAGAAACTACGATCGGAAAATAGCTTATCAAGACAACAAGGATCACTTTTGGAAGCATACCGAAACCAAACCATAGGGTCAGCAAAGGCCCTAAAACCATGATTGGCAACATTTGAGAAATCACTAATAATGGATAAAAAGACATTTCTAAGAACTTCCAATAATCCATTGCCAAAGCAGTAATAAAAGAAAGAACGCTAGCTATTGCCAAACCAATCACTGCTTCATTTAATGTTGTGACAGAATGGGAAAGCAATACGTGTGCATCTGCTGTTAACGCAGAAAATACAGCAGCAGGTCCGGGTAAAATAAAAGCGGGTATTTTCCAAACTAAGACAACGATCTGCCAAATAATTAAAATGAATGCCATACTGACTGCTGGATAAAGATTTTTCTTCATTTTGATGCCTCCTTTCTTCTAATATGGATAACAAAAAACGCTTGAAATGGGCACGACATAGTAACCCGCTTCAAGCGTCTGCTATGTTTCTCCCTTCACCAGTATTAACTGACAGGTTCAATGGGTCTAAGTTCACAACTTACTCTCATGTCGTCTACGACATCCCCAGAAACAGGTATTCATTTTTTAAAGTGTAGCACAAGAAGGAAAAAGCAACAAGCGCTTTAGTTATCATGCTGATTATTTCAATAAATAGGAGAGATCACTTGCCAATGTCGGATACCCCATGATATAGCCATCCAACTCTTTTTTAGTCAATTTTTGATTGATGACTAGTGTCAAATCATCGATCAATTCATCTGCTTGCTCGCTAATCACTGCAGCACCAATCAAATAATTTTGCTGGTCAAAGGTCAATTCAGCCTTAGCAACTGGTTCATTGACGCGATGATAGGTGAACCAACTGGTAAGATCCATCTCCACCACTTGATCTGACGAAGAGGCGTGACTTTTTGTAACTCCTACTTCAGCAAGTTTAGGACTGGCGTAGACGATCGTGGGTATAATCGGATATTTGATAGGTTCGCTTGTTGCATCTGTTATCCGCTTAGCTACATAATTTCCTTCAAAAGTGGCGACTGGTGTCAATTTGGGTGTTTTCCTTGAAACAATATCTCCACACGCAAAAACTTTTGGATTGCTCGTTTGCAAATAATCATTGACCTCAATCCCGTGTTTATCAAAGACGACATTCGCTTGTTCAAGTGCTAAAGATTCTGTATTCGGCTGTCTCCCAGTCGCACAAAAAATCATATCTGCTACTAATTCCGTCTCTTTTCCGACTAAACGATATCGAGTTCCTTCCGAGATGATCTTTTGAGTTTCAACATCAAAAGCAAACTGAATGCCAGATGCTTCCATTTGATGGACGGCTTCCCCTACCAAAGACGCCTCAAATTCTTTTAATGGCCGTTGATTATGATGGACAATGGTTACTTTGCTCCCTGCAGCATTGGCAATCGTAGCCAGTTCAAAAGCAATATATCCGCCGCCGATAAAAATGATTTCTTTAGGCAGTACAGGCAATGATAAAAAATCTGCACTAGTCTTCAAGTATTGCTTTCCTTCCACTGGTAAGATCGTGGGTCTTTGTCCTGTTGCCAGAACAAAGTAATCTCCATGAAAAACTTCTTCATTGACTTCAATAGATGAGTCGTCTAAAAAACGAGCGGTCCCTGAAAGATGATCGATTCCAGCTTCTGCCAATTGTTTTTTCCGATTTTCTGGAACTGGATCTGTGAATGTGCGTTTGAATTTTTGGAGTTCTTCCCAATTAGCGGTTGGGATCTCGTTAAATCCTTTTCCATTCAATTGTTTTATCCGATTACGGGCTTCTACTGCACTCAACAAGACTTTTTTAGGGTCACATCCACGGTTAGGACAAGTCCCGCCCCATAGATCTTCTTCGACCACTAGTACTGTTTTACCTGCTTCTTTCAATCCATAAGCAGCACTTAAGCCGCTCACACCTGAACCGATGACGATTGCCTCATATGTTTTCATTTTCTTCCTCCTTTCGACTTAAAAAAGTAAAGACTTCTTTACTTGTCAGTGAACCAATGTTTTTTCCTTTTTCTACTATCACAATGTTTGGGTACACTGAAAGAAGTGAATACACTTCTTTCAGAGGCGTATCAAGGCAAACTTGTTGATGACTGTTTTTTGGTACTTCTTTTAAAAAATATCCATTGACGACTAAATCTTCGACTCGCCATTCTTTCGTCTGTTTCGGTTCATCAAAGAAATGCCGTACATATTCATTTTTAGGATTCATCAATAACTGTTCTGGTGTGTCGCATTGGATAATTTCTCCATCTTTCATAAACGCAATACGATCTCCTAGCTTGATTGCTTCTTCCATGTTATGCGTAACGAAAACGATGGTCGTTCCCAGTTCTTCATGTAAAGATAAAACTAATTCTTGTAATGAATTTCTTGAAATAGGATCTAATGCGCTAAATGGCTCGTCCATCAAAATCACATCTGGGCTTGCAGCAATAGCTCGGATGATCCCGATCCGTTGCTGTTCTCCTCCAGACAACTCTCTAGGCATACGATCTCGATAAATATCAGGAGATAAGCCAACTTTTTGAAGAAGTTCATCTACACGGTCTGCTCTTTTCTGCTTTTCCCAACCTAACATTTCAGGGATGACTTCAATGTTTTGCTTGACTGTCATGGTCGGGAACAAAGCGATTTGCTGCAGCACATACCCCATATTCCACCGCATTTTCTGCAGATTATATTCATTTAACGATTTTCCTTTGAAGTAGATGTCTCCTGCTGATGGTTTAGATAATCCATTGATCATTTTCAAAGTAGTTGTTTTTCCACTACCGGAAGGCCCAACCAAAACAAAGATTTCTCCTTCTTTGATTGCAAGAGTTAGGTCATCAATGACATATTTTCCATCGTACTTTTTTTGCACATGTTTGAATTCGATTAATTTAGTCACTGATCTCCCTCCTTTAGTAATCCTTCGTTTTCCAGGAAGGTTCGTGCTACTTCTGCCGGTTTTTTCTTTTCGACATTGACTTGATAGTTCATATTGATCATTTGATTTTCTGTTATTTTTCCGCTTAATTTATTCAGCGCTTCAACGATTTCAGGATGGTCCTTGGCAAAATCTGTTTTCATCAGTGGCGCGCCTTGATAAGCTGGGAATAGGCCTTGATCATCTTCTAGAGTGACTAGATCATACTCTTTGAGTTGGCTGTCTGTGGAATAAGCATCCACAATATTGACATCTCCATTATTGATTGCTTGGTAACGCAAACTTGGTTCCATACTTTGTACACTTGAGAAATTCAATCCATATGCTTCTTGAATTCCTTTATATCCATCGGAACGATCAATAAATTCCAGTGTGAATCCCGCTTTGATCTGATCAGAAACTGCTGCTAAATCGGAAATCTTTTTAAGTTGATGCTCGTCTGCAAAAGATTTCTTGACTGCCAAGGCATACGTATTTTGATAAGCCATTGGTTTCAATAATGTCATATCGAATTGTTTGTTCAATAATTCTTCTGCTTCGTCATATGTTTTTTCTTTTGTCAAATCAGCACTTTTCATTGCTTCAGGTACCTTCACCAAGCTTTCTAGGACAGTCCCTGTGAATTCAGGATAGATATCGATTTGCCCTTGATCCAAGGCATTGAACAAAAAACTAGTCTTGCCAAAATTCGGTTTTAATTCAACTTCTGTTTTTGTGTTGTCTTCAATTAATTCTTTGTACATTTGGATCAGGATTTCAGGTTCTGCTCCTAATTTTCCAGCAATCGTGATGGTTTCATTTTTAAATAAGGCAGACTGATATAAAGAAACGCCCCCAAATAAACACACGACGGCTGCTAAAGTAATGATAGAATATCGAGGTTTCTTATGCTGCAACCAGCGAATCAATCCGCTGAATATAATGGCAAGCAAGGCAGAACTGATTGCACCAATCAATGTTAAAACTGGTGTGTTGCGGTCGATACCTAATAAAATAAATGTTCCTAATCCACCTGCTCCGATCAATGCCGCCAAAGTAGCCGTACCGATGATCAAAACTAAGGCAGTTCGGATACCTGAGATAATGACAGGCAATGCGATGGGAAGTTCTACTTTCAGCAAGCGTCTCATTCTGGACATACCAAATGCTACCGCCGCTTCTTCAATAGACGGGTCAATCTCAGCTAGACCAATATACGTGTTTTGGAAAATCGGAAGCAAAGCGTAAATAACAAGTGCAATCAATGCTGGAACAGTTCCGATCCCTACAAATGGGATAAGTAACCCTAATAAGGCAAGTGAAGGAATCGTTTGAAGCACACCCGTGATCTGCAATAAGACTTCTGCCATTTTTTTATGATTAGCTGCCCAAATTGCTAGAGGAATAGCAATCAGTGCTGCAATCAGCAAAGAAATGAGAGAAATAGACAGATGTTGAAATGCAGCTTCCAGCAACTCGCCTTTTCTTTCACTTAATGTTTGTATAAAATTATTCATGCGACCTTCCTTTCTGTTATTCTTTAAGTATAAACATTTCTTTACATTTTCCCAACTAACTTGACTTGCCTTAACCCTACTAGACGTCAGTAATTAATAGAAAAATCACCTCTAAATATGCGGATAAAAAAAGAATCCGAGCAACAAAATCGGATAGATTTTTTGGTTCTCGTTTCTTCACAACGAACATCCAATACATCTATACGAAATGATTACTCGGAATCAACCGTATTTTTTCATATACAACTTTTCTTTTAAATAAAAAGAAACAGCCAATAAAGTAGAAATCTCGTGGGGGAGAACACCTTTACTGGCCTGTTCAACAAGTATTATACTGTATCATGACACTTTTTTGCCAAAAATGTAAAAAACGGTTGTTTTGGCATCATAAACGTCTTGTTTTCTTATTTTTACTTATATCACCACTTTATTTTCTATCTCTTTCACTCCATAAAGCGGAATGAGTTCTTCTTTTGACTGATAATAAACAGCTTTTTCACGGTTCTTCATCAAAAATAGAAAGATTTCTTTCATAGCAAGTGGTGCTTTGCCTTGTTCAAATAAAAAGATGAATTGATACGATTCATTTATCTGGATTCTTGTCACAGGAATCAGTTTTTGGTCTTGAGCCAAAAAAACACCTTGATAATCTGTTTTTTTGGGTGATTTTGTAAGAATTGTCAATAAGTCTGCTGCTCGCATTTTTCCACTCCTTTTTGATAATTTGGAAGAAACAACCAAAAATAAATTTTTTTCATTTTCCTCTTGAAGAAAGAGTATAAGTCAGTATAATGAAGAGGTTGCTGAAAATTTTCAAAAGAAAAGAGGCTAGAAATGAAAAAATTAAATTTAATGACAGAATTGTGCGGAATCATTTTAGGCGCAGGGATCTATGGATTGGCTGTGACAGGCATCAATATTCCATCTAAACTGGCAGATGGTGGTGTTACTGGTATTGCTTTGCTCTTGCATAATCTTTTTGGATTCGCGCCTTCTATCACTTCGCTGCTTTTTAATTTACCTTTACTGCTTATCTCATTGTTTCTTTTTGGAAAACACGCTTTTCTTCGGACGATCGTCGGAACATTTGCGCTGGTTTTCTTTTTACATTTATGGGAAAGCCTTCATATACATTTTGCTGTAGATAGTCTACTGATCAATAGTTTGATGACAGGGATTCTTTCTGGCATTGGTTGCGGTCTCGTCTTTCGATTTGGCGGAAGCACAGGCGGAACAGATATCATTTATCAAGCCATTGAAAAATATTTTCATATTAAGATTGGCAAAAGTCTTTTCTTGATCACTTTTGGTATTTTAGTTGTCTCCTTGCTTTATTTGGATCTCACACATTTTCTGTATACATTGCTTAGCTGTTCTATTCTATCTTATACATTGAATAAAGTGAAGTATCTGGAAATTGGATCTGTTTTACCCCAATTGGAAGCAAAACAGACTACAGAAACATTTGAACCACTTGATCCTCTTGAACAGTTAGAGCACTGATTCTTATTTTTACTATTTTATTTACTTTACTAAAAGATCATTATGTAAACTACGACGTATATTCTTTCAATAAAATTTTTTATAAAATATGAAAACAAACTATTTTTGCAGACAACCTGTGAAAATAGTTTGTTTTTTACTCTTCACCCTTTCTCCTCTTGCTCACGGCAGAAAACATCAGCTAAGAAAAAAAGATTAGGTTACGATATAATCATTCGAGTAGAGTATAAAAAAAGAAACGCCGCAGCGTTTCCTTCCCCACTATAACATAATACAAGGTTGTATTTGACTTATTTAAAATAGCTATTCTCTCCTAAAGAATTTCCCTGATCGTCAATCAGCCCTTGCAGTGAACGTTCTAAGATACTATGGCTTTTTTTCGATTTTTTTTCTTCTGACTGCTTTGTTTCCTCTAATGTTTTTGTTAGATTGAACGTGCGTACAGAAGGCTCATCATTTCTTTTTTCTTGATAAGGCGTTGGTTCTGTATCAAACAACAGATAAGAGTCATCTGTTTTTTTCATTGATTCGATCAAATGCTCTTCAGAAATTTTACTTTCTCTAGGGTCTGGAATAATAGATGCAGGTACATATTTAGGAACAAAATAAGAACGTTCCCGTACCTTTGTGTCCACTGATGAACTTCTCATAGTATTTCGAGACTCTGTCCTCGTTTCACTTTGCCTGACAGGACGAGAAGACTCACCAAAAAGTTTTTTTCGTCCAGTCGACGTGAGTTCTGATTGATGATGTCCAGTATAATCCGGTAATTTTTCTTTATGTTTTTCCAAATTTTCCTTACGCGGAGCTGACTTCAATCCATTTGTTGCACGGCGCTTGCGTCGGACCTGTTCAGTGTTTGTGTTCGTGAAATGGAATTCTTTCATTTGTTCAAACGGGTGCTGATTCTGTTCAGTCAAAAGATCTTCCTGTCCGTCAAATAATACCCGCTTCTTCTCGCTGGTTAATTTTACGCCTAACTCGTCATCGTACGCAGGAAAACGGAAATGTTTTCGTCTGATTTCTTTCATTCAAACCATCCTTCTCAAAAATGGAACTTTTCTCAATAATAGCACAGATTTTTTGTTTTCAGTAGCAATGCGCTGATTATTTTAAGAAAATAGCGATGAATTTCATAAATATATAAAAAGTAACGAGGCTTAATTTGTCGTTTCTCTGATGACTAGTTCAGGGAAAAAACGACGATAACCTTGACTTGCCCCTTTCTCTTCTATTTTTTTCAGCAACATTTCCCCGCATACTTCCCCCATACGGATAATATCTTGCTTGATCGTTGTCAATTTAGGCGAACTGATTTGGTCTAAAAACACGCCATCAAAGCCGATCACACCAAATTCTTCCGGCAAGTGCCCACCAGCATTTACAATTCCTCTTACCGCTCCTAGTGCCAGTCGATCTGAGCTGCATACAAAACAAGTTTTATCGGTGAAACCTGCCCAGTTTTCTATCATATATCTTTCTACTTCTGTCGAATGATTTGGAAATCGCAAGATCTTACTTGGAAGATCAGCTTCCTTCATCACAGATAAGTAACCAGCTTCCCTTGAAAGCTCAAAAGATTCGTCCACTTCGATCCCGATATAAATAATTGTTTGGTAATCTCTTTCTAAGGCATATTGCGTTGCTTTTGCTGTACCATATTCATTATCGCTGTCTACATAGTCATATCCTTCACAATTTTCTCCAAACAAAACAACTGGTTTTTCCAAGCGGTCAATCCAATCGAAGTCTTTTTTTCTGACACCTGTGATGATGTATCCATCACAAGAACCGACATCGAATGCGTCATTTGTAACTAGTTGGAGAGAATAATGCGCTTTTCCGATCCGTTTAGCGATCCCCATCAGCAAATTCATGTAATAGGGCTCGGTTGTGTCGATTTCTTCCAGTATAAATAATTTGATGATCTGTGACCGATTCGTGACAAGTGCTTTTGCAGCAATATTTGGGCGGTAATCCAATTCAGCCATTGCTGAGAAAACTAACTCTTTCAATTCATCCGTCACCTGTTCCGGATGATTGATGACTCGAGAAACCGTCATTTTTGAAACATTGGCACGTTTTGCAACATCTGCTAAAGTGGGCATGCTCTCTTCCTTTCTAACATGTTGTCGTTCTTATTACCAATTATACCAAATTTTCCTAACAGGGTTCATTATAGCCCAAAAGAAAAATCAGAAAATCTCCTATCCTCCTTAAGTGATTTTCCGATTCAGCTATTTCTATTTTTTTATCAAATTCTTTGCTAAAAAAGCGGAAGCTTCCTCCATCAGTGGTATTTGTACCATGTGTCGCTGTGTTTTGGAGGAACGAAAAACAATTTCTTTTCCGTAAGGCTCATGCCGGTTTTTCTCTACAAATCTTTCCGTTTGTATATAAGGGATCTTTTCATCTGCTTGTCCATGCCAAAAGAACAGAGGGCGTCCAGCTAACTTTTCCGGCTGCAATGATAAATCATAACTCTTGATCCACGAGATCAGATCAAAATAGTCTTTTGGCAAGATATAGTTGTATTCTGACGCTCGTCTTGCGATTTCTTTCCCATATTCCAGAGGCGCAGGAGATCCCATCAAACATACACCTGCTGCTATATGAGGATGCTTGGCTAACAACGCGCATGTTGTCATTCCGCCCATCGAAACCCCGCCAACTGCAAGCCGATCATGTAAAAGATCTCTTTTTTCTAAATGCTTGATAAGCGTGTCAAACTCAAACAAGTTCCCGTAGATACTATCCCAAAATGTATAGGATGGAATAGAAGAAACTGGCTGTTTTCGTTCCCCATGATTCATCGCATCTGGCAGGATCACGCGAATACCTTGCTGTGCAATTTTCCTTCCTTGTGTCAAAACTAACTCCTTACTTGTCTGCCATCCGTGATAATAGATGACAACGGGAATCCGTTCTTCTCTTAATTCTTTCAGGACAACTTCTAGCACTGGAATTTGATTGACAGAACGTTTCAATATAATTGGATTCAATGGTTACTCACCTATTTTCATTAAATTTCCTGATCGCCATAGCAACCATGATCCGACAGTCGTCTGGAACAGGTTCAGTATACCAAATAATATAAATGCAGGACTGAATGGCTCAGGAAATAAGAATAGGGAACAAAGCCCCACCACTCCTAATGCTAGCGAAAGGAGAGGATAAATAGAGAAATTCAAAAAACTGGCAACGCTACCGAAAATATTACCAATAAATAGTATCAAAAAGAAAAAAACGCTTAGAATCAAACCATCTGTCAGCGACATCTGAAAAACAATGTTCTCTACATCAATTGGCTGTTGAATCGCATAGACACCTAAGTATATACTGAGAAGGAGACTGAGCACGTGGCTGGCACAAAACACTCGATTGACCGTTTTCATTTTAATCACCTAACCTATCTTTATAATTCTATTATAATCATTTTATCATTTTTTGGTACCAATAAAGTTTCAATTTTTCTTCACTTGCGATTTTTTTTGATATTGTTGTTATACAAATGAAAGGAGTTTTACAAATGATTGATCCTAAAATGTTGGGGATGATCTTCCTCATCAATTTTGCTTATATCACTTTGAACACGTTACGTTTTATGCTGACAATGAAAGGCTACCGGCTGATTGCTCCCCTTGTCAGTATGGTTGAGATCACGATCTATATCGTAGGGCTATCTCTTGTATTGGATCGTTTAGATAATCCGCTGAATTTATTTGTCTATGCGCTAGGTTACGCAGTAGGTATCAGTGTTGGGATTTTGATTGAAGACAAGCTGGCATTAGGATACATCATGGTCACAACGATTTTGCCAGCAAATAGCGCGGAAGATAAAAGTTTGCCTGGTATACTGAGAGAACACGGTTACGGTGTGACACAAACTTCTGCAATGGGTCTAGAAGGCGAGCGACTGGTCTTGGAAATACTTTCTCCTAGAAAAAGCGAACGTGAACTGTATCGTCTGATCAAAGAAATTGAAGAGCGTGCTTTCATCATCTCATATGAGCCAAAATATATTTCAGGTGGTTTTTGGACTAAAAAAGTAAGAAAAAGACAAGGAAAATAACTCACAAATTAAAAAACTGTCGAACATATAAATTAAATTTTAGATGTTCGACAGTTTTTATTTATAATTTTGATTAAAAAACATCGACATATACTCATTGATTTGTTATTATACTTTATATACTTATCAATTTAATTTGGAGATATTATGGAAATTCAACGTAAAACAACTAATTTTTTACATTTAGGCTCTTTTTTTGCAACTTTGACGATTTTATTTTTTCTATGTTATTCGTACGTTAAGACCTCACATGCGCCTTCTAGTGCATTAGGCTGGTTGCTTTTGGATCATTCTGATATTACAGAAACCGAAGAAAATCCGTTTTTTTTGATTCTATCTTCTCTATGCGGCTTGATGTTTTCTGTATATTTCGGTGCCTATTTTTTTCATCGACATCCTGGTACGTTAAATGAAGCTTCAGGTGTATTGATTGCATTTAAAACGTTTTCTTTTTTAGCTATTCTTTTTTATTCGTTTAATCACAATACGCTTTTCTTCTTTATCATGAATGGTTTAGTCGTGATTTTATCTATTTTCACTTATTTTATTTTTTCACTCATTTTTAGCCAAATGAGATGTCCGCTCTTCTTTCGATTAGTTCCTGTCACATGTTTTATCTACAGCTTGTTTTCTTTTTTTGTCCTTGCTTTGATACCATTGGCCAACCCTTCGACGATCCAAGTCGCAGGAAATCTGTTGGATATGCTTTTCATCGTCAGTCTAGGTGTATTTATGTGGCAAAGAAAAAAGAAACAAAATAAAAAGCATTTTGAAGCCTGACTATGACGACTTCATAAATGCTTTTTTAGTTTTAAACACTTCAATCTAAAAAAATAACCCAAGTTTGGATAGATGATTAATAATGACTTACCATTCGTTTCTGAGTGATTCTGGATCACCAAATGGGCTTCCTAATCTAATCGGCTAGTTCTTCCCTTAGAATGCCATACTTGACTGAATCATAATATTGATTATTTAAAAATCTAACTTTTCTTATGACTCCTTCCTTAGTCATTCCACATTTCTCACCAATTTTTTGCATTCCTTTGTTTCCAGACCATGTAGTGAATCCAATATGTGGTAGATAGGCAAAATACTCAAATAATTCTTTTAACCATAAAAGAAGAGAAAGACTCCTCTTGCAAAAATCAGCATAATTTTTGCTTACTGCTCTCTTAGATTCTACTCACCAAAGCTACTCTATATTGTTCCATATTCTTTGATATAAGAAAATGCATGCGGCATAAATTTTTTGCTCAGCTCAGAAAAGATTTGTCGTTTAAGAAAGGCCGTTTCCTCCATTGTCAATGAAGGATCCAATGTTGGAAATTCGATCTCAAGATTGTTTTTTTCGACAATAGGCAATGCTAGTGTAAATGATTCTTCTTCCTTTATGGTATTCGTCACAAGTAATGACTGATGGAAAATACTAGGCCGACGATTTTTATATTTATTCTTACGTATCCTGTCAACGATAACTTCTATTTGATCAAAAAAGTACGCTTCATTTACATCTCCAATAAGTTCGGCTAATTCTTTGAATGCCTTCGTTACAGGAAGCTGATTCTTTTGTATAAAAAAATAATTAGCCAACGTAAGCGGGAAGTGTTCTTTAGAGGAAAGTGTAATAAAACGATACTTCTGATTTCCTGCAGTCGTTCTCAGCAATTCTGTCTCTCGGCTGTTTCTTACTCCATAAAAATGCGTTTCTTTTCGTTCATCTTCAAAACAATACGCCCAAATAACTTCTCCCATCGCTAATTTTTGTTCAGCCACAGAGAGTCTCTTCAATTGGTCGGCTATGGTTTCAGCAGCCGAAGTGGCTTGTTGCAAGTAATCGTTGGGATCAAATACTGGAAAGTTCAAATGATATCTTCGTTCTTCTCTCTTGATTAATCCTGCATCGATCAATAGATCAAGAAAATGAGAAAATTTGTTTTGCGGAAATTCTTTTTTCAATTCTCTTAGAATCGTTTCTTTTTCTCGATGTTCATATAGATAATCGGTCAATAAAGAAAAAAGCGGATCACCGGTCAGTTTTTGATAAAAGTTTTCCTTATTTTTTGAATAATAATAGTTCATATATGTTCTCTTTTCTATCCATTTTATTTTACTTAAAAGGCTTTTACATAAAAAGGAGGAAGAATAAGAGTCATGTTTGACTGTTATTCTCCTCCATTTCTTAGACTTTTAGTATGTTCTGTGTTTCTTTTTATTCAATCGCTTATCCCATTCACTTTGAATGCTTCATCCTACCATTTGATTAGCTGAATACAGCCGTCAACTGAGGTACGACTTGTTTTTTACGTGAAACGACACCTTTAAGCAAAGCTCGGTTGTTGGTCAAAGTTGTTTGGAAAGCTTCTTCTACTTTTTCTTTTTCTTTACCAGCAACAAGTAATTCTGAATCGCTGTCTAAGATATTTGTGACAACTAATACGAATAAATCGTAGCCATTTGCTTTCATTTCTTCTTCCATCGCTGCTTCTAGTTCTGCTTGCCGATCCATCACTTCATTCAGATCCACTGTATTGACTTGAGCGATACGCACATTGGAACTGCCCATTGGGAAACTTTTTGCATCCAAATCAAGAAGAACCGCAGCTGATTTATCACTTAGATTCGTTCCGGCTTTCAACATTTCAAGACCATAGGCAGTTAGATCTACTTCAGCGATTGCTGCAAGTTCTTTTGCAGCTGCTTCGTCTTCAGGCGTACATGTTGGCGATTTGAACAACAATGTATCTGAAATGATAGCTGAAAGCATGATCCCAGCAATTTCTTTAGGGATCGTTACTTGGTTTTCTTTATATAGTTTTAAAATGATCGTACTTGTACATCCAACTGGTTCTGCACGATAGTACAATGGATTAGCTGTTTCAAAGTTTGCAATACGATGGTGGTCTACTACAGCCAAAATATTTACTTCGCTGATATCTGAAATACTTTGTTGGAATTCATTATGATCCACAAGCATGACATCTGCATTTTCTGCTTTAGCTGACTCTAATACTCGTGGTGCAGATAATTGAAAGTGGTCTAATGCGTATTGTGTTTCTTCATTAGGTGTACCTAGAGCAACTGCTTCTGTTTCGTTACCTAATTCATTTTGGAAGTGTGAAAAGGCAATGGCTGCCCCAATTGCATCTGTATCTGGATTTTGGTGACCAAAAACTAAAATTTTTGACATGTCATTCGCTCCTTTGTGATTTCTCCTATTTAATAATAGCAAAAAAACGGAAAGAAGCAATACTTAACTTCTTTCCGATGCGTTCTATCGCGTTAAATATTTTGTATACTCTTCTGTATGAAGCAATCGTTTAGCATTTTCGACACGTTCTTTTGTAGGTGGTTCGATTCCTTCTAATGGATATTTCAAACCAAGTGTTTCCCACTTGTATTTTCCCATCGTATGGTAAGGAAGGATCTCTACTCTGTCTACATTTGACAAGGTTTGGATAAAGTTGTCTAGTCGGATCAAATATTCATCATAATCACTTCGCTCAGGAACTAGTACATGACGAATCCAAACCGGTTTGTTGATTTTTGACAAATATTGAGCCATTTCTAGAATATTTTCATTGTCCCAATGCGTTAGTTTTTTATGCTCTTCATTATCGATGTGTTTGATATCAAATAACAGTAAGTCTGTATACTTCATCAATTCTTGAAAACGAGAGAAGAAGGGTTCTTCATACGTAAAAGGTTTTCCGCATGTATCCAATGTAGTATGCATTTCCCGCTCTTTTGCTTTTTTAAACAGTTCGATCAAAAAATCGATCTGCAATAGAGGCTCTCCGCCACTAACAGTAATACCACCTTTATCTCCCCAGTAAGGTCTGAAGCGTTCCGCTTTATCTAAAAGTTCATCTGCTGAGTACTCTTTCCCTCCGCCAATATTCCAAGTATCAGGATTGTGACAGAATTGGCAACGCATGCGGCATCCTTGCATAAACACGACAAAGCGCAGTCCAGGGCCGTCTACTGAACCGAAAGTTTCGATAGAATGAACATAGCCGATTGTTTTTTCTTCCATTTAAATTCACATCTTTTCTTTGATTTCATTTTAAGTACAAGTTAGCTGTCGAAGCGAAGCTTTTTGAACAAAATTTTTCGCAATCACCGCTTCGTTATGTGTAAAATTTACAGGGACGGAACATACATGTCCTGCCCCTGTAAATCGTGTCTTTCAAATAAGCATACTGATCATTCGATTATGATGCGAAGGATATCTAACGATCTTTCGGCACTGAGTCGAAAGGCTGTTTCCTAAACTTTTTTACATTCTGTCGTGTGAAGTTCTCATCAAGACATCTAGTTGTTGTTCTCTTGTCAAGTCACGGAATTTAACTGCATAACCAGATACCCGGATCGTCAAGTTCGGATATTTCATTGGATTTTCCATTGCATCACGCAATAGATCATTACTGAATACATTGACATTCAAATGATAAGCCCCTTTTGAGAAGTATCCATCTAAGACATTACGCAAGTTTTCGATTCTTGTATCTTGTTCTTTTCCAAGACCAGAAGGATTGATTGTTTGGGTATTTGAAATTCCATCCAATGCACAGCCGTAATTCATTTTAGCTGTTGAGTTCAGGCTAGCTAATAACCCACTTTGTTCTGCATTGTAACTTGGGTTTGCTCCTGGCGCAAGTGGTTTTCCAGCTTCACGGCCATCAGGAGTATTTCCTGTATTTTTACCGTAAACAACATTTGAAGTAATCGTCAATAATGAAGTTGTTGGTTTTGAGTTGCGGTAAGTTTTATGACGTTTGATTTGTCCCATGAAGTATTCCAAGATCCATGAAACTAATTCATCTGCACGGTCATCATCATTTCCGTATTTAGGGAAGTCGCCATCTACTTCAAAATCAACTGCTATTCCTTTTTCATTACGGATTGCTTTTACTTTTGCATATTTGATGGCTGACAAGCTGTCTGCCGCATGAGAGATTCCAGCAATACCTGTAGCAAATGTGCGTTGCAAGTCAGAATCCATCAAGGCAAGCTGAGCTGCTTCATAAGAATACTTATCATGCATGTAATGAATGATGTTCAACGTATTGACATATAGTTCTGCTAACCAATCCATCATATTCATGAAGTTATGTTTCACTTCTTCAAAATCTAGTACTTCTGATGTGATTGGACGATATTCTGGTCCAACTTGGGCGCCAGTCACTTCATCGACCCCACCATTGATAGCATATAATAGTGTTTTAGCCAAGTTAGCACGAGCACCAAAGAACTGCATGTCTTTTCCAACAACTGTTCCTGATACACAGCAAGCAATCGCACAATCATCAGAACCCCATTGTTCACGAAGCTGATTGTCATTCTCAAACTGAATCGAAGAACTTTCAATAGCGATTCGGCTCGCATATGTTCTGAATCCTTCTGGAAGGTGTTCAGAGTACAAAACAGTCAAGTTTGGTTCTGGTGAAGGTCCCATATTTGTCAATGTGTGAAGCAGACGGAAATCATTCTTTGTCACTAATGAACGACCATCTAAGCCCATACCAGCAATGGATAAAGTAGCCCAGATAGGGAAACCTGAGAATAATTGGTTGTATTCAGGTGTACGCGCGAATTTGACCATACGTAATTTCATTACTAAGTGATCGATCAATTCTTGCGCTTCTTTTTCTGTGATTACTCCATTATCCAAATCACGTTGGATATAGATATCAAGGAATGCTGAGATACGTCCGATTGACATCGCAGCGCCATTTTGTGATTTGATTGCTGCTAAATAACCGAAGTATAACCATTGGACAGCTTCTTTTGCATTTGCAGCTGGTTTAGAGATATCATAGCCGTATTTTGCAGCCATTTCTTTCATTTGTGCTAATGCACGATATTGTTCAGTGATTTCTTCACGTAAACGAATCACTTCTTCACTCATCGTATGATAACCAGTCATATCATGATCTTTTTTCTTTTGTTCCATCAAATAGTCGATTCCATACAATGCCACACGACGATAGTCGCCGATGATACGTCCGCGACCGTAAGCGTCTGGAAGCCCTGTAATGATTTTGTTTTTACGAGCTGCACGCATTTCGGCAGTATAGGCATCAAACACCCCTTGATTATGTGTTTTGCGCCAGTCAGTGAAAATATGTGTTAATTCATCGTTTGGTGTATAGCCATTGCTTTTCAGCGCATTGTTAGCCATATTGATTCCACCGAACGGCATGAATGCTTGTTTCAAAGGTTTGTCTGTCTGTAGACCGACGATTTTTTCCAAATCTTTATCCAAATAGCCTGCATCGTGGGAAGTAATAGTTGATACGATTTCTGTATCCATATCATAGACACCGTTACGTTCGAATTGGATATCATTCAGCTTTTGCAATTCATCCCATAATTTTTCTGTTGCTTCTGTTGGGCCTTCCAAAAAGCTGTCATCACCGCGATATTCAGTGTAGTTGTTTTGAATAAAGTCTCTAGTGTCTACGCCTTCTTTCCATTTGGTACCTTTAAATCCATTCCATTGCTCCATTGTATGGACCTCCTAAATTTCTGTTTTATGTAACAGTTTTTACGTGATTAGTATAACACAGCGCCTTATCTTTGCAAGGGTTTTCTTGTTTTTTATTTAACAATTTTTATGTTTTATCTATGTATATTGCAAGTAACGTTGATATACCAATATTTAAGTATTGTGAACACTTTCATCTTTTTTTGCAAACGTATAAGGATTTATTAAAAACAAATGAAAAAGAGGGGCCATCTGTATTAATACAGATGGCCCCTCTTCACTAAAATACCATAACAGTTATGATTCGATGAAAATCTCAGGAGCATCGATAACTTCGATGACTTCTCCACCTTTTTTCTCGTCCATAGCAAACGAACCATTCGATGTTCGATCACCTATAGGAAAATCCGTTGGATCAATCGTTATCTGTTGTCCTTTTTGATTCATCAAGATTGTTTCTTTTGATCTTCCTTCCGACATATAGATAATACGGTGCGGATTTTTTTTCAGCTCACGCATGACCGTCACTCCCCGCTTCGCACGTGAAGTTTGGCTGATTTCTTGAGCAAGCATGCGTTTCACAGCTCCTCGCTGAGTAACGATTACGATCGGCGTATCTCCGTCTGCTAACACAAGCAGCCCATTGACAATCCTATCTCCATCTTTCAAATTCATAGACTTCACTCCAGCTGCCTTTGCTCCAACAACGGGAACATCTGTTAAAGGATAGCGCAAGCCCATTCCTTGATGCGTTACTAAGAACACATCTAAGCCTGGCTGGTCTTCTTTCAGATATACAGCAATAAGTTCATCTTCTTCCGCCTTTAGCTTCATACAGCTGAGCGGACGGCTCTTGTAGGTGCGCCATGGTTCGAACTCTGTCATTCGTGTTTGCTTGATCAATCCATTCTTGCTGATGAATACAAATGTTTTCTCTGCTTGGATTTTTTGATATGGGAAAACAGCTAAGATCGATTCATCTACAGACAGATTGGAGATTGTTTGAGAAATGTGTTCGCCAGCATCTTTCCATTTCAAATCGGGTAGTTCATGAACAGGACGGTAGATCACATTTGCTTTATTCGTAATCAGAAGAACATGGTCCAATGTGCTCAATTCACCTGAGTACAGCAAGTAGTCGCCTTCTCGCATCCCGATTTCTTCTGGTTTCGAAGCACTATAAGAACGAAGGCTTGTTCGCTTCACATAGCCTTCTCGTGTCACACTGACGATTACGTCTTCTTGCGCCACTAAAACTTGCGTATCGATTTTGATTTCTTCGATTTCGTCTTCGATTGTCGTCAGACGAGCGGAAGAGTAATTTTTTTTCACTTCTCGCAATTCTTTTTTCATAACAGAGAAAAGCTCTTTGTCGTTTGAAAGGATTTTATTCAACTCTGTGATTTGTGCAATCAAGCTTTCAGATTCCTTTTGAAGCTCTGTGATATCTGTGTTCGTCAAACGATATAGTTGCAATGTGACGATTGCTTCTGCTTGTTCTTCTGTAAATTGGAAAACGTCGACTAAATTCTTTTTGGCGTCTTTTTTGTCTTTACTCTCACGAATCGTTGCGATTACTTCATCCAGAATCGATAAAGCTTTCATCAGGCCTTCCACGATATGCTGTCTTTTTTGAGCTTTGGCTAAATCGAATTGGCTGCGTTTTGTTATGACTTGCTTTCGATGCTCGATATAACTTCTTAAAATGTCTTTCAGTCCAACTTGATGCGGAGTCATATGATCGATAGCGACCATATTGAAATTGTAATTGATCTGTAGCTCAGTGTTTTTGAACAAATAATTCAGAATACCTTGAGCGTTGGCGTCTTTTTTCAATTCAACGACAATTTGCAGACCAGTTCGATCACTTTCATCTCGTACTTCAGCTATTCCATCGATTTTCTTATTCAAACGGATCTCATCCATTTTTTTCACCAATGTCGCTTTATTTACTTCATATGGGATTTCAGTGATCACGATTTGCTGTTTATTGCCCTTCATTGCTTCTATCTTTGTTTTCGAACGAAGAATAACTTTTCCTCGCCCTGTTTCATAAGCTTTTTTGATTTCATCTTTTCCTTGCAAGATCCCTCCTGTTGGAAAGTCAGGTCCAGGAATATATTCCATCAATTTTTCAAGGCTCGCTTGTGGATGATCGATCATATAGATTGTGCCGTCGATCACTTCAGCTAAGTTATGCGTCGGGATTTCTGTCGCATATCCAGCAGATATACCTGTCGATCCATTGACTAGAAGGTTTGGGTATCGAGCTGGAAGGACTGTTGGTTCTTTTTCTGTATCATCAAAATTCCACACGAGATCGACTGTTTCTTTTTCGATATCTGCTAGCATCTCTCCACTTAACTTGGATAATCTGGCTTCAGTATAACGCATCGCAGCAGGTGGATCACCGTCCATACTCCCGTTATTTCCGTGCATCTCGATCAGTACTTCCCGCAACTTCCAATCTTGGCTCATGCGGACCATCGCTTCATAAATACTGCTGTCACCATGAGGATGATAATTCCCCATGATATTTCCGACAGATTTTGCTGATTTACGGAATCCTTTGTCATACGTATTGCCATCTTTGTTCATGGCAAATAATATCCGGCGTTGTACTGGTTTCAATCCATCACGGATATCAGGCAGTGCACGTTCTTGGATAATATATTTGGAATAACGTCCGAAGCGGTCACCCATCACTTCTTCTAAAGTTAATTCTTGTACTTCTTGTCGATTTTCCATCAGGTGACCTCCTATTCTACTTCAAATAACTGATTGTCTTCGTTTTTATCTGCTCGTTCTTCATCTAACAATTCATTAGAAACCGAAGGAGAGATTTCAGCATCCTCTTTTTTATCTAAGATACTGCCATCTTCTTCCAACGTAAATTGTACGTGATTTTCGATCCATTTTCTTCGAGGTTCTACTTTGTCACCCATTAGTGTGGTTACTCGACGCTCAGCTTGCGCAGCATCGTCGATACGGACGCGGATCAACGTACGGGAAGTTGGATCCATCGTTGTTTCCCACAATTGTTCCGCATTCATCTCTCCAAGTCCTTTATATCGCTGTAGCATATATCCTTTGCCGACTTTTTTAATCATTGCTGCCAATTCGTCATCTGTCCACGCATATTCAATGACTTGCTTCTTCCCTTGTCCTTTGGATACTTTATATAAAGGAGGTAACGCGATATATACTTTCCCAGCTTCAATCAGCGGTTTCATATAACGATAAAAGAAAGTAAGCAGTAATACTTGAATATGGGCGCCGTCTGTATCCGCATCGGTCATGATGATTACTTTGTCGTAATTACAGTCTTCGATAGAAAATTCAGGGCCGACTCCTGCACCAATCGTATAGATCATCGTATTGATTTCTTCATTTTTCAAGATATCTTGCATTTTAGCTTTTTCGGTATTGATGACTTTTCCTCGTAAAGGTAGAATTGCTTGGAACTTTCTGTCTCTTCCTTGTTTAGCAGATCCGCCGGCAGAATCCCCTTCGACTAAATACAATTCATTTTTCTTAGGGTTTCGGGATTGTGCGGGTGTCAATTTTCCTGAAAGAAGAGATTCGCCTTTTTTACGTTTCTTCCCATTTCGGCTTTCTTCTCTGGCTTTACGTGCTGCTTCTCTCGCTTCTCTCGCTTTGATTGCTTTACGGACCAACATCTGGCTCATTTCGCTATTTTCCTGCAAATAAAAGCCCATTTGTTCACTGATGACGTTATCTACTACGGTACGAGCAACTGGCGTACCAAGTTTTTCTTTTGTTTGGCCTTCAAATTGCAGAAGATTTTCAGGTACACGGATAGAGAGAACAGCAGCTAATCCTTCTCTGAAATCACTACCTTCCAGATTCTTGTCCCGTTCTTTCAGCAAGCCGACTTTTCTCGCATATTCGTTATAAGATTTCGTCATTGCCGCTTTCATTCCAGCTTCATGGGTTCCACCATCTTTTGTTCGAACATTATTGACAAAAGATAAGACATTTTCTGAATACCCGTCATTGTATTGATAAGCGACCTCTACTTCGATACCTTCTTTTTCTCCTGAAAAATAAACGACCGGTGTCAATGTATCTTTTTCTTCATTCAGGTAATCAACAAATTCTTTGATTCCTTCTTCATAATGGAAAACTTCCTTGACTGATTCTTCTCCCCGAAGATCAGAAAGTGAGATTTTAACGCCTTTTAGAAGAAAGGCAGATTCTCTTAACCGTTCGGCTAAAATTTCGTATGAAAATTTTGTTGTACTAAATATTGTATCGTCTGGTAAAAAATGGACAATCGTCCCGTTTGCTTTTCTTGTTTTTCCTATCTTTTTCAACGTACCGTCAGGTTTACCGCCGTTTTTAAATTTCTGCTGATACTCTATGCCATCTCTAACGATTGTTACAGTCAGCCATTTCGATAAGGCATTTACCACACTGGCTCCTACACCGTGAAGTCCACCAGAAGTTTTGTACCCTCCTTGGCCAAACTTTCCGCCAGCATGCAGCACAGTAAAAATCACTTCAACTGTTGGGATTCCGGAAGCATGCATCCCTACAGGCATCCCGCGTCCGCTATCTGCAACAGTTATACTATTGTCTTCATGGATGGTCACATCAATCTCACTGCCATATCCTGATAATGCTTCATCAACTGCATTATCGACGATTTCATAGACTAAATGATGCAAGCCTCGGCTGTCAGTGGATCCAATGTACATCCCTGGTCTTTTTCTAACTGCCTCTAATCCTTCCAATACTTGGATGGACGAGTCATTATATTCGTTGTTTACTTTTTTTGCCAAGGCAAACGCTCCTTCAATAATACTTTGCGGCAAAACCGCACCACGATTATCATACTAGAAAAGGTCGTGAAAAAAAAGAGGTTAGATGAGAAATCAATTTTAATTATCTCCTAACCGCTTTTTCGACATTCCTCTCTATCGATCATCTCTTCTTTGTGGTCATTTTTATTTTTGGTTTTCTTTCAACTTACCAAGTTCAATCTTGATACAGCGATCCATTACGATGTCTGTGCGTCCTGCTTTTCTTAGCATCTCATCTGCTTCTTCGTTTTCGATCCCTAGTTGTGCCCAAAACACTTTAGCATCGGTTTTCAAAAAATCAGCTGCTATTTCAGGCAAAAATTCGCTCCGTCTAAATACATCTACGATATCGATTGGATCATCGATTTCTGTTACATTCGCATAAACTTTCTCTCCTAGAATTTCTTCACCAGCCAATAATGGATTTACTGGTATGATTTTATATCCATTGTCTTGCAATACCTGTGCAACCATGTAACTTGTTCGCTCTGGTTTATTGCTCAAGCCTACGACGGCAATATTTTTTGCTTCTTTCAAATAGTTAAAAATCGTTTCTTGTGTTGGATTTTTTATAGACATTTCTGTCACCCCTTGCTTTTCTTTTTATTTCATCTATTATACTTGTATCTTTCATTTTTTCAATTGTTCCTGTTACCTATTCATGCTAAAATAAAGGATAGTTTTCAACTTGAGAGAGGGTAAAAAATGAAATTGATCTTATTACTTATTTTAGCATATCTTTTAGGTTCTATTCCTTCCGGTGTCTGGATCGGCAAATTGTTTTTCAAAAAAGATATCCGGCAACATGGGAGCGGTAATACTGGAACCACCAATACATTTCGGGTATTAGGCAAAACCGCCGGGATCGTTGTCCTTCTTATGGATATTTTAAAGGGTACATTGGCTACTTGTCTGCCGATGATTTTTCACCTTTCTGGGACTAACCCTCTTTGGTTTGGGGTATGTGCGATTCTTGGTCATACATTTCCGATATTTGCTGGGTTTAAAGGAGGAAAAGCTGTTGCGACAAGTGCAGGAATGCTTTTAGGATTTAATCCTGTATTTTTTGTTTATTCCTGTATCATTTTTATCGTTAGTCTATTTTGTACAAGTATGGTGAGTTTGAGCAGTATGATCAGTGCAGCGTTGATCACTTTATCCACGATCGTCCTTCCTTATGTAGCTCCTGTGATTTTGGCTAAGCCCAATTGGTTGCTGACGATCATTGCCTTTTTAGTCTCTTCCTTTATCTTCTATCGTCACAAAGACAATATCAAGCGTATCAGAAACCATACGGAAAGTCGAATCCCATTTGGTTTGAACAGCAGCAAGAAAAAATCCTGACACTTTTTCAGTCCAAAGAGATAAAACAGGAGTGTGACAAATCCATGTCACACTCCCTTTTTTCGAACAAACGATGTTCCAGAAGCTGACCACTTCTGCCACAACCTCCTATTACTTGATGTAGAATAGCTTTTTTACACCCTCTTACTTCACTGTGATCGAATATTTTGTCTTGAAGATTTCATGGGCACCTAGTTGATTGATTCCTACTTTTTCCATCAAGTTTCCACTGCTATTCACCGTGTCAGCAATTCCACACCATGGTTCGATACACACGAAAGGGGCTTCTTTTGGATAAGGAGACCAGATTCCTACATAAGGCATATCTTTATAGCTTAAAGTTATGCTATGGTAAGATTTTTCACTCCGAATGGCGTACGCATTTAGTCCTCTTGTTTCAAAAACCAATGCATCTTGATCAAAAAGCTCCCGATTCAAAGCCAAATTCGTATTTGTTTGTCCTAACGTCTTTTGATCCATATCAATGAATGGGCCTTTCAAAGGCAGGCGTAATCTTGATTTCAATGGAGAAAATGCTAGATAAAAGTCTTCGAATGACAATCCTTCTTCAAGAGGTACATTGAAAGCAGGATGTCCACCGATAGAAAAGAACATTTCTTCTTCACCTGTATTTGCTACTTGGTAATGGACCGTGATACCGTCTCCTCCTAATTCATAACTAATCACTAATTCAAAATCAAAAGGATATTTTTCTAATGTCTCCGGTGTATTCCGCAAGATGAAACTAGCCATTTCTTGTCCATGTTCAATGACTTCAAAATCCATATCTCGGGCAAATCCATGTTGTCCCATTTGATATGTTTTCCCTTGGTAAACATACTGGTCATCTTTTAAGCGTCCAACAAAAGGGAATAAAACTGGTGCATGTCTACCCCAATACGCTGGATCACCTTGCCAGATATACTCTAAACCGTGTTCTTTTGATTTTAAACTGATCAATTCCGCACCGTGTTCAGCGATTTCAGCGATCAGCTGGTCATTTTGAATAATAACAGTCATTGCCATTCCTCCAACTTCGACTTACTTTTTAAAATGGGAAGGCTGGAGCAAACATCTATATCCGCCCCAGTCCCCTTGTTTCTAATAACTATGTTTTGCCAATTCGTCTTTAAAACGGGAATTCAATACTTTTAAATAAGTTCCCTTCATGCCTAACGAGCGAGATTCAATGATTCCAGCTGATTCCAATTTTCGTAAAGCATTGACGATCACAGAACGAGTGATTCCGATGCTATCGGCGATGTTAGAAGCAGTCAAACGTCCTTCATCTCCATCCAATGCTTCAAAAATGGCTTGTACAGCCTTTAACTCGCTGTAAGACAATGTGTTGATTGCCATTTGAACAGCCGTTGCACTCCGTACATCAGCTTCGATACTTCGAGACTTCTGATAAAGGATCTGCATACCGACAACCGTAGCTCCATATTCTGCTAAGACGAGATCGTCATCTGCAAACGATTGTTCCACGCGAGATAAAATGATCGTCCCCAGACGTTCGCCAGCTCCAAAGATTGGAACGACAGTCGTCAAACCAAATGGGTATTTTTCTCTTGACTCTACCGGAAACGCAGTAATATCACTTGTAATCGGGATATTAGCTTCAGTTTTCATCAGCTGTGCCACTGTATCAGTGTAAGATTCAGGAAATTGTTTCTCAACAAACATTGTTTTGATTCGTTCATTATTCACATCGTGGCGTTCATTATAACCTAGTAATACTCCGTCACTTCCTATGATATAGGTGTTGCTGTCAAGAATACCACCTAATGTGACAGCCATTTTATCGTAAGGCAAATCTGCTTGCATGTCAAAAGTATTCTTTTGCTGCAAAAGTGTGTTTATCTTGCGGGTTTTCGTTAGCAAGTCTGTCATTGTCGTCCTCCGATTTTATAAAATATAGCGACTTAAATCTTCATTTGCCGCAATTGAGCCAAGTTTGTCATCAACGTATGCTTCTGTGATCGTTATTTCACCCATTTGCATATCTGGTGCTTCAAATAATAGGTCTTCTAATAGTTTTTCCAAAATAGTATGCAGTCTACGTGCACCGATATTATCTGTGTCACGATTGACATCGAAAGCAATTTGAGCGATCCGTTCAATTGCTTCTTTTGTAAATGTAACTGACACATTTTCTGTACCAATCAATGCTACATATTGTTTTATTAAAGCATTATTCGGTTCAGTCAGAATTTTCACAAAATCTTCAGCTGTCAAATCATCTAATTCTACCCGTATTGGGAAGCGTCCTTGAAGTTCTGGAATTAGATCACTTGGTTTAGACAAATGGAAAGCTCCTGAAGCAATGAATAGGACGTGATCTGTTTGGATGATTCCGTATTTTGTGTTTACTTGTGAACCTTCGACAATTGGCAATATGTCTCTTTGGACGCCTTCTCTGGATACTTCTCCAGATTGCTGTGATTTAGAAGTAATCTTATCGATTTCATCGATAAAGATAATCCCGCTTTCTTCTGCTAATTTGATTGCCTCGCTGTGGATATCAGCATCCTTGACTAGTTTTGCTGATTCTTCTTTGATTAATAACTCTAAAGCTTCTTTGACCGTTACCGTCCGTTCCACTTTTTTCTTTGGTGTTAGAGCACCTAACGTTTCATTTAGGTCGATCCCCATTTGCTCCAATCCATTGTTCATCATTGGTGCAGGTTTCTTTTGATCTTCGACTTCAATGGTTACTTCACGATTGTCCAGTAATCCCTTTTGTAGTTGTTCCAAAACTGTACGGCGGTTGATCCGAATATCTTCTGTCACTTCTTCTTGTGGTTCTGCGTTGTTTTGCTGACTAGCATTAAAAAGATTCATCATTTGTTCAAATTGATTAGTGGATTGTTTCTGTTCTTTTTTTATACCAGGCACTAAGATTTTTACCAAACGTTTTTCAGCATTTTTTTTAGCACTTGTGTATACACGGCTGTATTGCTCTTTTTCTACGATTTGGATCGCATTTTCTACTAAATCCCGGACCATTGATTCTACATCTCTTCCGACATAACCGACTTCAGTAAATTTTGTTGCTTCGACTTTGACAAATGGTGCATTGACGATTTTGGCCAAACGTCGCGCGATTTCTGTTTTACCGACCCCTGTAGGTCCGATCATCAGCATATTTTTGGGTGTAATATCTTGTTGCATTTTTTCATCTAACTGCAAACGGCGGTAGCGGTTACGCAAAGCGACGGCAACAGATTTTTTTGCTGCATGCTGTCCTACGATGTACTCGTCTAATTCACTTACGATTTGTCTTGGTGTTTGTTTCAATTCATACATATTTACTCACCTCTTACAGTTCTTCTACGATAATATTATGATTAGTAAAGATACAGATGTCTGCGGCAATATTTAACGCATTTTCTGCAATTTCTTTCGCACTCATGTCATTTTGAGCATAATTTTTCATTGCTCGGGCTGCGGCCAACGCAAAATTCCCGCCTGATCCGATAGCTAAGATGCCATCATCTGGCGTAATTACTTCTCCTGTACCTGAAACAAGAAGCATTTCTTTCTCATTCATTACGATCAGCATCGCTTCAAGTTTTTGCATAGATTGCTGTGTCCGCCATTCTTGAGCTAATTCAACAGCTGCACGTTGCAGATTTCCATTGTATTCGTTCAGTTTGCCTTCAAATTTTTCTTCTAAAGTAAATGCATCTGCGACACTTCCGGCGAAACCTACAACGACTTCGCCATTGTAGATACGTCGTACTTTCTTTGCTGTGCCTTTCATGACAACAGATTCACCCATTGTTACTTGGCCATCTCCAGCCATGGCAAATTTTCCGTCTTTTTCGACAGCACAGATTGTGGTTGAATGAAATGGTGATTCGACCATGTTTGTTTCCTCCTAAATTTGTTCTTTTCCTTATTTTACGCTCTTGGATGGAATGAACGATAGTTTTTTTGTAAACTTTCTTTTGTTACATGGGCATAGATCTGGGTAGTTGATAAATTGGCATGTCCTAACAATTCTTGGACTGTCCGCAAATCTGCCCCATTATTTAATAAATGAGTGGCGAATGTATGACGCAGCATGTGGGGATGGATATCGCTATCCAAGCTGCTTTTTTTGATCATCTGATTCAAGACATATTCAATACCAGTAGGCGTGATTGGTTTTCCATGATGATTCACAAAAACAATATCATGCTCTTCGTGATATTTTGTCATCAATACCTGACGGCCTTCTGTGAAATATTCTTGTAGAGCATCTTGGGCAAAAGAACCTAGAGGCGCGTATCTCTCCTTGTTTCCTTTACCATGAATCAACATGACCTCTGAATCAAAATCAATGTCTGATACCAACAGATTGCTACACTCGCTTAAACGGATACCAGATCCGTAAAGGACTTCCAGCAAAGCGCGGTTCCTCAAATCTAGAGGACTATCTCCTGCTACGCTGTCAAAAAGTGCTTGCATTTCATCTTCATAAAAAAAGCGTGGCAATCTCAAATTTTTCTTTTTGAGATGAACGTAAGAAAATGGATTTTCTTTTATCACTTCTTCTTTGAGAAGGTACTGATAAAACGAACGGAGGCTAGCTATCTTGCGACTGATAGAGTTTCTGCTATAGCTGGGGCGATGATCAGCTAATGCACTCAAATAGACACGAACCGTAAAGTATTCCGCCTTCAGCAGATCAGCGTCTCCAGATTCCTCCAAGAAATGTTTAAAATGGAGAATATCTTCTTCATATGCTTCTTTCGTTTTTTCTGAATATCCTCTTTCGACAATCAAATAACGCAAAAATTTTTGTTCCCACGTGGCTTCCGTCATTTTCTCACCTTCCTTTTGTCCCAGAGAATAATTTAGCACAGCGTCTACAAAAAGACAAATAAATTGTCAGAATTTAACCAATATTTCTAAGTTTGTTCACAATTAATGCAATTCCTCACATTTTGTTTGAGAAATCCTTAAGAAAAACGCAAGAAAAAGAGCGAGACTATCCGTCTCACCCTCTTCATCGAGTTTGCTCACTCATTTGGGACTGCTGTTTTTTCTAATTCTTTTTTTATTGTCTCATTCGCTTTTAAAGCGCGTTGGGCAATTGCTTCATATCTTGCTTTTTTGTCCCGAATGCGTTCCGGCAATTCAGGAAACAGACCGTAGTTGGCATTCATTGGTTGGAAATGTTTTCCTTCCGCATGAGTAATGTAATAAGCCATGCTTCCAATAGCTGTTTCTTGTGGAAACTCGACTGGTTCCATTTCTTTTGCTAAGCGTGCGGCATTGATTCCAGCAAGTAATCCGCTTGCTGCACTTTCAACATAGCCTTCTACACCAGTCATCTGACCTGCAAAGAACAAATCTTCGCGTTTCGTTGATTGATACGTCGGTTTCAGTAATTCTGGCGAATTCATAAAGCTATTTCGGTGCATAACACCATAGCGAACGAATTCAGCATTTTCCAATCCAGGAATCATCCGGAAAACACGTTTTTGCTCGCCCCATTTCAAGTGAGTTTGGAAGCCCACGATGTTGTATAAAGAAGCTGCAGCATTGTCTTGACGTAGCTGGATAACAGCATAAGGACGTTTGCCAGTTTTAGGATCTTCCAATCCAACTGGTTTCATAGGACCAAAAAGCATTGTTTTGAATCCACGCTGTGCCATTACTTCGATTGGCATACATCCTTCAAAATATTTTTCTTTTTCAAAAGATTTAAGTTCTGCCACTTCGGCATTGATTAGTGCCTCATGGAAAGCTCTGAATTCCTCTTCTGTCATCGGACAGTTCAAGTAAGCTGCTTCTCCTTTGTCATAGCGGGACTTCAAATATACTTTATCCATATCGATCGTAGCTTTGTCTACGATCGGTGCAGCTGCGTCGTAGAAATAAAAACCATCTGAACCATTGAATGCTTTGATGCTTTCTGCCAATGGATGAGAAGTCAACGGTCCTGTTGCTACTACGGTGATTCCTTCTGGTATTTCAGTAATTTCTTCGTTTATCACTGTTACTAATGGATGCTCTTTGACTTTTCGGGTAATCGTTTCAGAAAAAGAATCTCGGTCAACAGCTAAAGCACCACCAGCTGGCACTGCTGTTTCATCTGCCGAAGTGATTACTACTGAATTCAATCGTCGCATTTCTTCTTTCAATAATCCTACTGCGTTAGCCAAACTGTTTCCTCTTAGTGAATTGGAACATACTAGTTCAGCAAAATTACTTGTGTGATGCGCCTCAGTCGATTTGACTGGACGCATTTCATATAAACGGACAGGTACTCCTGCTTGTGCGATCTGCCAAGCAGCTTCACTTCCGGCAAGTCCTGCTCCAACAACATTTACCATTTTCAATGAAAGAACCTCTTTTCTATTATTTTTGGATGTCTTCTTCGTAGTCTCCATTTACACAGACTACTTGTTTGCCACCTTTGACTTTCTTTTCGACCAGATATCCGTCACATTTTGGACAATTTCTGCCCACTGGTTTATCCCAAGAAGTGAATTCACATTCTGGGAAACGAGAACAACCGTAGAACAGTCTGTTTTTCTTAGATTTTCGTTCGATGACTTGCCCTTCATGACATACTGGACAAGTCACACCGATTTCTTTTACGATCGGTTTGGTATTCCGACAATCAGGAAAATTGCTACAAGCATAAAACTTCCCGTATTTCCCTAATTTTATCACCATCGGATGTCCACAGACATCACAATCGAATCCTGCTGGTTCATCTTTGATTTGGATTTTTTCGATTTTTTCTTCCGCATTCGTCAGTTCTTTTTCAAACGGTTTATAGAAACGATCGACTACTTTGACCCACGCTTCCGTGCCTTCTTCGATTTTATCCAAATCTCCTTCCATTTCTGCTGTGAAATGGATATCGACGATTTGAGGGAAGAATTCACAGATCAGCGAATTGACAATCTCTCCTAATTCTGTCGGCTCAAATCTTTTTTGTGTCAATTTTACATAGTAGCGTCTTTGGATCGTATCAAGTGTTGGTGCATAAGTGGAAGGTCGCCCTACCCCGTTTTCTTCTAGTGCACGAATCAACGTAGCCTCACTGAAACGTGCAGGTGGTTGAGTAAAATGCTGTTTTGGTTCAATATCAACAGATTGGACGACATCGCCTTCTTCAAGTTCTGGAAGAATATTTTCTTTCTCTTCTTTGCCGTCATCTCTACCTTCCACATACACTTGCATGAATCCTTTGAATTTGATTTTTGAACCGTTCGCAATGAAGATCACACCATTTTGTTCTAATGTTACTTTCATTGTATCTAAAATAGCCGGCGTCATCTGACTAGCCACAAAACGTGACCAGATCAATGTATAAAGTTTCAATTGATCTTTATCTAAATATTGTTTGAGTTCATCTGGTGTACGAAGCACACTTGTTGGACGCACAGCTTCATGGGCATCTTGTGCACCTTGAGCATTTTTGATCTTTCGGTGATCATGTCTAGAAAATTCTTTTCCATACGTATCTTCAATAAATGCTGCGGCCTCTGCTTTTGCTGTATCGGCAATCCGGGTAGAATCAGTACGCATGTATGTAATCAAGCCGACTGTTCCTTGTTTACCCAAAGTGATTCCTTCATATAATTGTTGTGCTACCATCATGGTTTTTCTTGTTCGAAAGTTTAATTTACGGGCAGCTTCCTGTTGCAGGCTACTTGTAGTGAAAGGATTCGCAGGGTTTCTTTTGCGCTCTTTCTTTTCTACTTTTTTAACTTCGAAGTCTGTTCCATCAATTCTAGCAGTGACTTCTTTTACACTTTGTGCATCTGGTAATTTCTTTTTCTTACCGTCGATTCCCCAGAAATTTGCTTTGAATTTCTTGCGAGCTTTTTTAAAATTACCGTCGATGCTCCAATATTCTTCTGGAACAAATTCTCGGATCTCTTTTTCACGGTCAATAATAATTTTTAAAGCGACAGATTGGACACGTCCTGCACTTAACCCTTTCTTGACTTTGCGCCAAAGAATAGGGCTGATCGAATAACCAACGATTCTGTCTAAGGTACGACGAGCTTGCTGTGCATCTACTAAATCTACATCGATTGTTCTTGGTTCCTTAAAGGCTGCTTTGACTGCATCTTTTGTGATTTCATTGAAGACCACCCGATTTTTTTCTTTCAGATCCAACCCAAGTAGGTACGCTAAATGCCAAGCAATCGCTTCTCCTTCTCTATCCGGGTCACTTGCCAAGTAAACTTTTTGAGCTTTTTTTGCTGCGGCTTTCAGGCTTTTGATGACATCGCCTTTTCCGCGTATAGAAATATAATGGGGTTCATAATTGTTTTCAAAATCGATACCCATTTTACTTTTCGGTAAATCTCTTATATGGCCAACACTGGCCATTACTTTATAGTTTCGTCCAAGATATTTCTCAATCGTCTTGGCTTTTGCAGGTGATTCTACAATCACTAAATATTTATACGCCATTACTGAATGGACTCCTTTCCATTGTCGTGTTCCTACTATTAAAAGAGGATTCATACAAATCGTAGCTAATCATATCCATTCAGAAAACGTTTGTCAAGAAAAGCAAATGAAAAGTATGGTGTTATTCTTTAAATTCTGCCAAGATATCTTCACCCGAAACCGTGCAAACTGCACCGTCTTGGATCAAATGATGACATCCGGTAGAATGTTCTGTTAAAATATTTCCTGGAACAGAAAAAACTGTTCTTCCAAGATCCAATGCTTGCTGTGCTGTTATCAGAGAGCCGCTTTTTTTCTTGGCTTCAAAGACACATGTTCCTTTAGACAAAGCTGCGATAATACGATTTCTCATTGGAAAACGATGCTTTTTCGGGCCGGATTGAGGAGGATATTCACTCAAAAGAAGATGATCATTTGCAATCACCTCTTGCAGGTCACGATTTTCAGCAGGATAAACTTGCTCTATCCCTGTTCCAATGACCGCGATTGTCCGTCCACCATGAGAGATTGCTGCTTGGTGACTGTAGGTATCTATCCCTTTCGCGCAGCCACTGACGATCACATATCCAGCTTCTACCACTGGTTTTAGTAAATAATACACTGTTTTTTTTGCTAAAGCAGAAGTACGTCTTCCACCAACAACGCTCAACATATTACAAGAAAGTAAAGACAGGTCACCACTGTAAAACAGGACAATTGGTGGATAGGTCAAGTGAAGCAACTGAGGGGGATAGTTGAGATCAAAGCAAGTAACAAACGACTGTTTCGATTGGATATTGTCCCAATTATTGTGAATTTCTTGCCAACTTGTACGGAACAGCTCCCGATGTGCGGTGATTTTTCCTATCTTAACGATGTCTTCAAATCCGATTTCTTTGTAAGGATACTGCATCATCCAGTTAGCAAGTGCCCATTTCCCTTGGCTACTGATTCCTTTTGCATAAGCAAGTTTCAATAAATTCTCTTCTATTTGATACATCATAAAACCGCCTTTCGTCTCTCTTTTTAATAAGATACGTAAAAGCGGCTGTTTTTTATTGTAAATATTTTTTTACAGGTGCAAAACTTTTGCGATGGATTGGCGTAATCCCTTGTCTTTCAAGTCCTTCTAAGTGTTCCTTTGTTCCATAGCCTGCATTATGCGAGAAACCATACCCAGGATAAAGCACGTCATATTCTTTCATCAATTGGTCTCGATATACTTTAGCAATGATACTTGCAGCCGCAATCGACACAGATCGTGCATCCCCTTTGATTATTTTTTCCTGCTGTATAGGCAAATCCAAGGTCATCGCATCGATCAACAAATAGCTTGGTGCAATAGACAAGTTTTCTACTGCTTGGATCATCGCCAATTTACTTGCTTCATAAATATTCACTTCATCGATTGCCTGCTGATCAATGATTCCGATCCCGATGGCCAAAGCTTTTTCTTGAATTTGTTGAGAAAGAAGTTCTCGTTTTTTCTCTGATAACTGTTTTGAATCATTCAGCCCTAATATGATCTCATTTTTCGGCAAGATAACTGCAGCTGCCACGACAGGTCCAGCTAACGGTCCTCTTCCTACTTCATCAATGCCGGCAATCCATTGGTGACCTTGTGCGTACCCTTGTTTTTCAAAGCAAAACATTTCTTCATATTTTTCCTTGATCAATGCCTCTTTTTTCAATCGTCGTTCAAAAGAAACTAGCGCTTGCTGTACGCCTTTGCGTGGATCGTTTCTCAATGATTCTAGTGTAGGATCATCTATTCTCTGTATGCTTTTCAATCGTTCTTTGATACTTTGGATGGATTCATTCATCGCTTTTTTGCTCCATTTCTTCGCAACGATCCAATGTGTATCGACCAAGTTTTCCTTGACGGATATCATGCACGACTAGTTCGCTGCCGCGATCATAGTCTTCTTTATACCCACGTTTTGCTGTGATATCCATCAGCAATTCCGGTGCCAATTTTTCTTCTTGCTCGATTGGCAAACCATAACGATCGCTGATTCTTCCTGAATAATATCGGGCAAAAAAGTCCAATCCGTAAATCGCCAAATCATCTAAATGGACAAGTTGGTCTTTGATGGCGCCTGTCAGCGCTAGTTTTTTGCCGATTTCTTCATCTTCAAATTTAGGCCATAAAATCCCTGGTGTGTCTAACAATTCCAACTCGTTACCTAAACGAAGCCACTGCTGACCTTTTGTTACACCTGGTTTATTTCCTGTCTGAGCAATTTTTTTGCCTACTAGTCGATTCATCAACGTAGACTTTCCAACATTCGGAATACCCAACACCATTGCCCGAATAGCGCGAGGCTTGATCCCACGAGCAGCGTCTCTTGCTCGCTTTTCTTTCAACGCTTCTTTAGCTGCAGGTACTAGCCCTTTGATTCCTTTACTTTCTTGTGCCGTGATAGCTAACGCAAGGTGGCCTTGCTTACGAAAATATTCTTGCCACAGCTTTGTCTGTTGTGGATCTGCTAGATCCGCTTTATTCAACAAAACAAGCCGAGGCTTTTGCTGAATGATCTGATCTAGCATTGGATTACGAGAAGATAAAGGTAAACGTGCATCTACCAATTCAAATACGATGTCCACATATTTCATTTTTTCAGAAACTTCTCGTCGGGCTTTTGCCATGTGTCCTGGAAACCATTGGATGGTCATTGTTCTCTCCATTCCTTTCATATCGGAATATTCTCCGACTTTACTTGTTTTTTTTCAATATATATTCACTTTTTCTATTATAAAAAAATCCTATCTATTAGTTAAGTGAAAGTGAACCAGTCCTCATTCTATCACATCTTCTCTTTTTTGATGATGTAAATTTTTTATTTTGATCTCTCTATACGAGCCTGATTTTTTGACAGCGCTTCCTAAATAAGAGATGATGGACGAACAAAGCAGAAAGGAGACGAAACAAATGAATAGTATGGTTTTTGTTAATTTTCCTGTTGCCGATGTCAATCGTTCCGTTGCTTTTTATGAAAAGCTTGGGTTTAAAAAAAACGAAGAATTCTCTACTGAAGAAGCTAGTTCAATGGTGTGGGATGACACTTTTTGGGTGATGCTCCTCTCTCATGATTTTTATAAAAAATTTATAAAAGATAAAGAAATAGCCGATAATAAAAAAACAAGTGGCGCTTTGATTTCGTTTAGCATGGACAACGCGGACAAAGTAAAAAAATTCGCTCAAATTGCCAAAGAAAATGGTGGTACTTTCCACGAAGTCGATATGGGAATACCTGAAGAAGAAATGTTTTCATTAGAAGTCCAAGATTTGGATGGAAACACATTAGAACCCGTATGGATGAAGATGTAAGCAGATAACGAAACTGACGTTTTTATAACAAAAAAATAGAGATGGGTGATATGATAAGTATTCTCCACCTCTATTTTTTTCGATCGTACAATTGCCTTTTTTACAGTTTATAAAATCAGTCTTCTTCTCCTTTTATTAGTCGTTGGATGGTTACTTTTGTAAATCGCAAAGGTGTCATGACACATCGGCGATTTTATGGTATCCTTTTCTTATTAACTGACAAAGGAGAGAATATTTTGAACACTTTGATTGCAAAAGACGTTTTTAGATTGCCTGAAATGAATGCAAGATTGTTATCGACCTCTGCCCTTTTATTAGCCCTTGATGTCATCTTATACAAGATAGCGATTGGTCCTGCTTATTTTCAAGTCACATTCGGATTTTTAAGTATGGCGCTTATGGGTTATCTATATGGGCCGATCTGGGCTGGTTTGCTTGAAATGTTGTCGAACACTTTGAATTTCACAATATTTGGTTCAGGTACGTTTCAAGCTGCTTTTCTTATCACAGCATTCCTTGGTGGGTTTATCAATGGCTTATTTTTATATCATAAAAAGATAAATCTGCTTTCCGTCATCGCCGCCCAACTATTGATTATGATTCCAGTTAGCCTTTTTATCAATTCTTGGCTGATGTCTGTTTTGTTTGGTGCAGATTTCAAAGTGATTTTTCTAGGCAGGGTTATCAGGAATATGATTCAGATTCCTATTCAAGTAACAGTCGTTTATTCATTTATCAAAGCTTTAGAGGCTAGAAAAGTGTTTAAACGAGCTGTTTGATTTTATGTACTAAGGTAATATGCTGATTTTGGACCAAACGATAAAGAGGTTGTGACAAAAGAATGGTCACAACCTCTTTATTATTTCTCACTGGATCCATTTTATTTCATCAAGCGGATAATACACAAATCTTGCTTTACCTAAAATATCCGTTTTATTGATCGTACCAAATGAGCGGCTATCTTTTGAAACTCTTCGATTATCTCCAAGTACAAAGTAACTATCTTCGGGAAGCTTCGATTGACCCGTCAGTTCTTGTAGTGTGAAGTCCGTCGTATAGGACGCATTTGCATGATCTGACTTCATGTTTTTAGTTAGATAAGGCTCCTTCACTACTTTTCCATTGATCTTCAATTGATCATTTTGGTAGCTAACATTTTCTCCTGGAAGCCCAATCACTCGTTTGATATAAATCGTCCCATCTGCTAATTGAAAAACAACAATATCAAATCGTCTGATCTCCGAAAATTTTTCCATCACAACCATGTCGCCTTGTTTCAAGACATTTTCCATTGAATTGCCTTCCACTGGTACAGGGATGAACAAAAATCCCCGCAACATGAACGCAATGAATACAGAAACAAGCAAGTATTTGAATATAAGCCAGAAGCGATCAATATAGCGTTGTTTTTTTGTCAATCTCTATCAATCCATCCCTCGTTTTTTCATTCTTTCTTTATTATAAGAAAAATATCAAAAAAATGCGACTAGATAGCTGAAATAAAAATAATTCTTTCTATCAAACTGTTGGACAAAAAGCGCTTGGATCATAAATGGAAAGCCAATTTTTATAAGTCATGATTGTTCTCTAAATATTTTTCCCAGGCTTCGTCAAAAATATCCATGGATGGCAAATAGTCGACATTCAATTCTAGATAACTAGAAATTTCTTCGTAGCTAGAGCTATGCTTAGGGAATTGGATATCTTTACCGGCTTCTGTAGCAAAAATAGATAAAGTATCATGTGCACCACCGCCTCGCAGTGTCATTAAATAGTGAAAAAAGCTTCGATTCACCCTTCGTTCCTCCAATTTTCTTCAATAAAGGCAGCCCGGCGTGCATGGTTTCTTTTAAAATTTTCAGCATGCTTTTTATAATACTCTTGATGGTCTTCTTCTGCTAGATAAAATGGTTGGGCTGGTTCGATTTTCGTAACGATTGGCTGTTCGAAACGTCCACTTTCAGCTAGCTGTTTCTTACTTTTTTCAGCAATGATCCGTTGTTCTTCTGTCAAATAAAAGATGACCGGACGGTAATTGTCGCCGCGATCCTCAAATTGTCCAAAAGCATCAGTCGGATCCGTTTGCTGCCAGTAAAGTTCTACTAACTGTTCATATGAAATCAATGTTGGATCATAGATAATCTCCACGGCTTCCGTATGTCCAGTCGTTTGGCTTTTTACTTGTTCATAAGTTGGATCTGGTACGTGTCCTCCAGTATATCCTGACATCACTGTATGAATACCAGGAAGCGTATCGAAAGGTTGGATCATACACCAGAAGCAGCCTCCTGCAAATATTGCTCGTTCCATTATTATTCCTCCTCTAATACTACTCATTTGATGTTTTATTGTTCTCTTTTGTTTTGCTTTCAGTACTGCTTTGCTAGTTTTGTTTGTATTTGAGTTGTTTGAAGCATCAGAGGTATCTTTTGGCAAATATAGACTAAATCGAATGTCATCATTTACTAAGTCGATTTTATCTGCTTTAATATACATCCCGTTTTGCATTCGGAATTGATCTAATCTAAGCATGATAGTCAAATCATCTGTATTAACTTCGATCCAATCTGGCAATTTATAGTTTCTCTTGATCATATTCATCACATCTTTGATTGGCAAACTCAATGTTCCAATAGAAAGACTTCTAGCTTTTAGTTGGACATTTCCATTTTCCATCACATAAGGATCAAAATATAAATAGAAATTGATAGGAAAACCTAATACTTCGAAAGTACCATTGAGCAGTGCTTCATTTTCCAAATAGAATTTATATTCGATATCACTATCTTTTTGATACTCACTAAGGAAAAAGCTAATGATTTGATTGACTTTTTCTTTATTTGAATTGATCGTGAGGACAGGATCGCCTTGCCTTTCCGTGAGGGCAGGTATTTCTGGGAGTTCTGGTTCCCGATTAGCAAAAATACGGCTACCTAAAAATACTGTCGAACCGAGTACTACCCCAAGAAGGATAAGAAAGGCGACTTTCCAGTAATTCATTTTCTTTGCTTTGTTTGAAGTTGCTCCAGATCTTGTTTTCATGTTTTTTAATCGTCCTCCTTCTCTAGCCATTGGTTTTGTGTCTCGATCAGCTGATCTCTCACTGCATTTGCCATCAATTGATAACCTAAATTATTCGGATGGAAATGATCTTCTTCGTAAAGCACATTGTTTTTGATGCCATTTAGATTTTCTGTCGTGCTAGTTGTTTGATCTGTGCCTTCTTCTGTGACACCTACTTCCTGATTCAATCCTTGATAAAGCAAATCGTTGATTGGGATAAAGTAGCAGTTCGGCATTTTTTTCGTCACCGTTTCTGTTCCTTTGTTCCAATTATTAACGATGGTCTGCATGTCAGTGATTTCAGGAAAGTTCAAATAAAATGGATTGTAGATGCCTAAAATATAAATTGGCGCGGTTTTATTGAGGGATCGAAATTCTTCCAATAGTTCTGTGACATTTTCCTGATAGTTTTTCAGTGGTTTTTTAAAGGAATTGACCGTTAACCCGAACAAATTATTTTGGATAACTTTCATCAAATCATTTCCGCCAACAGTCAGCGTGATAAAATCAGCTGTTTTGATATTGTTTCGAATTTCTTCTTTTGTTTTTACTCGCTTTAAGATCTGGTCACTTCGTTCACCATTTACACCATAATTTTCTGTTTCAACCGCAGTCAAATTATAACGGTCTTTTAGATCATTTGCGACAAGGGGAACGAAGCCTCCTTGTTTGGTTTGATCTCCTACTCCTTCAGTCAGCGAATCTCCGATAGCTATGTAGTGAAGTTTTTCTTTTTTATTTGGATCTTCTCTCACAGTAGTTACTGGTTTCATTAGAGGGCCAGCTTTCGGTATGGAAGCAGCTAGACCTGCATAGATGATGATCGCAATTAATAATGGGAACAAAACGAGGATCAAATGTCGTTTCGTTAATTTCATCTTTTCACCTCTTGTATTCGATTGGTCTAATGTTATCAAAAATTTTCTCAAAAAGGTAGTCTTTATGAAAAAAGAAAATAATTATTTTCCTATTTTTACAAAGAAAAAGAGAATAAGCTAAAAGCCTTGCAGGCTGAGGGCTTATCCTCTTTTTGACTAGTCTACGTAATACATGATTGCAAACGCGTCTTTCCCAGTATGCGTAGCGATAACCGGATTCGTATGCAGTACAGGGATATGCATATCAGGAAACAATTCTTGCAGACCTTCTTTGAATTCTTGTGCCAATTCTTTTGCATCCGCATGTGAGATGCCGATTTGCCGCACATTTGGCAATTCTTTCAGTTCGTTTTTCAAATTATTGAACCATTTGTCGAACGTTTTCTTTCCTCGCCCCTTCGTTACAGGAATCAATTCAGAGTGGGCGAAATTCATCACCACGCGTATGTTCAAAACACTAGACAGTAAACCAGTCGTTCGGCTAATTCTTCCACCTTTTACCAAGTTGTCTAGTGTGGAAATTCCGATGTATAATTTTGTATGATCTTGTACTTTTTTGACTTCTTCAAGGATTTCCTCTACTGATTTACCTTCTTTTGCTAATTCAGCTGCTCGAATTACCTGAAACGATAATCCTTGGTCAGTGGTATCACTGTCGATAACCGTTACTTTCGTTTTTGTTAAATTACTAGCTTGTCTTGCTGCTTCTACTGTTCCACTCAAGCCTTTTGTCATGTGGATCGAAATCACTTCACTGCCGTCTTCTCCTAACTCATCATACATTGAGATGAATTCTCCAATCGGTGGTTGGCTGGTTTTTGGCAGATTTTTTGCTTTCGCCATCATTTCCATAAATCTTTCACCGTCTAATTGGTCATCATCCGGATATACTGTTCCGTCGATCATGATGGATAGCGGCATGACACGAATGCCTAAAGCGTCGCGTATGTTTTTTTCCATCGTACATGAAGAATCTGTTACGATTTTTACGTTTGTCATTATTTTCTCTCTCTTTCTTTAACAAGATGCCTTATTCATGTTAAACTACATGTAAGACAATTTCTATTTTTAGTATAACAGACAAATAATGATTTTTCATTAATTACACCTAGTAAAGGAGCCGTTTTCATGGAAAAAACGAAATTTAATCGAACGTATGAAATATTAAATGAAGTGTTTAATGCAATCACCCATGGAATTGGGACTGGATTGAGTATCGCAGGACTAGTGATTCTTTTGATAAAGGGTGCCCACTTGCATTCCTCTCTCCATATTGTCTCTTATGCTATCTATGGATCGATGATGATTCTTTTATTTTTAACGTCTACGTTGTTTCATTCATTGATTTTTACAAAAGCAAAAAAGGTGTTCCAAGTATTCGATCATAGTTCGATTTTTCTTTTGATTGCAGGAAGTTATACTCCTTTTTGTTTGCTGAGTATCCGAGGATGGCTAGGTTGGACTTTATTTGTATTGATCTGGTTGTTTGCGATTCTTGGCATTATATATAAAGCGTTGACGTTGCATAAACGCGAGAGAGTATCAAAAGTATCTACGATCATCTATATTTTTATGGGGTGGCTCTGTGTCGTGGCTGCTGTTCCTCTTTATCATTCTCTTGGAATGACTGGTGTTATTTTGATGGTGGCAGGCGGCCTTTCTTACACGATAGGCGCATTCTTTTATAGTTTGAATTCTATCCGCTATATGCATGTTGTTTGGCATTTGTTTGTTATGTTAGGTGCAGGTTTTATGTACTTCTCTGTTTTATTCTTTACTTAATAAAAAAGCTATTGATGGGTCAGCTCTAAATAAAAGCTGTTCCATCAATAGTTTTTTTTATCGTCTATTCGCCTGTCCCTTTTTTTAAAGGATTCTCATTACGCTGATAGGTTTCAAATTGATGCGGGTAACGATTTTTTTCATCTATTTCTCCTTGACTCGTATTGATCAATGACCAATCAGACCAGTCAACAGGTGGAAAATAAGCATCTCCATCAAATACATGATGGATGACTGTCCGGTATAATATCGTACAAAATGGTAGAAATTCTTGATAAACAGCTGAACCTCCAGCGATGAAAAAAATACCGTCTGTTTCTTTTTCCAAGGCAAGCACTTCTTCTACACTATGCATAACATGCACGCCTTCTGCTGTATAGGAAGGATCTCTAGTCAAAACAATCGTTTGACGATTCGGCAACGGACGGCTGCCCATCCCTTCGAAAGTTTTACGTCCCATCACTAATGTATTTGCTTCTGTCATTTGTTTAAAGAATTTCAGATCATTTGGCAAACGCCAAGGAAGGCGGTCTTCTTTTCCAATCAATCCGTTTTCGTCCTGTGCCCAAATTGCAGCTAACATTTTCTCATCCTTTCTGATTTTAAACAGCGATAGGCGCTTTGATTGTTGGATGTGGGTCATATCCTTCTAACTGGATATCTTCCATCTCAAAATCAAATACTGACTGCTTTTCCTGATTCAAAGCTAAAGTTGGAAATGCGCGTACTTCTCGGCTTAATTGTTCTTTCATTTGTTCGATATGGTTGATATAAAGATGAGCATCTCCTAATGTATGAACAAATTCTCCCACCTCTAAACCTGTTTCATGTGCAATCAAGTGAGTCAGCAACGCATAACTTGCAATATTGAACGGAACACCTAGAAAGACATCCCCACTACGTTGATACAATTGGCAGCTTAACCGTCCCTCTTGCACATAAAATTGAAACATTGTATGGCAAGGAGGCAAAGCCATGCTAGGAACATCTTCTGGATTCCATGCAGAGACAATCAATCTTCTAGAATCAGGTGTCTTTTTGATTGCTTCGATCACTTCTTTGATTTGATCGATAAAACCGCCGTCTTTTGTCTCCCAATGCCGCCATTGATAACCGTAGATGTGACCAAGATCACCGTATTTCTCAGCAAAGGAATCATCTGTTAGGATCTTTTCGCAAAAAAGTTTGCTCTGCTTTTTGTATTCTTCATTGAATTCAGGATCTGCCAAACTTCTATGTCCAAAATCAGTCATATCTGGTCCGTTATAATCTGTACTTTTGATATAGCGTTCAAATGCCCACTCATCCCAAATATGGTTTTTATTTTGTAATAGATAGCGGATGTTCGTATCTCCTTTTAAAAACCAAAGCAGTTCGCTTTTGATCAAGCCAAAAGGTACTCGTTTCGTTGTTAACAAAGGAAACCCTTTTTGCAGATCAAACCGCATTTGGTACCCGAATAAACTTAACGTACCCGTGCCCGTTCTGTCTTCTTTACGATGTCCTTCTTCCAACAATTTTCTTCCTAAGTCAAGATACGCTTGTTCCATCCCTTTTCCTCCTAATCTTCTGCCCATTCACTCAAATATTCCCAACGTGCCATTTTTTCTTCAAGTTGTGCTTCTGTCTCAGATACGTCGTTTTGCAATTCCTGTAACCGAGTGAAATCATCACCTTGATGATTCATCTCTTCTTGGAGCAATGAGATTTTTTCTTCAAGTTCTGCAATATCCTCTTCAATCGTTTCCCATTCTTTTTGCTCCATATAAGATAATTTTTTCTTTCCAGCAGGTTCCTTGCTCTGTGTTTTTGGCTTCACTTTTTCAGCAGGCTGCTGGAGTTCTTTTTGCTTCAGCAAATAACTGGACATGTTTCCATAATAAAGTTCTTGTTTTCCGTTTCCTTGGAATACCAATAGCTTATCTGCTACCTTATCCAAGAAATAACGGTCATGGGAAACAGTGATTACAGCACCTGGGAAACTTCTGAAATAGTCTTCCAAAATCGTCAATGTTGCTATGTCCAAATCATTGGTCGGTTCATCCAATAATAACACATTGGGTTGTTGGATCAGCAGTTTCAACAAAAACAATCGCCGTTTTTCTCCGCCTGAAAGTTTGCCAATCAGTGTCCCATGCATAAATCTCGGAAATAAAAATCGTTCAAGTAATTCTGCTACCCCGATTTGACTGCCATCAGCCGTTTTTGCTTCTTCAGCAGCTTCTTGCAAGTAAGCAATCATCCGTTTATCTGGTGCCATTTCTTCATTTTCTTGTGTATAATACGCAAGCCGAACCGTTTCACCGATAGAAATTGTACCGCTACCCAGAGGAATTCTGCCAGCTAGAATATTAAGCAATGTCGATTTCCCTGCCCCATTTTTACCAGTAATTCCTAGCCTTTCCCGAGATTGAATCAGCAAATCTAAATGTTCTAGCAGTGTTTGGTCATTTATACGGTAACTGCCATCTTTGATTTCCAGTACTTTTTTTCCTAAACGTTGTGTCGCTAGATTCAATTCTAAGTCATCTTCTTGGTTTACTTGATATAAATTCTCCTTTAGATCTTCGAAACGGTTGATTCGTGCTTGCTGCTTGGTACCGCGAGCCTGCACTCCTGCCCTCATCCATGCTAGTTCTTGCTTATAAAGCCGCTTGCGCTTTTCTTCTTGTTCTACTTCTACACGATCACGTTCTGCTTTTTCTAAGACGTAAGCTTCATAATTTCCTTTGTACTCGTATAATTTCCCAAATGAAAGTTCGAAGATCCGGTTTGCTACTCTATCTAGAAAATACCGATCGTGGGTAACCATCAGTAGGGCGCCACGGTATTGTTTCAAATAGTTTTCCAACCACTCGATCGCTTGATAATCCAAATGGTTTGTTGGCTCGTCTAGTAATAGTAAATCGGGTTCATCAATCAGCACTTGAGCTAAACTAACTCGTTTTTTCTGTCCACCCGATAGCGTATTTATTTTTTTATCTAATTCACTGATTCCTAATTTTTGCAAAATAATCTTCGCATTGGTATCTGTAGTCCAAGCATCTTCTTTATTCATTTGTTCTTCTACTTTAGCATAACGTTTTTGCACATTAGGGTCTTCTCCATTTTCCCCTAGTTCGATCAATGCTTCCTCATATGCTCGAACAGTTTGGATCAAGGGACTGTTTCCTTGAAAGACTGCTTGGAGAACAGTTAATTCATCGGAAAATTCAGCTGCTTGAGAAAGATAACCTATACGGTAATCAGTTGGATAAAACACTGTTTGCCGATCGCCATCGCCGCTATCGATACCAGCAATAATATTTAAGAGACTTGTTTTACCCGTCCCGTTCGTCCCAATCAACCCGATACGGTCTTTTTCGTGGATCAAAAAAGAAATCTGGTCAAACAAATCTTTTTCACCATAAGTTTTTTTGAGGTCAGTTACTTTTAATTCTTTCAACGTGTTCCCTCCTTATCTTGGATATTGTATCATAAAAATAGTGAACTTCAGGAAAATTTTTTTCGAATTTGTTCTTTTTGTGTTCCAAAAAAAGAACAGGACCAATCCGATCCTGTTCTGACATGTTTTGTTTTTATCGTTCTTGAAAATCTATTTTTTTATTTCGTTGCGCTCGATTTTTTTGACTTTGCTCGAAACGCAAATCGGAAAGAAAAGTTATCTGACGGTTTGTTCATCGTATAAGATTCTAACAAATTGATATTCCTACGGTAGCTATTCGCAGAAAACGTCGTGATTTTCTCAGCAACTTCGTATTCATCAATGATTTTTCTTTCAAGATAATAACCTCTCAGCATTTTTTTCGTAAACAGGCTATCTTGCTGGATCATCCACGAAGAAATCAAATTCCCCGAGCTCATTTTTATTCCCTCAAGTTTGCGTTGCTGGATAAAAAATTGAAGCATCGTTTCATCATAAATATCAGTCAAGTTATCTAAACTTTCAATAATCAATTGGGTATTTTTTTGATATGTCTCCCTGATTTCTTGGATATCTTCATCACTAATAAATGTCTGACGATCCGCATACCTTCTTTGCCAAAACATTTTGGGGTGGAGAACGATTCGCATCAACCTACGGACAACAATGAACCAAAAGCCGATAAAAGATAAAAATTGACTGGTGATCGAATGTTCGAACCGGGAAAGAAAACGGGAATAAAAGCGATAACCATTAGAAGAAAGTTTACCCGAACGATAACTTTCATCTAATCCGTCGCGTTCGATCGACAAAATCAGCGCTTGTATTTCTTGTACTTCTTGCTTTTCATCATCGGTTAAATCTTCCAAGTACAGATCACGTATCCGTTCCTGGTAATTTTCTATCACTGCTTCAGTGGCTAAAAATTCTTTTGTATCACGATCAATTTCCTTTATTTCTTTTCGCAAAACTTCAACGACCTCTTCTAAGATCATCAAAGCATTCAAATCCGTACTTTTCGCTTCCTCTGTTTCCGTCAGCATAGGCAAGACAATGATCCCTATGACCAAAGTCACTAAGATGACACCGGCCGTCAGAAACAAAAGTAAAGATCGCTGGTAAAACATCATATTATTGATCGAAAAGGGCAAAATAAAGATCGTAGCCAAACTGACTGTTCCCTTTACACCGCCAAATGTCAAAATCAAGATCTCGTTCAACTGTTTTTTGAACTTTTTACTGCCATCTTTGAATACATAAAAAAGACTGATGGAAATGAATCTAATCACAAAAAGCATAATAGAGATCAATACGATAATTGCTAACAAAAGACCGTTTGGATATAAACCGTCGCCCCATACCGGCGAGAATACTTGTGTCAGTTCGATTCCTAAGAATATAAACACTAATGCATTCAGTGTAAAAGCAATAGTTGTCCATGTACTGTGGGACAAACTCGATAACTCTGCATCAAACACGGTGATTCTCCTAAAACCAGAAGCTTGGAGAATACCTGCTGCTACTGCAGCAATGATCCCAGATACATCAAATGCCTCTGCCAATACATAGGCTAGAAAAGGAAGCAAAAGTTCGATGAGCAGATACCCTGTGACATCTTGTGCCGATGCTTTTTCAATCAAATGGATTATTTTTTGTTTGAACCAGACAAGCAAAAAACCGATCAAAGCTCCACCAATACTGGAGACCACTAAACTCATCCCAGCATTTACTGCGGAAAAAGAACCGGTGATCAGCGCACCAAGAGCAAACTGGAAGGCAGTAACACCAGATGCGTCATTCAACAGGCCTTCTCCTTCTAAAATATGCATTGCTTTCTTAGGGATATTCACCCGTCCAGAAAGCGAACTGACTGCCACCGCATCTGTCGGACCTAACGCTGCTCCAAAAGCAAAGCAGGCAGCAAGAGGGACACTTGGCAACAGGAATGACAACGTCGCACCTACGCCGACAAGGGTCAAAATGACTCCGCCAAATGCCAAGAACAGAATCGTCCCGAAATTTTTGAGAATCGAAGAAATATCTGCTTTTTCTCCTTCTCTAAATAATAATGGTGCAATGATCATAACCAAGAACAATTCAGGTTCAAAATCAACTGATTGTCCCCACTCTGTCAGACCTAATACCACTCCAAGGAAAATTTGGATCAGTGGAGCTGGGATCATTGGCAAAATGCGGCTAGCTATGTTCGATAAGGTGATCGTTACTGCAAATACAATAACTAACTCAGCAAATTCCATCGTTCATCCCCTTTATTTTTTATTTTGTGTAAGCATTTTTAAAAATTGTTCTTTTTTCTTTAAAATTTTGGTTTCAACTACTTCAACTTGTGTTTGATTTCCCTCTAATTCACACTGTACACGTTTTGACTCCAAACGAAGCAGATCATGTTTCAGACGTTCCAACTGACGATACATCAATATATTTCTTTTACGCAACTTACAAAGTATTTGACGGCGGTCATCCATCGAAAGGGCGCCATAGCGATCATGCAACAGTTTTTTTTGTTGTTCAAAACTTTCTCTCATTTTCTAGATCTCCTATACACAAACTTCCATCATTATAGCAAAGTTCTCTTTGAATGAAAAATATTTCATTGTTTCATCGTTTATTGCTAGTTAGAAATTTCCATAAATTTTTCAACGCCTCATTCTATTCCAAATAGTCTCAGATATCAAGTAAAACTTAAGAAAGATAAAAGTTTCTAACAAAAATAATATTCGTTTTTTTATCATATCCTCCTTGTTCCTTTGTCATAACAAAAAAAAGACTGTGACAAAAATCTTGTCACAGCCCCTTATTCTGAATAAATGGTGTTCTAGAGACAGCCTATCAGCCATAAGGCACGATTTTGTAAAATATGAGAAGCTATTTTTCAACATCACTTCTTATCGCTCCTGCGGTTACTCGTCGCAATTTTTTTGTTAGAGTTTTCATCATCGCTCAAGGCTGAATGTCTCTTTCACAACCTCATTTTTTGCGTAAAATCAATTTATTCGAAAAATTCTCCGTATACATCTTCTACACGTTGGTCTGGGTTGATTACGATGTACAAGTTACCTGTTTTTTCGCTGATTTTTGTAGATTGGTATTGGTTGTCTAATCCTTCTGTTCCTTTATCTAGATATGGGAAGTATACAAGATCAGGTGTTCCATTGCGATAAAGGATTTCCATTCGTTCGATATCTTCGTATTTCAATGCACGATTAAACATGCCCATTTCCAGTCCACCTAAGTTGATATCATGTGTCGCAACTGCGTCCCCTTCATGGAAGATTTCGATTTTAAATCCGGCACATGGATGGATTTCAACAAATTCACTGCCGTTGATCCTTCCAAAACTTGTTGTGATTTGTTTGATCCAAAGATCGCCGATGTGGCGGCGGTTAATCGTCCATGTTTCTCCATTTCTAAAATAAAATTTTAGCGCTGTCATTTCTTTACTCATTAAAAAGACTCCTTTATGATGTAATTTATTCTTGTACTTCCTCAGTTTAGCACAAATTTATGTAAGTGGTCACATTTTATGTTTTTTCTTCTAATGACGTATCTGCCCAGTTTAAGTAGCTAGCCAAGCTGAGCAGATACAGTCTAGCGTTTTTTAAATCAATTTTTCTTTCGATAAAAAATCCAAAACCTGTTTTTTATCATTTTCTATTCTTTGTTCTACGACAGCTTTTTCAGCTGATTGCAAAGCTTCACTAACCCACTTGCCAGGTTTTTTTCCACTTTCTTCCAACAAGATTTTACCATCTATAGCTAATTCGCTTAATGACTTGATAGGTAAACGATCATAGGATTCTTCTACGACATCCATCTGTGGTGTTTCATCAAAATAAGTCATCAATTCTTCTACTTGCAATGCATGCTCTTTGCCTAAGAAGTATAATTCGAACGGTTCTAAAACTCCAGTTTTTCGTTGACGCAGTCCTTGAACAAGTGCTTGGACATCCTTGATCATTTGATTGGAACACTTCCACGATTTCAAAAAGGAGCGGATTTCATTTTCTTTTAGATCCAGTTGACTGATTAATAATGTCCATGCTTGACTCTCTTCTTTCAATGGAACGGAAGGTAATTCAGCAAAGCGTAAAAGTGCTTCACCTTCTTCTCTCAAACCAGGGCAGCAAATATAACATTCTGTTTCAATGAATGCATGGATTCCTGCAGACCGTTCATTTCCCAAAAGCATCTTGATGAATTCCACATTTATACGTTCTACAGATATTTTGCCTAATAGCTCGTGGTTTTCTTTGATGGCGTAGAAGGTTTCTTCCTCTAATTTGAATCCTAATTGACTGACAAAACGCAACCCGCGCATCATTCGCAAGGCATCTTCATGGAACCGCTCATGAGGATTGCCTACAGCTCGCAAGATTTGTTCTTCTAAATCTTGCAGGCCATCGAACAAATCGATGATTTCGCCGTCTTCTTTCAAAGCAAAGGCATTGATTGTAAAATCTCTTCGTTTTAAGTCTTCTTCCAACGAACGAACGAATTCTACATGATCTGGTCTGCGGTAGTCTTGATAAGTTGATTCCGTCCGAAATGTGGTGATTTCATATTGTTCATCGTTTTCTAATACCAATACAGTCCCGTGTTCGATCCCGATATCTATCGTTTTTGGAAAAAGCTGTTTGATTTCTTCTGGAAATGCGCTTGTTGCGATATCCACATCATGGATCGGCTGGTTCAGCAAGATATCACGAACACTTCCACCTACAAAATAAGCTTCATATCCTGCATTTTCTAATTTTTTCAGAACTGGAATTGCCTTTTGGTATTCCAGAGGTAATTGTTTTAATTTCATTTTTCCAACCTTTCCTGTGTGTTTCTTGTACTGAGATAAGCAATCAGTTGCATGATGCCTGATTGATACGTCCGTTTTAGCGGCTTCAAAGCACAAACCACTTCATCTTTCTTACTTGTCCTTCCGTTCAAAGCGGTTATAGTCTCTGTGATTGAATTTTTCCATATTTTTTTCAAAAACATCAGTTAAGTCGATATTCAATGAATTAGCCATGATCATCGTAACGAATAAAACATCTCCAAGTTCTTCTGCTACCGAGTTATCTGGTTCCGAAGCTTTTTTGCTTTTTTCTCCATAAGTGTGGTTGACTTCTCTGGCCAATTCACCTACTTCTTCCGTTAATCGAGCCAGCTGAGCTAATGGAGAGAAATACCCGACCTTGAATTGTTGGATATATTCATCTACTTCCTGCTGCATACTGTATAAAGAACGTTTTTCATCCATCTTTTTCCCTCCAAAACTATCTTACCAAAACTTTAACGCAAATCCTAGATAAGAGCAATTGAGAAAATCGAATTTCCATGCTACATTTAGGAAGGATTTTCTAAATGGAGATTCTGTGAAAATACATAATTGAAAGCTGGGATTCATATGGCCACACGGAAAACAGTAAAAGAAGTACTTTTTATTATTATAGGAACGAGTATTTACGCATTTGGACTTGTTTATTTGAACATCGCTAATCACTTAGCAGAAGGGGGCGTCTCAGGAATCACCTTGATCTTGAGAGCTTTATTCGGAATTGATCCAGCTTATACGACTTTATTAATCAATATCCCGTTGATTTTACTAGGGGGAAAGATCCTCGGAAAACGTTCTTTAGCCTACACTGTTCTAGGTACACTCTCTTTGTCATTCTTTTTATGGATCTGGCAACGGGTTCCGCTAGAAATCAATTTACAGCATGATCTACTGATCGTTTCTCTACTTGCGGGTTTGGTTGCAGGGGTAGGAAGCGGGATCGTCTATCGGATGGGTGGAACAACAGGCGGAAGCGATATTATCGCTCGGATTTTAGAACAAAATTACGGCATCTCCATGGGGCGTTCTCTATTGGCATTCGATATCATCGTCTTGCTTGCTTCCTTAACCTATATCGACTTGAAACGCATGATGTATACATTGATCGTTTCCTATGTTTTCAGTCGCGTAATTGATTCAATCTTGGATGGTGGGTATTCTGCAAAAGGTCTGCTTGTCGTCTCTAACAAAAGCGAAGAAATTGCACCGCTGCTGATGACCGGTCTGCAAAGAGGTGTCACCTTCCTCTCTGGCGAAGGCGCATTCTCTGGAAATTCAAAAAAGATCATCTACATGGTCGTTAGTTCTAGTGAATTAACGGAAGCCAAGAGAATTGTCCACGAGATTGACGAAAAAGCTTTTCTGTCGATCATTAATGTGCATGAAGTTGAAGGGCAAGGGTTTACCTATTTGAAGCCACAAACAAGATTACTGAAAAAACGATAAAAAAGACAAGGGGCAGCTGGATTTGGAATCTTTCCTCACAGCTACCCCTTGTCTTTTTTGGTATGATTCATTTTTAGCTAATTATTATGTTCACTTACTCGATTATTTTTCTTTTGCGTCTGCAAAAGGATTTTTCGGTTGACTTCATCAGACAATTTCAAAAATGCATCCCTGTCTCCATCTTCTAGCGCTTGATCGATTTGAGCATAAAGCATATTTAGTTTTGCTGCTTCTTCTTTTTCTTGAAAATATCGCTCGATCAATTCAGTATCTTCTTCACTGACAGAAGCATCCCAAGAAGAAAATGGATTATCTTCTAAGATCGATAGGTATTCTCTTGTCTGCCAAGCATTCTCAAATAGACATTCCACATATAAGGGTTTCTTCCAATTCAATCGGATCTCATGAAAAATCTGATCTGTATCCGTAAATTCTTTTCCCTGCAAAAACAATTTCATTGGTTCCCCTTCAACAGATAGATCACTGATTTGCAGACCTCGATCCGCAAAATTTGCCCCTTCTACAAAGTGGACATTACTTAAAATCGCTTCATGATTGGCAAGATAATTCAAGATCCAAAAAACTTCTCTTCGGCTAAAAGATACATGATTGACCATCCACGTTAAAAAATTCTTCTTTTCCCGTACATCAATTAGCATTTTTCTCACCTCTCTGTTAGATCATCTAATAATGACAGTGCCTCCATATCTCCTGGTTCAAGTTTTAAATAATGAGTCAATAATTCTTGCGCTCTTTTTAGCTGTCCTTCTTCTCTTAAGAAAAAGGCATATTCTTTCAAGAAATCTGGTTCATGAGATAGTTCATGATAAGCTTGTTCATAGTGTACAGCTGCAACGGTGAAGTCTTCTAATTCATTATAAGCATGCGCTAGATTCCATTCCGCATACGGATTAGCAGTTTCTTCCATCTGATTGATCACTTGTATCACATCTTCATATCTTTCATCATCCAAGTAAAGATTGCTTAAAGTAAGTAATGTTTCATCTTGTTTGTCTCCTACTTCTAAAGCTTTCAGCAAGAGTTCCTCTGCTCGCTGTTTGTCGTGGAGACGAAAAGCATTTTCAGAGGCTAGATGATAAAGTTCAACTTGGTAAGGATTTTCTTTGATTCCTTCTTCTAACACTGTTTGCGCTTCTTCAACCATTTCTTCTTCTTGAAGAGCTTGTCCTAGATATAGGTATAACGATTGATAATGCGGATTGACTTCTCGAAGTTCTTCCAGATAGTTGATTGCCTGCTGATTTTCTTTTAATTGGAGATTCGTAAAGGCTAGCTGGAACAGTCGATCATCTGTCTTTTCTTCTTTCAATGCTTCTTCTAAAGGTGCGATAGCTGCTTCAAATTCACCTTGCATGCTTAAGGATTGCCCTAAACGTTCTTGCATTGAGATTCCTGACATCTCGTTTATCCCACTTGCCAACAATGTTTCATAAATCACTGCTGCCTCTTTGAAACGATCGACTGAAAAATACAATTCAGCTAGTGCAAACTGGATCAATGGTTCATCCGGTAGCAACCCTGCCGCTTCTTTCAATTTTGCTTCACTTACTTCAGGAATCCCGATGACTTGGTACAAATCAGCTATCGCCAATAAGCTTTGCGGATAGTAATCACTTTCCTTATCCACTTTTTCCAAGTATTCAAAAGCTAGGTCGATCTCATTGTCTTCGATTGCAATTTCTGCTAGGGGGATGTTTAGTCCGTCATTTTCTGGATATTGGTTGATCAATTGTTCAAAAATCTGTTTTGCTTCGATCAAAAAGCCAATAGCTAGCAATTCTTCCCCTAGTTCAGCTAATATATCTGCTGGATCTTCTTTTAATGCTTTTTCTAAAAAGAGTTGTGCTTGTGCCAGATCTTCATCTGATAAAGCTTGCAACATTTTTTCGCTATTTGTATTCATTTCAATTCCCTCTTATCTCGCTGACGATTTGTTGAAATACCGTCATTGTTCTCAACAATTCTTTTTCGTTTGGTCGTTGGTATCCGTCTATTATACCTATTTTTTCTAAAACAAGTATTTTTTTGCTTTTTTCTGCCAAGAAAAGGACTTTTTCCAAATACTCCATCTTTGAAATCTGTTCTAACCATTGGATAGGATAGCCAAGCAAGTCTAGCCATACAAAAAAATTTTTTAGTTGGAAATCAAAAGGATAGGCTTGGAGATTCCACACGAAATGAAACATCATCCCTAAAAATTTTTTCATACTAGCAGAAAGCAAGTGCCCATTTTCAGTCAGATAAAAAGCTTGTTCAAACAGTTTACCATAATTTGACAGATTTTCTGCCTCTAATTGATAAAAATAAATCATTTCTTCGATCATCCCGGCAAATGGCCGGGTCGTTAATTGCTTTTTATTTGGATAGTTTTTATACAAATTTTGTAAAAAACGGTGATCACAAATCATTCCGCAACAGATAAAAGTCAAAAAGTCAATCTGTTTTCCGTCCACTTGCCGCTCGCTGATCGTTTGATCATAAACGATGCGTTCTGGCATGTTGATGGTTTGCAGCACGACACGATTCGGTAGCTGCAAAATCGTTCGCTGTGGAGTTAATGCTCGGCTCAGCGAACGGATCGACACAGGAATCAGCCAAAGTGATGAATCAAGGATTGTATGTTTTTGAAAAAAACCTGCCAGATCCATGATCCCTTCATTTCCAAATCCGATAACAAACATGGATTGATTTTCGGGATAGCGTTTGGTGAAATCAAGCAAGTTCTTCAATTCTGTTAAATGATTGCATTGAGTATTGGCACAAATGTACCAGTCATTATTTGCCTGATTTGCAAATAATGGGTTAATCTTATCTGCAAACAAATCATAATAACGCTGATTTGTTAAAAACAAGATGGGTTGATCGATCGAAAGTGCTCTTAGTTGACTGACAAGCGTTTCTCCGTAGAACACTTTCGTCAATGCTTCTTCTACTTGATAATCAAGTTCCATGCGCATCCCTCCTCTTCTTATTTTTATTTTACCATTAGTAAGCAAAATCTAGAAAAGATAAGGGCAAAGTCCACCTCTTAACTTAGAAATAAATAAAAATTAAATAAAATACATGTGTTTTTTATGTATGACATGCGGATTCGAAATTTTTGTCTCTTAATTGACTTTTTCTGCTAGGAAATAAAAAGAAAAGCACTTGTAGCCCTAGAGCCACAAGCGCTTTTTTACTGTCTTATTTAACAGCGTCTTTTAATGCTTTACCTGGTTTGAATGCAGGTACTTTGCTAGCTGGAATTTCGATTTCTTCACCAGTTTGTGGGTTGCGACCTTTGCGAGCTGCGCGTTCGCGAACTTCAAAGTTACCAAAACCGATTAATTGAACTTTTTCGCCGTTAGCTAAAGCATCTTGAATAGTTGAAAATACAGCATCTACTGCTGCAGTTGCATCTTTTTTAGTTAAATCAGTAGCTGAAGCAACTTTTTCGATTAATTCTGCTTTGTTTGCCATGGATAGATTCACCTCCTCCACAAGAGATATGATAGAAATATCATTTAGTTAAAACTTTCTGAGTGGTCCAGAAGTTTAAAAAGAAATATTGATTAACTTCAATATTCTGTTATCACGATATCATATGAACCGCTTAATAGCAAGGTTTTTACCAATTTTCATATGCTTTTTTTAGTCATAGAAACGTAACAAACAAAACTGTCTTTTTCTTTTGAAAAAAAAACGTTGATATGGTAAAATGCCTATTTTCTTCTACGAGGGATGATTCGAATGGATGTCCCTTCAAAAGTAAATGCTTTTCTGATTTGATTTTCTAAGAAACGCTCATAAGAAAAGTGCATCAATTCCTCTTCATTGACAAAAACAACAAATGTAGGCGGTTTGACAGCAACTTGTGTAGCATAAAAAATCTTCAGCCGTTTTCCTTTATCTGTCGGTGTTGGATTGATGGCTACAGCATCCATAATGATATCATTCAAAACAGCAGAAGAGATACGAAGATTCTGGTTCATACTTACTTGTTCGATCATTTCAGGAAGACGTTCCAACCGTTGTTTAGTCACTGCAGAAACAAAGACGATCGGTGCGTAATCTAAATATCGGAATTCATCACGGATCTCTTGTTCGAAATCACGCATCGTATTGGTTTCTTTCTTCACAAGGTCCCATTTATTCACAACGATAATGATACCACGACCAGCTTCATGAGCGTAACCCGCTACTCGCTTGTCTTGTTCTCGAATCCCTTCTTCCGCGTTCAGTACCATCAAAACGATGTCAGAACGGTCGATCGCACGCATCGCACGCATCACGCTGTATTTCTCAGTATTTTCATATACTTTTCCGCGTTTACGCATGCCGGCTGTATCGATCATCAAGAATTTCTGTCCATTTTCAGAAACAAAGTGAGTATCGATTGCATCCCTTGTCGTTCCTTCAATATCCGAAACAATCACACGTTCTTCTCCTAAAATCGCGTTGATCAAAGAAGATTTACCAACATTTGGGCGACCAATCAAACTAAACTTGATCGTGTCGTCATCCTCTTCTTCAGTCTCTTCAGAGAAATACTTCACTGCTTCATCTAAAATATCGCCAATTCCTAGTCCGTGGCTTCCTGAAACAGGATAAGGATCGCCTAGTCCTAAAGAATAAAATTCATAGATATCATTTCTCATTTCCGGATTATCTACTTTATTGACTGCTAAAATCACTGGTTTATTACTTCTGTATAAAATTTTCGCAACCATCTCATCTGCGTCTGTCACGCCTTCGCGTCCGCTGACGACACAGATGATCACATCTGCTTCTTCAATCGCGATTTCTGCTTGATGTTTGATCTGATCCATAAAAGGTTCATCACCAAGATCAATTCCGCCTGTGTCGATCACGCTAAATTCTCGACCTAACCATTCGCCTTTTGCATAAATACGATCACGAGTTACTCCAGGAGTATCTTCGACAATCGAGATACGCTCACCAGCGATGCGGTTAAAAATCGTAGACTTACCGACGTTCGGGCGGCCAACGATTGCAATTGTTGGATTTGCCATATTATTTCCTCCTCACAAGTTTCCAATCTCACTTAGTTTAACGAATGCAATGCCAACTTTCAAGCATAGATTGTCAATTAAACGAAGTATTTTTATTCCTTAATGAAATACTCACCGCTTTTCAAAAGAAAAACTGAGACAAAAGCAGCTGCTTTCATCTCAGTCACAGATACAAAATCAATTATTTTTCAGAATCATCGGTTGCTTTTTCTTCTACTTCTTCTTTCAACGCATCCCCTAAAATGTCTCCCATAGTGAATCCAGTATTTTCTTCTGGTAATTCATAAGACTCCACATTTTTTGGTTCTTCTTCTGAAGCTGGTTTTTCTTCTAAAGCTTTGATGCTCAATGCAATACGATGTTCTTCTGGATGGATCTCCAGTACTTTCACTTTCACTTCGTCGCCTTCATGAAGTACTTCGTGAGGTGTGGCGATATGTTTATGTGAGATTTGAGAGATATGGACTAGTCCTTCTACTCCAGGGAATACTTCAACAAAGGCACCGAAACTTGTTAGACGTTTAACAGTTCCGTCCAATACTGCTCCAACTGGGGCTTTTGTATCGATTTCTGACCAAGGTCCAGGCTGTGTATCTTTGATTGACAAGGAAACACGTTCTTGTTCAGGGTTGATAGACAACACTTTGACGTTTACTTCGTCATTAACAGCTAACACATCACTTGGTTTTGCTACATGACTATGAGAAATCTCTGAGACATGGACTAGACCGTCAATTCCGCCTAGGTCGACAAATGCCCCGAAATCAGTAAGACGTGCGACACGTCCGCTGAGAACATCTCCCTCATGAATCGTTGAAAGGATTTCTTTTTTCTTTTCTTCTCTTTCATTTTCAACTACCGCTTTGTGCGATAAGATCAAACGATTTTCTGATGGTTCGATTTCAATGATTTTAAAGCTCAATGTTTTGCCTTTATAATCTGAAAAATCCGCAACAAAATGATCTTCCACCATTGATGCAGGGACAAAGCCACGCACACCGACGTCAACGACTAAACCGCCTTTGACAACATTTGTAACAGGTGCTTCAATTACCTTGCCGTCTTGGAAATCTCTTTCAATGTCTTCCCAAACTTTTTTAGCATCTAAACGGCGTTTTGAAAGAAGATAGCTGCCGTTTTCTTTATCTTTGCCAATCGTACTGATAACGACTAAGTCTAATACATCGCCGACTTTCACTACTTCGTTGATATCTTCTACTGGTAAAGTTGATAATTCTTTTGCCGGAACGACGCCTTCAACTCCGGCCCCTTCGATTCCGACAATTACTTGTTTGTCTTCGATAACCAAAACTTCGCCCTTAACAACATCGCCAACTTTTACTTCTTGGACGCTTTTCATTGCGTCTTCCATTGACTGGTTGTTCTCTTGATTTTGATCAAATTCTGTCATAACACTTGTCCTCCTAACCAACATTCTGCCGTAAGTACGGTACTGTTTTTAGTTTAATTGATTATTCAAAAAAAATAAAGCGATTTCGTTCGTTTTCCTTGAAAAAACAATTGTTTTTCAGTTTTTTTCTTCATTTAAAAAAGAAGATATCCCTTTTCTAAAACGACGGCTTTTATCGCTGCAACGACTTCTGGAATGGATTTGCCGGTAGTATCGATACGAACAGCGTCCTCTGCTTGCTGCAGCGGAGAAACTTCCCTTGTTGAATCATAATGGTCTCTTGCCTGTATCTCTTTTGTTAGTGTTTCAAGATCAGTCGGAATCCCCTTTTCTTGGTTCTCTTTGAATCGTCTTTCTGCACGCTCACTTACGCTTGCTACTAAAAAGATTTTTACTTCTGCATTCGGCAATACAGCTGTCCCGATGTCTCTTCCGTCCATCACAACGCCACCGCGTTCGCCTATTTTCCGCTGGATAGCAACTAGTTCTTCTCTGACTTTCCCATGAGCAGAGACTTCTGAAACAGCTTTTGTGACATCTGGCTGACGGATTTCTAGTGTGACGTCTTTTGATGCTGTGAATACATGCTGCCCATCTTCTTGTTGTGAAAAAGAGATAGGATACTTTTTGATCAGTGAAACTAGTCCTTCCTCATCTGAAAAAGATACATTATTCGTAATAGCTAGATAAGTCACTGCGCGATACATGGCACCGGTATCCGTATAAATATAATTTAATTCTTTTGCTAAGATTTTGGCAACGGTGCTTTTTCCAGATGAAGCAGGTCCGTCGATCGCAATACTGATTTGTGTCATGATATAACTCCTTTTTCTCAAAAAAAAAGCCGCAAAGCGCGGCTATTATTATTTAATTCTTAATTCTTGACCAGGGTAAAGCATAAAGTTGTTTGGATCTAAGCCATTCAATTCAAACAATTGGTCAGTGGTGATTCCTGCACGCTCAGCCACTTGTTTTGGACCTTCGCCTGCTTGAACAGTCGTTGTCGTACCGGCTACAGCTGAGGAAGAAGGTGTTGTTTCTGCTGCATTGCTGCTTGAATCCCCTGCTTGATAAGTTGTGTCACTTGAGGAAGAAGGTGTTGTCTCTGCTGCAATACTGCTTTCTGACGTTACCCCTGTATCTTGAGAAACAGTAGATTCTTCCGCCATTGTACTAGATTCTACTGTTGAAGTCTCAGTTGACTCCTCTTTTGTTGTACTTGTGGAACTTTCTACTACTGATGTCGAAGTTTCAGAAGAAGATGCTGCTGTTGCATTGTTGCTTGATCCGTTTCTGATCCAGAAATAAGCACCTGCTGGAATAGCGATACATAAGACTAGTAAAATCAAAAATAGCGAAAGAAATAATGTATTTCCTTTCTTTTGTTGTCTCTGAGAACTTCTTGATGAAACCTCATCATCTGTATCATAAATTGGTTGTTCCCATGGTTCTTGTGTTTCGTTATTTTCTGTAGATTGATGTCTATCTTTTCTGCTCACTGTTTTACCTCCTAAACTCTATCGTGTGTATTATACCATAGGAAAAAGTGTCTTGTCCTAAAAAATCAATGTTCCATGTTTTTTTTAAATAAATTTAGTAAAATCGATTCCCAATGAAGCGGTTCAGTCTTAGAAAAATCCTTTTTCTTTGGTAGAAGTTCTACTTTTGCGCCATCAATATCACAACAATTCTGCGGCTTTTCGGAAAGTTCTTCCCCAAAATAAGCCAAGATGAATTTTCTGCGGCAGTCTTCTTCATGGATATAACGAAGCATCTGCTGCAGGCGGAATTCTTTTTCTTTTTCCTGACGTTTGAGCCGTTCCACCCAATTTTCTGGTTTTTCAGACTGCTGGATCAACTCCATCCATTTTTTTTGCAGCTCATCAAATGGCGCTTGCTCTGCTGCATATTCCAAATAAAGCTCAAAACTTTGTCGCTGTTCTCTAGAAAGTTGATTAAAGAAATAATGAATACGTTCATCTCCACTTTGATATAAAAGGATTGCTGCACTTTCTTCCTGATCTCTGCCTGCTCGACCGATTTCTTGTACATAGTTTTCCAGACTGTCTGGCAAATCGTAATGGATCACATAACGAATATCAGATTTATCGATCCCCATACCAAATGCGTTCGTAGCAATGAGAAACTGCAGCTGATTTTTTACAAACTGTTGCTGAAGCTGTCTTCTTTGAGCTGTGTCAAGGCCACCGTGATAATATCCAACTGAAAAGCGCTCCCTGAATAAATGATACAAACGTTCGACTTCTTTTTTTGTTGCACAATAAATAATTGCCGCACCATGTGCACTTTCCATGAATTGTTCAAGTTCTTGTTCTTTTTGCTGCGTTTTTCGAACAAAAAGCGAGATGTTTTGTCGATTGACTGATTGTCTAACCTCTTTTGGCTGTCGATCAAATAGCACCTGACGTATATCTTTCGCTACTAAATCTGTCGCTGTCGCGGTTAGAGCCAATGTGACCGGGTTTCCTAAATGCTCGCGGATTTTTCCTAACTGTTGATATTCTGGCCGAAAATCAACTCCCCATTGTGATACACAATGTGCCTCATCCACTACATATAGCGCTATATCCTGTTTTTTCAGCTGCTCTAAAAGAGAAGGGTTAGTCAACATTTCCGGACTCAAAAATAAAAATTTATATTGCGACAGATGACGGAGAACGTATCCTCTTTCAGCTCGCGAAAGCAAGCTATTGAAAGCAGCTACTCGTTTTTCCCCTCGTTTTTGCAGTTGTGTCACTTGATCTTCCATGAGAGAAAGTAGCGGTGACACGATGAGAACCATCCCATCCGTTAAATACCCTGTTAATTGATAGCACAGGCTTTTCCCCGTTCCTGTAGGCAAAATAGCGAGAGTATCTTCTCCATCAAGCAACGCCTGAATAATTTCTTCTTGGCCGGGTCGAAATGAATCGAATCCAAAATATTTTTTTAATTCATTTATTAACATTCTGTATCGCTTCCTTTCTCAATAGATAGATTTGATACAAACGAAATTCTCCATAATCTAATTGTCCATCTACATTCCATTCGCTGAAGCGCCACTCGCGCACGGAATCCTTATTTGGTTCCAATCGTTCGACCGTTTCTTGAGAGAGAACCCGCTCATATGGAAAATCATCAAAAAACAAGGCCCACTCAATAAGATGATCTGTTACCGTCCCTTTTTTTAAATGTCGGATTGCCATGATCTGGTCAATTGTCTGACCATTCATAAACATCTGCTTGGTGATCATCATGCTTTGATTGAAATTTTGCTGTAATAACGGATCAATCAACACATACCATAGCGAATCTGGCCGTTCTTCTATTTGTGCGAACAAAAGATGGATACATCTGCTTTGTTGTAAATAAACAGCTGCCTCATCATTGGTTTTTGCTAGCTGATACGGCAGAAGTCCTGTTCGATCATTTCCAGAGAATTGGTTAGCTAAAAAATCGGCTGCTCCTTCTGGTATCTCCGAAAACAGCTGCGCTAAACTTTCATACGCGCTATCAATCAAAATTCCACGTGGCAATCTGCTTCCACTAAGCCATTTTTTCAGTTGGAAAGTATAAAAAGGACTTGTCTCTGCTGGAAGATAATCTTGGTTCCCAGATGCCAGATTAGAAATCACTTGAACAGCAAATTTGATGAGCCGCCAACTAGTTGCCCCAGTTCGTCCATATCGGTCAAAACGCAAACCAGTATATTCTGTGTGAAGTTCAGACAACCTATCTGCTCCTGCAGACGTTAGTTTTGCTTCATTTTCATTTATTTCGATCCAGCCTTGCTGTGCAAGTTTTTGCATAATCTGATAAAACTTGTCTTGCTTCAAATCTGGAAAACTGTTATGAGCAAATAAAAGTTCGTGAGTAAATCCGAAAATAAGTACTGAAGTCGTTCGTTTTCCCACAAGGAGCTGGTAAAGAGAGCTGACTCGCAGCTTGTTTCTTGATGAAAATAGCGATAAAATAAAAACAATCATATTATTCTCCTTAAGTTAGGATGGTTAGAAATGTCACTACTATGTAAACTTGTACCTGAACGCTGTATTGCATGCGGTCTTTGCCAAATCGAAGCGCCGGATATTTTCGATTATGATGAAGAAGGAATCGTTTTATTTGCCCAAGAACCAGAGGCTCATCAACAGTTCGTCATGCCGGAAGAAGAAGCGTATGTAAGAAAAGCGTATCAAAAATGTCCAGTTCGGGCGATTTTATTAGAAAATAAAATGTAAGTCAAACTAAGCTTTAAAAATGGATACTAGATTTTCTAAACTTAAAGATAAGCCGGGATCTGTTTCTCCCGTTCCGTGAAATCCCGACTTATTTTGAAAGTTATATTTACTATCTATTTATTTGACTTGTTTTTTTCATAGACCCTATAGGACCCATTTCGGTTATTTCAACTTTTTCAGCCAGTTTTCCAATGTATTGACAATCACAGTTTGCTGATCTGCGTTAGAAATTTCTGCTTCTCCATCTCCTTTTTGCTCACCATAGCTACCAAAACCTCCATGGTTCCCGCCGTTGATTGATACATACTCTGTTCTTTCTGGTAAGTACTGCTTGGCTTCTTCATAAGCTTTCTGATTCAATACTTTATCTTTAGTTGCTGTAATGGATAAAATTGGGACAGCTGATTCTTTCAATGTTCCTTTTTTATCGGGATAGCTTGCCATGAAGAATACCCCTTTTAAATGACTGTCTGAACGATTCTTATTCGCATATCGACTTGCCATGACACCGCCTAAAGAGTGACCACCGATCACATAATCGGAATCTGGAAAATCTTCTTTGATCTTATCCGCTTTGTTTCCACCTATCACTGCTAGATCAAGAGGCATTTTGACAATAGCAACTGAGTAGCCGTTTTTTGCTAAATCTTGCGCCCAAATACTATAACTTTCTGGTTCTACGAGAGCACCAGGATAAAAAATAAGTAATGGAGACTTTGCCTGATTCTTTTTCTCTCCTTCAAAAAACAAGTAATCTTCTTTGTTTCTTCCTTCTTTTACCACCTTTTGTGCTTCTGACGATGGTTCGTACGTATTTTGCTGTATATAGTAATAACCGCCTCCGCCAAGTAATCCTAAAATAATGACTAAGCCAATTAGTATTCGTCTAAATATTTTCAATTTCTCCCACCTTTTCTATCTGAGTTTATACCTTCTTCTCAATCAAGTATGATTATACCTTAAAAAAAATAAGAGAAAAATGCAAACTTTCCAGCACCAAATAAAAAAGACGGAATATCCATTCGAATATCCGCCTTTTTTATATGATTATTTTTTATTTAGCGCACAAACGATACACTGCTTCTGCATAAATTTCCATTGCTTTATACATACTGCTTAATTCCCATCGTTCATTTGCCTGATGCATGAAGTCAGGAGTATCAGGGAACATCGCACCGAATGCCACACACTGGTTCATCGTACGGGCAAACGTAGCGCCACCTGATACAAATGGTTCAGTCATGTCTCCAGTAATCTCGCGATATGTCCCCAATAGGTTTTTCACTAACTCACTGTCCAATGGCACGTATAATGAATCTAGGAAGTCAAACTCTTCATAAGACAACTCATATTTTTCTACTGTTTTAGTTAATTTAGCTACTAAATCCTCTTTTTTGAATGTCACAGGAATTCTCATATCTACACCGATTTTTGTTTGTTCTGGTGTGATTTCCAAACTTGCAAAGTTCATCGTTAACTCACCAGATTGTTCATCTTCTGTCTTGCCCACGACTGCTTCACCAGTTGCATTTTCTTGAACTAATTTTCCTAAGAAATTGATTGGGCCAAAATCGAATACTTCTGAAAGAGCGATTGCCAGACGAGAAATAGCATTCACTCCTTGTGCGGCATCTTTCGCGTGGATACTTTTACCAAGAACGACGATTCCTTCGCCTTGTTCTTCGAAATCGAATCCGTGTTTTTTCAATGCTTCTTTTACTTCAGAAATCTTTTCACCAGAATAAGGAGCTGCATCAGGAACAACATTCAGCGCTCCGCCAGCTTTTACAGAAAAATCGTTCGTTCCAGGACCTGTCAAGTAAGCTTGTAGTAAGCCTTTTTCCGCATAAATTAAAGGGAATTCAGCGTCTGGCGCAAATCCTTGCGTAATGCCTTCTTCTTTCTCGTTATATTTTTCTAAACAACGCCACAAATTTTCTTCATCTGTACCAAAGATAAAACGAATACGTGTTTTGAATTCCACGCCAGCGTCCATCAAAGCTTTTACAGCATACATTGCTGCAATGGAAGGACCTTTGTCATCTTGAGAGCCGCGACCAACTAACCAGCCGTCTTTTACGGTTGGATCGAATGGTTTCGTTTCCCAATTGTTTTCGTCGCCTGCCGGAACAACGTCCATATGACACAAGATACCGAATAATTCATCTCCTGAGCCAATCTCTGAATAACCGTAATAGCCTTCTGGATCTTTAAATGTTCTAAATCCTAGCTTTTCACTGATTTCCAATACTTTGTCCAAAGCTTCAATCACTTTTTTACCGAAGGGGTGTCCTTGCCCTGAATCTGCTTCATCTAGTACGGAAGGGATTCGGATCAATTCGCTCAATGATTCTAATGCTTGTTCATGATGTTGTTCTGTCACAAATTGTTTCATGATTTTAACCTCCTAATATGTTAAAAAGGGTTATGTCAAATGCCTCCGACACAACCTCTTCTTCTCTAATAATGACGTTTTAAGCCTGCTCCATCAGCAAGCAGAATGTTCTTAATGATGAAAGAAAAAACACTCACTGAATGGAGCAATCGACTTATCCACGTGCTTATTGATAGCCGTATATCGGTTTCTTCACTCTTATGATAGACCTTGTACCTGTATTTGTCTAGGTTTAGAACATTGCTGCTACACCTAGGATCACACAGATGGCTACAAATAATATCGCAATTAATTTACCAGTAAATTTCCACCACACTGAAACATCGAAACGAGCAATCGCTACAGCACCCATTACGATAGCAGATGTTGGCGTAATCAAGTTTACTAAGCCAGACGCAGATTGATAAGCAGTGATAACTAAATCCTTCCCTACACCGGCAAATTCACCCATAGGTCCCATGATTCCCATTGTTGCAGCAGCTAAGCCAGAAGTTGAAGGAATCAAGAATGACATAGGAATATAGAAAATAAATGTAATGATGATGAATACGCTTGAAGATAATGAACTTAATCCTTGTTCGCCCCAGTGTAAGATAGTATCTGTAATCAATCCGTTGTTCATAACCACTTGAATACCACGAGCAACAGCTACTACGATAGCTACACCAATCAAGTCAGAAGCACCAGCTAAAAATTCAGAGACGAATTCAGATTCTTTCATACCATACGTGATTGCTACGACGATTGACATGACTAAGAACAACATAGTAATTTCTGGGAAGTACCAGTCACCTAGTGGAAGCATGCTTTTACCTAAAACAGTTCCTAGTACCGGAAGATTTGTTAACCAGTTTGTCAACGATTCAAAAATTGTGAAATTCGCATTCAAGGTTGTCCAAGGAATCAAACTAATGATCATGATACCAAAAGTAATGAAGAACAATACATTTACATGTTTTTGTTTTTTCGTGATTACTTCTTGGCGACCGATTGCTTCGATATCGAAATGTTTCATATCTTCTTTACGTTGATTGTATACTAATGATTTTGTTGGATCTTTTTCGATTTTTGATGCATAGCGATACACATATACAATAGAAATAGCTAACAAAATAACGAACATCAAGAATCGAAGACCAATCCCTTCACCCATCGAAATCCCAACAGCTTGCGAAGCTACGCCGGTTGCAAAAGGATTGACCGTTGAAGCTAAACAGCCTACTTGAGACCCTACTAATACGATGGCTACTGCTACCACTGTATCAAAGCCTACTGCCATCATAACTGGGATCAGTAAAGCATAGAACGGAATCGTTTCTTCCGCCATTCCGTAAGTAGATCCGCCTAATGCAAATAACAGCATCAATACTGGAATAAGCATTTTTTCTTTTCCTTTGAATTTCTTCACAACTGAAGCGATTCCGGCATCTAGGGCGCCTGTTTTGTTGATAATACCTAAAAATCCACCAACAACTAAAATGAAGAAAGAGATTGGGATTGCAGCAGGTGTTTCTTTAGTTAGCTCCCCCGCTGGTACACCTAGCATCCCATTGATTGGCGCCATGAAAATATCCCACAGCCCTTGAGGATTTTGTTGTACTCGTTCATATGATCCAGCGACAATGTTGCCTGCATTGTCTACACTATAGTGCCCAGCTGGTATAAACCAAGTAAGTACAGCGATTACTGCAATAATAATGAATAAGACCGTATACGCTGAAGGCATTTGAAATTTTTTCTTCTTTGTTTGTTCCATCTTCTTCTTCCTTTCTTTTCCGTTAGAGACATCATTTTTGGCTCTAATGTTATTTTATCAAAAAGAGTATCAGAACAAAAATAATAACACGCATTTTATAAAACTTTTGTTCAAAAAGTTCGTTTTTTCCTATTTTCTCCCCCTTTTCTTAGGTTTTTAAAGCTTTCTTCATTTTCATTGTAGCGTTTCCTTTTTTATATAAACAAACATTTCCGTCTTTTAAAAGGAGAAGGATTTCACATTCCAAAAGAACTAATTGATTTTTATGCATAAATAAAAAAAATACTCAAAACAAACAAATAAAACGTTTACAATATTGCATGTATTGTATTTTTTTCCAAAAAAAAGATCAAGAAATTTCTTGATCTTTTTGACATTTATTTAACTGCTGTATGACGTTGTTCCATCTGATGTTGTTTTCGACTTAACCATGGAAGAAGTTGCGCATGTAGCACTAAAAAGACAGCACTCACGATGAATCCTTTGATCAAGTTGAAAGGAACAATCCCAATCAATACATAATTTGCTAAAGACATCCCCAACATCTGTGTCGCGTTCAGTCCTAAAAACATTAAGTAAAGAGGCGTAATAACGAAATAATTCGCGATACTCATGAAAATAGTCAGAGCAATCGTTCCTGTAATCACACCTAAAAATTTATTTCTTCCTTTATGCTGTTTCTTTACACTAAAGAAGTAATAAATCGGGAATGTAAAGATCGTTGTTGATAAGAAACTAGCTGTGTCTCCCACTAGGTTATCTGGAGAAAAACCTGTAGTCAGCAGATGTAATACTGAACGCAAGAACGCTGTTGCTACTCCGGCCGCTGGACCGAATAAGAACATACTGATCAATACCGGGATATCACTAAAATCAATCTTCAAAAAACTAAAAGCCGGCATGATCGGAAAAGCAAAATACTGTAAAACTAACGCGATCGCAGCAAACATCGCTACTGCAACCATTTTCTGTACACGGGTGTTCTTCATTTGAAATCCTCCTGTTAGGACTCCTCTTCAGCGAACTTTTTGACGTTTCTCTCCAAATGAAAAAACTCTATTTTCCAGGGAAAATAGAGTTAGAGTTATTTGATCAAGTGTGCGTCAAATAAGCCCTATCTTCTTTATCCAGACTGTACTGTCGGTATCGGAATTTCACCGATTCAGCTATTTTTTGCAAAATAGGTCGTGGACTATAACCACCGGTCGGGAATTTCACCCTGCCCCTGAAGACGAACCTTATATAATTTTTGTTTACATGTTCATTATACATATCTCTTCAAAAAACGCAACATTTAACGCTTATAAAAAGTAAGTGTTTATTTTGAATGATTCAATAAGCTGCTGACTTCTTTTTTGTTCAATTCACGATAATCCCCAGGGCGTAAACCTTGTAATGTCAAATCACCGTATTTTTCACGTTTTAACTTTTGCACAGGAAGCCCAACTGCTTGAAGCATATTTTTCACTTGATGATTCCGTCCTTCGTGGATCGTCAATTCCACGATACTGTGATTTGTCTTAGGATCCACTGATAAAATTTGGAATTTAGCTGGAGACGTTTTTCGTCCTTCGATCTTTATTCCTTTCGCCAAAGGTGCAAGCATCGATTTTGTCGCAATCCCTTTTACTTTTGCGACATAAACTTTATCCACTTCATGTTTTGGATGTGTCAGGCGCTGGGCAAAATCTCCATCATTTGTCAGCAGTAAGATGCCCGAAGTATCGTAGTCCAGTCGACCTACGGGGTAAATTCGTTCTTTTACCATCGGCAGAAGGTCCGTAACGACTTTTCTTCCTTTGTCATCTGCTACAGCAGAAATGACTCCTTTAGGTTTGTACAATAAATAATAACCGTATTCTTCTTGATAAATTGGCACTTCATCCACTTCCACAGTGTCATGTTTTCCAACTTTTATCCCTAATTCTCTTACAACTTGTCCGTTTACTTTTACACGTCCTGCAAGGATAAATTCTTCTGCTTTTCGACGAGAAGTGATGCCAGCGTGGGCAATTACTTTTTGTAATCTCTCCATTTACAATTGTTCTCCTTTATTCATTCCATCAAAGAATAGATCTGGTGACACATCTTCTTCAAGTGAAATTTCCATTTCTTGTGTATCAGGCAGTTCCTCTAATGATTTCAGCCCAAAATAATCCAAGAAGTAACCAGTTGTTCCATATAATATCGGGCGACCTGGTCCTTCTACTCTGCCTTTTTCTTCAATCAGTTTATGAGCAGCCAGACGCTGTACCGCTCCTGAAACCTGAACGCCTCGAATCTGCTCGATCTCAGCTCGTGTGATCGGTTGTTTATAGGCAATGATTGCTAAAGTCTCGACAGCGGCTTGAGATAACGTGTTCGATGTTCCTTGTGCATATCGCTTGAGCAATGGCGCTAGCTCTTTTTTAGTCGTTAATACATAATGGCTTTCCGTTTCAAAAATATGCAAAGCTGAGTGCGGGTTTTGAGCGTAAGAGTCTTTTAATTCTTTCACTAAATTTGCGACTTCTGCTTCACTGAGATTCAACAGTCCGCTTAATTCTTCATTACTGATTCCTTCCTCGCCAACAATAAAAAGAAGGGCTTCAAGTTCACTTAATTTCGTCATGTTCGGTATCTCCTACTGCTGGATAAAGCATAATTGATTCATAGTTTTCTTTTTGTTGCGCAATAATCTGTCCTTTTTTCATCAACTCTAGCAAAGCCATAAAAGTAGTGACAACTTCACTTTTGGAAGGCGACTCAAAAAAAGAGTCGAAGGTACAGCCATGCGTATTTCTTTTTATACGCTCTTCGATAAAGATCATTCGTTCTTCGATCGTTGTATCATCGGGCGTGATCGTTTTTTCCACTTTTTGAGAAAATTTCTTACGTTCCAAAATTTTCTGCATGGCACGGATTAGATCGATTTTTTTGACTTGTCCTCGCTTCAACGGTTTTTCAACATCCGCCAATCCATCGATGTTCATAGGGTCTTTTGTGTAATAAAGACTTCGTTCCTCTGCTTTTTCTGTTAATTTTTCAGCCGCATACTTATACTTACGGTATTCTAAAAGCTGAGTGACCAATTCTTCTCGAGGATCTTCTTCCCATAGTTCTTCATCATCTGTAACAAACTCTTGGATAGGGAGCAACGTCTTACTTTTGATTGCCATCAATGTAGCAGCCATCACTAGGTATTCTCCTGCAACAGCTAGCTCTAGTGTCTTCATTGTATGGATATAATTCATATATTGCTCTGTGATCGTAGCGATTGGTATATCATATATATCGATTTCCATTTGCTGAATCAGATGAAGCAGCAGATCGAGAGGTCCCTCGAATACATCTAATTTAATATTGATCTCCGTCAACTCATTCACTCTTTCTTCTTTTTCTTTGCTAGCCACTTTCCAATATAAGGCTCTGTGATTTCAGTTGCACGGATGGAGACATCCGGATACTTTTCTTGTAATTCATCTAACATTTGGAAGCCCATATTCTCACCGCGATAAGATGGATTCAAAGAAATGTCATGGATAATCAGCTGATCGTTCGTTGCCCAATAAACACCAATGATTCCTTGAATGTTGGTCGAACCTTCCGGCGTAAAGAAAAAAAGTTCATAATCATCTTCAGATTCGTACGTATCTATCTCCTTCAACAAAGAAGACTTACCTGTCAGCTTCTTATGGAAACTCAACAGTCCCATAGCAATTTTACGGTTTTCTTTTCGGTAATGTGTTAACATCTTCTCACCTTCCTATGACTAAGCCCTTGGAAAATGCTGCTTATAAACATCTGTCATCCTTTTTTTCGTGATATGTGTATAAATCTGTGTCGTAGAGATATCCGCGTGACCTAACAATTCCTGTACTGTCCGCAAATCTGCTCCGTTTTCTAGCAAATGGGTGGCGAAGCTGTGCCGTAGCGTATGCGGCGTTACTTCTTTGTAAATCCCAGCCTCTCTTACTAGCTGTTTCAGATTTTTCCAGATTCCTTGCCGGGAAAGACCTTTTCCATGATTATTGACAAATACATGCATTTCAGATGCGTCCTTTACAAGTAACGGACGTGCTTCGTCTAAGTAGCGTTCCAGCCATTGGATCGCATAATCACCTAAAGGAATAATCCGCTCTTTATCTCCTTTACCGACTGTCTGTACCAGCCCAAGAGAAAGATGAAGATCTCCCAATTTCAATCCAATCAATTCACTGACGCGCATCCCAGTAGCATACATGACTTCTAAGATTGCACGATCTCTTATCCCTAATGTTTTTGTCGTATCAGGTGCTTCAATCAGCTTTTCTACTTCTGCCAGCGTCAATGTACTTGGTAATTTCTGCGCTTTCTTTGGCGTATCGATATGCTGCATTGGATCATGATCCGTGATACGCTCTTGTCGTAAAAACTGATGAAATCTTCTGAGGCTTGAGATCATCCGCGTAACGGTTGCTGTCGCTTTTTTTTCTTCATGCATTTTTTCCAGAAAACGGATGACTAAAAAGCGATCGACATCTTGCCATGAAGCAACTTTCTGCTCTTCTAGAAAATGCAAGTATTGTTCCAAATCACGTTCATAGCTTTGACGTGTATTGGCGGATAATCCCCGTTCAATATTCAAGTAGTGGAGATAATCGTTGATTTGCTCTTTCATAATAATCCCCCTCATGCCTCTCTATCATATCAGATACCGCTTCATTCTGATAGTCTTTTTCCATAATCTGAGCAAAGAAAAAGCCGTCTAGACACTCAGACGGACTGGTTTCTTTTTTCTTTTTCATAACATTCCTGACAGATTCCATGGAACGTCAGCCGATGATCTTTTACTAAAAAATGATAACGTTCTTCTACTACTTGCTCCACTTCAAGTAAAAGATCCTCTTCTACTTCCTCGATCGTGCCGCAGTTCAAGCATAGTAAATGATGATGGAAATGTTTGGCGCCTTCTTTTCTCAAATCATAACGGGCTAATCCATCATTAAAACTTACTTTATCGACAATTTTTAATTCTGTCAAGATTTCAAGGGTTCGATAAACAGTAGCAAGTCCAATTTCTGGACTCTTTTTTTTCACTAAAAAGAAGATCTCTTCTGCAGACAAATGCTCTTTCTCATTCTCCAAAAGCACAAGCAGGGTAGCTTCTCTTTGCGGTGTCAGCTTGAACCCCGATTCATGTAGCTGCTGTTTTGTTTTTTTCATCGCCGAAATAGCATTCATGACCATTTACTCAACCCCAACAATTTATAATAATTACAATTTAGAAAAACAATAACACTGTGTTAATTAAAATTATTATAAGCTAGTTAAGAAAAACATGCAAGGGATTCTCAATTAGATTTTTTGACTAATTTTGTCACACCGTTTTCTTGTTTAATCAGTCCTTGTTTCAAAAGATTGCCTAATGCTCGCTTAAAAGCACCTTTGCTGATGCCGAAAGCTTTCATGATGTCTTCTGGATCTGATTTATCTGTAAAGTTGATTTGCTGATCTGCAGAACGTTCTAAAATGGTTAAAATCATTTGTGCATCATCTGATATTGCTTCATACGCTCTTGGTTTCAATGAAAGATTCAGTACACCATCTGGTCGGACACCGATCACACGCCCTTTTACCTGCTCGCCTAGTCGAGGTTCGTTATATCGTTCAGAAGGATGGATAAACCCAAGATAGAAATCTTCAGTCAAAACATACGTACCTGTTAATTTCAAACGGTAGGCTGTTCCTATCACATCTTTGTTTTTCATTTCTTCTGTTCCATACTTGCTTAAAGATTTGAATATTTTTTCGTCTGCTAAACTACCCCAAACACGATCCTTTGCATCAACTCTAAGGGAAATCATCAAACGATCTCCCTTTTTAGGCCACAGCTCTGTCATGGTCGGTAATTCATCAAGAGATACGACAAAGTCTTTATCTGGAAGACCGATATCGACAAATGCGCCTAAATCTTTTCGTGTAGCAGTAACGATCCCAAATGCATAGTGACCGATGCGACTTTTTGGAATTTGTGTAGTGATCCGGTTTTCATGTTTTTGATTTTGGTAGCCGAATCCTTCCACTGCCTCACCGATTTTGTGCTCGCCTTCTGATTTGCTTAAGCCAAAGGTTTGCCCATTTTTTTGGACAAAGTAATTTTTTTCATTTTCATCAATAATAATACCTGTAAATATAGTTGCTAATAAATCGTTCATTTTTTTCTCCCTCTATAGTGAAAGGTTTTCTTAATACATTTCTTTGCTATCATAACATAATGTTATCTACTTGAATAGCTGAGCCTTGCTTTGGAAAGGTGAAAAAAGGAGTATGACAACAGTTGTGTCATACTCCCCTTTTTTGAATAAACGGTGTTTACCTGCCAACTCCTCGGTTTCAAGTCACACTATTCATCAAACATGAGAAGCTGTTTTTTGAAATTGTTCCTTGTGACTCAGAGTGAAACGGCAGGCTCACAACCTCTTTCGTTTAGTTAAAACTAATTGCTCCCATTTCCTCCGAACCACCCAGTTTTACAGTTGATCGTTACGATATAAAATGGCAAAGCACTTTCTCCAATGCCTTTCATCAATGCAGATTTTGTTGAAGTGGCATATAGATTGTAATAGCCTTCCCCATTTTCGATTCTGGCTTTTTCTAATCTGTAACCTCCTTCAACGATATATCCACGTTGGATACATGTAGCAATCACTTTGCTTTGGACACCTGGTGCCCACGTCCATGCTGGATTAGATGCATCGGCAATATCACTTGCTCTGGCAGATTTGATTGGCTGATTCGCTGAGTTTGAAGAGGAAGGAGTCGAGGATGCCGCTTCTTGCTGTGCTGCTTGTGCGACCGCAGCTTGTTGAGCGGCTTGAGCTGCAGCAGCTGCTGCTGCTTGAGCGGCTTGTTTTGCTTGTTCTTCAGCTGCTTTTTTCGCTTCTTCTGCTTTTTTCGCTTCTTCTGCTTTTTTCTTTTCCTCTTCTTCTTTTTTCTCTTTATCAGTGAGCATCTTGTCTACTTGTTTCAATTGTTCATTCAACTGAGCAGATAGATCTGTATTTTTCACCTTTTCTACTGCTTCTTTTGCCGTCTTGTATTGGTCGCGTGTCGCTGAACCCACTACTTTTCCGTCTTTAAAGACTATAGCTGTTTTTTCTTTAGCTGTTTGCAATTCAGCATATTGATTTTTAGCTTCTGTTTGTGCTTGTTGAATCAATTTTCCAAAATCTGTGTTATCCGTTTCGATTGTTTGTATCTCTTTATCTGCTTTCAACTTGATGTCATCTGCTAGATGATCATCGACGATCACAGGTGCTACGAACCATTCATTCACTTTCTGGATATCTTGGATCTTAGATTGGATATCTTGATAAGTTGTTTCTAACGCTGAATATCCTTTTTCATTCTTAAGACTTGATAAATCATTTTTTAGTTTTGATAGATCTTGATGAATCATATCTGCACGAATAAATTGATGGTGGTCATCTGTATAAAAGGCAGCAAGTTTCCCATGAAGGTCTTCCATTTGTTGCTGTCTTTTTGCTTCTGCTGCTACTTCGGCTTCTACTTTTTGATGATGGTCATAATAAGCCCAGCCTCCCCCACCTAGTAGAAGAACCGCTGCTAAAGCGAGATAAGGCACTTTTTTTGATTTTTTCTTTTGTGTCTTATCTAGATCTTTTTTTTCTAGGTTTGATTCTTGAGGCGTTTTTTCAGTATTTGGCACGATTGTTATTAGTTCTGTTTCTGCTTCAATCAGCTCAGGCTGGTTCTCTTCTTTTTCTATTTTAGCTTCAAGAACAGTGCTATCTTCACTTGCAGATTGACTTTCAGCATCGGCTTCATTATTTATTTCATCTGACTCTGTTGACTTCTTGTCTGCTTTTTCGAGCATTTCTTTTTTCTCTGCTTCCGGCAATCCATTCGATTTCTCGTCTTCTGATTGTTTTTCAGACAATGTTTCAGTTTTTTCCGGGACATCCGTTTTTAGATCATTCGTTTTTAATGATTCTTTACCTGCAGCGTTTACTCTACTAATGGCTTTTTCAGCGTCTTTTTCAGCTTCATGTTCTGGTTCTACTTTGTTTTCCTGTGCAATTTTTTCACTGATCATTTTGAGTAGCTCTTCCGCGTGCTCTTCCTTTGTATCTTCACGATGTGCTTTGATATAGGCGGATAGTATCGAATTTTCTTCCTCATTATCGACGATTTCTTTTAGTTCAGCTACTCTTCTTTTTTGTTTTGATTCAAGGGTTTCTTCTTGATTCTTTCCTGATTTTTCCAAAGTCTCACGAACAGTCGCTTTCTTCTGTTCCATTTTTTCTTTATTGGCTACTTTATCGTGAGTAGATGATACATCGTCTTCTAATTCTGTTTTTTCGAATAATTCCATCACAGATTCGAGAGGTAGATCTTTCAATTCCGACCATTCGATTGGATCGTTTAATTCTGTATCAGGAAAGACTGCGTCTTCAGTTGATTTATCCTGCATAGTTTCATCTGCATTTATTTCTTTGATTGTTTCTTTTGTTTGCTGATCTTCTGCAGTTAGTTGATGACCGCAGTCTGGACAGATATTGTTCTCATCCATTTTTTTCGATCCGCAATTTGGACATTTTTTCATCACTTAGCGATCGGCTCCTTTACTAGGTTTACGCTACCATTTAATCTATCATATTCTATACGTCACGCCAATAGCTTATTTTTAGGATTTACTTAAAAATAATGAATAAATTTTCTTCCTATAGAAAAAAAAGCTTGAGACCGCATAGTCCCAAGCTTTTTTTCTTTTAAAATAAACCAAACCATTTGACTGATTTCTCTTCTGGTCAATAGTTCGTGCTTATTCTAAGAAGTCTTTTAATTGTTTCGAACGAGAAGGATGGCGTAATTTTCTCAATGCTTTAGCCTCGATCTGACGAATACGTTCCCGAGTAACACCAAATACTTTTCCTACTTCTTCCAGTGTTCTCGTACGTCCATCGTCTAGACCAAAACGTAAGCGAAGGACATTCTCTTCCCGATCTGTCAATGTATCTAGTACATCTTCCAATTGTTCTTTTAGTAGTTCATATGCTGCGTGTTCTGCTGGACTTGTTGCTTCTTGGTCTTCGATGAAATCACCTAAATGAGAATCATCTTCTTCACCGATTGGCGTTTCAAGGGAAACAGGTTCCTGCGCGATTTTCAAGATTTCGCGGACTTTTTCTGTCGGAAGGTCCATTTCTGCACCGATTTCTTCCGGCGTAGGTTCTCTTCCAAGGTCTTGCAACAATTGACGCTGGATACGAATCAATTTATTGATTGTTTCTACCATGTGAACTGGAATACGGATCGTACGTGCTTGGTCGGCGATTGCACGAGTAATTGCTTGACGAATCCACCATGTAGCATAAGTAGAAAACTTGAATCCTTTGCGATAATCGAATTTTTCAACTGCCTTCATCAGCCCCATATTTCCTTCTTGGATCAAGTCAAGGAACTGCATGCCTCGCCCTACATAACGTTTAGCGATACTTACTACTAAACGAAGGTTTGCTTCTGCTAAACGCTGTTTTGCTTCTTGGTCGCCTTCTTCGATTTTCAATGCTAACGCTACTTCTTCTTCCGCAGTTAAAAGGGAGACACGGCCAATTTCTTTCAGATACATACGAACCGGGTCATTGATTTTTACACCGGTTGGCGCAGAGAGATCTTCTGTTTTTGCCTGTTCAGCTTTTTTCTCAGCACTTTTCAAGCTGTGAATTGATGGATCACCATTTTCATCCACCACACTGATACCTGCGTCTTCAATCTTTTGGATCAATTTGTCCATTTCATCTGCATTCAAAGTGAATGGTGTAGCAAGCTGATTGGATAAATCATCATATACAACTTGTCGTTTGGGTTTGTTTTCTTTGATGAAAGCTGCTACTGCTGCTTCATACTTTTTTTTATCTGTTCCATTTGCCATAAAAGAAGGCCCCCCTTGAGTAGCTATTTGGCTTGTTTTAACTGTTTCGTTAAATTGATGATTTCGATCGTCAATTCAAGCTCAAGCTGTTTGTTCCCAGTACGTCTGGCTTCTTGCTGCATTTGTTTTTTTAATGTTATTTCATCAGCTAAGCCAGATTTGCTGATCACATCTAGCAAGTCTTGGATTTCCCGTGGCGAACTTTCTTCTGCCACCGGTAGATATTCGATCTCCACCACCAACCGCCTTAAATTTTCATCTTGCAAAAAGTCTAAAAACTCTGCAAGGTTGAATTCATAATGTTGTGAGACATATGCATCGAATAAAAAATAAACTTCTGCATATGCGTCGTGGATAAACTGAAATTCTCGTTCTTTTAAAATATTGCGGACAGAAACTTCTTTAAATGCGCGGTACAACAGAATCTGCTCTGCCTTTTCTACCTGCGTCAACGGTCTCTTCTTCCGTACAGTTTCTTGTCTCTTGGTCTGCGCATGTTGGTTTTCCTGAGGTTCTTGACGATTTTGCTGATTTGTTCTTCGGAGCTCACGCAATTGTTTTTGTATCGTCTCTCTGCTGACCTGAAACTCTGTGGACAGCTGCGATAAATACATATCTTGTTCAATTGGTGAAACGACTCGGCTAAGTTCAACTAATAATTCTTCAAGGTATTCGATTTTGTCTTTTTCATTCTCTAAATTTTTCCCTTGTTTCAAATAACGTGATTTAAAAGTAAAAACTGTTTCACGCCCGTGAGCCACTAATTCTTGAAAAGATGCTTCCCCATACTTACGGAGATATTCATCAGGATCAAGCTTTTCTGGAACGACTACGACCGAAAGTCCTAAGCGACTATTTTGCCGAAGCAATTCAATCCCTCGATTGGTTGCTTCAAAACCTGCGTTATCTCCGTCATAACAAAAAACCAGTTCTTTCGTCAGTTTTTCCATTTGCTGGATCTGTTGAGCTGTCAGACTTGTTCCCATGGAAGCTAATCCAGTTTTGATACCAGCCTGCCATGCAGCAATCACATCCATAAAACCTTCGAACAACAAGATTTCTCCATTTTTTCGGATATCGCTTCTTGCTTTATCAAGATTAAATAAAACTTGTCTTTTATTGAACAATTCTGTTTCCGGACTGTTCAAATATTTGGGCTGATCTTTTTCCTGCCCTTTTTCAGGTGCAAGCCAGCGTCCTGAAAACCCGATTGTCTGGCCTTGAGGATTACGAAGAGGAAACATCACCCTTTGGTAAAAACGGTCCGACAGACGGCCATCATCATGTGTGACAAACAATCCAGAACGTTCTAATAATTCATTTGAGAATGATTCATTCTTGAAGACTTGCTGAAGAAACGAGCGTTCATTAGGTGCAAAACCGATATTGAATTCTTCAATCAATTCTAAAGACAACCCACGACTTTGCAAATATTCTAGGGCTGGCTGTCCCGCTTTTGTATGCAACAGCATGTGATGATAGATTTCCGCTGCTTTTTCATGAGCAGCAATCAATTTTCCTGTAGCAGATTCAGGATTTTGTACAGCTACCGTTCGCTGACGCCATTGATCTTCCAACGGAATCTGTTCGAAATCTGCTACTTTTATCACTGCTTCTGGAAAACTCAGTCCTTCTAGTTCTTGAAGAAAAGTAAACACGTTTCCGCCCTTGCCGCAACCAAAGCAATGAAAGATCTGCTTGTCTTCTGCAACAGAGAAGGATGGTGTGCGTTCTTCATGAAAAGGACACAGCCCTAAGTAGTTTTTACCAGACTTTTTCAATTGGACATATTGTCCAATCACCTCAACGATATTCGTTTGACTGCGTACCGTTTCGATAACTTCTGGAGGAATCCGTTGAGCCATTTTTCCACCCCCTGCTTTATTGATATCTTTTCGTTTTAACAAAAGATATTTCAGGAGAATAACCGGTAAAAAATCGCACTAACTGAAATCAGTGCGATTTTAAAGGACACAATTATACATGTTTGATTGTATCATATTTCAATTCTTTTTCAAGTATAACACATTTCTATTTAATTAAGCATCAATTTGCTACTCTTTTCAGTAGCTGATTTTGAATATCAGCCTTCCAGTACAATAATCGAAAGACAATATTTATGATCATGAACATAACGAAGTATCCTATGGTTTCTCCTAAACCTAAGTTTACTTCCAAAATTCCGTGGAACAGCATCGCAGCTACATATATCCCTACGATTGTCGTTACTGCTAAGAACATTCGCAACGGGTTGAAAGGATAACAAGCTTTTACAACTGCCATGCAGCTGATTCCAATTAGCAAGTAATACATCAACGTAGTGGTTTCACTACTTCCCCACGCGAACGTTTTTCCAAGTAGATACACTGCTATGATATTCACTACTACAAGCAAGGCATTTGGCAACGCGTTGATAAGTGCAGTAGGCAAGTAACGGTAAGTGATTTTGCGTTTATCTTGTTCAAATGATAAAAAGAAGGAAGGATACCCTTCAATCGCCAAATCAATCAGCGTAATCTGGATAGGGATAAATGGAAATCCAATAGCTGTAACGGCACAGATAATCGATAAAATAAAAGAATAAATCGTTTTGATGAAAAAGATACCGGAGACTTTCGTCACATTGTTGACTACCCGACGTCCTTCAAACAGGACTTCTGGCAATGTCGTAAAATCAGAGTCCAACAATACCAGATTAGCAATTTGACGTGTCGCTCCGTCACCTTCTGCCATGGCGATACTACAATCTGCTTCTCTTAATGCCAAAACATCATTTACGCCGTCACCTGTCATCGCAACCGTTCTGCCGCTATCTTTCAATTCATTTACCAGTAATTTCTTTTGCTGAGGACTCACTCGACCAAAAACGGTATATTGATGTGCAGCTTCTCGCACGTCCGATTCTTCAGTAATCTGAGAAAGGTCGATATACGCATCATAATTCGGTAATCCTGCACGTCTGGCAATATTGGAGACAGTAAATGGATTATCTCCAGAGATTACTTTCAGGTCAACGCCTTCCTCATGAAGATAAGCTAGTGTTTCTGGCGCATTTTTTCGGATTGGGTCATCGATTTCAAACAGAGCAACTGGCTCAACAAACGCGGGTTTTTCTTCGTTTAATTGCTGATTTGGAGCAATCCCCAACATAAGTACGCGATAGCCATTCGCTTGAGCTGTTTTTAGACTATCTGGCAGCCGATCTTCTTCCACCAAGCGTTCAGGTGCTCCTACGTATACGACTCCTAATTCTGGAAACTCCATCGCACCCCATTTGCGATCAGAAGAAAATGCGACTTTGTTTGTTACATCATAACGATTAGAAAGCTCAAAATACTCTCTCATCGCCCGCATGGTGATGTTGTTATCACTGCTTTCTGCAAGATACGTTCCCATAATTTCTGGAATAGCTTTTTCATACAGCGGATGTAATGCTTCTACACGCTGGATACTCATTTTCCCTTCAGTAATAGTTCCTGTCTTATCCAAACATAATGTATCGACGTGAGCAAGTGTTTCAATGGAATACATGTCTTGAACAAGAATCCGTTTTTTTGCCAGTTTTGTTACACCTGTCGTTAACGCAATACTTATCAGCAATACTAATCCCTTTGGAAGCATCCCTAACAAAGCTGCTGCAGAGGCAATAACTGAAATCTTGATAGAAGCATCGCGAATGAACAGTGCCTCCAAAAATAGTATGATCCCTAAAGGAATAATCACGAAACTAGTGAACTTGGATACTTTACGAATCGAATCTACAAGTTCAGAATGAATAGCTTTGTGGGTTTTTGCCTCGCTAGTCAAGCGGACAGCATAATTATCTGCCCCTACTCGGATGACTTCAGCCATGACAGAACCACTTGTCAAAAAGCTCCCAGAAAGCAATTCAGCTCCAGCTTCTTTGACAATCAAGTCAGATTCACCTGTCAAAAGAGCTTCATTTGCTTCTGCCCGTCCTGATATGACCTGCAAATCGGCTGGTATCTGTTCTCCTGCTCCGATTTTTACCAAATCTCCTAATACCAGCTCTTTAGTAGAAATCGATTGTTCTTTACCGTCCCGAATCACTAGTACTTCTGATTGGGAAACAATCGATAATTTCCGTACAAGATTTCTTGCATGTATTTCTTGATAAATTCCAATAACGATATTTACGATAATAATTGCTAAATATGCCATGTTGGAATAAGCACCTACAAATAACAGGCAAATCCCGATACCGAAGTTCAGAAAATTGAATAACGTCAATATATTATCGCTGAATATTTGCTTTGTACTTTTTGATGCATCTTCCTGGTAGTCATTTTGCTGGCCAGAAGCCATTTTTTGAACTACTTCTTGCTGTGTAAGTCCATTCATTTTCTTTTTCTCCATTTTCCGCCAACTTTCAAAAATAATCACGTGTTTAAGTCTAGCGTGTTCCAAGGTTAAAAACAACTTGTTTTTATAAAATTTATAGAAAAACACACGAATGATTCTTACGAAAAAGATGCTGATCTTTTTTGTATGAATCACCCGTGTGTTGTTTTTTTATTATCGAACTATCTTTACTTATATTGTTCTTCCAAACGGCTCATCCACCATCCTAGTGCTGTACCAGCTACAAAAAGAACAGGACAAGCTAGTACGCCAGCGACTCCCAATCCCGCGTAATCAGTAGGGATGATCATAATCGTTGAAGCAAAAACGACGCCTAAAATAAAATGGAATAGCTTACTGTATGCCTTTGAGAAAATATAATCCATGATTTTTGACAAGCCAAGGACACAAAGAACCCCACCAATTCCGATCGGCAAGATGACTTCAAACCGAACTTCTTTAAATCCGTCAGCCATCGCTTTGTACAATCCCATATATACCAAAAAATTAGAAGGACTCAATCCTGGGACAATCATCCCTAAACCAATCAATCCACCGGCGATCAGCCAAGTCCCAAAATTCTGATCGACTTGTCCATCAAATAATCGAGCACCGTATAATAAAAACAAATAAGCCAGAACAAAAGTAACAACCATGATGATCACATCAGAAGTATCTCGTCCTTTTTTTCCTGCTTCTTTCCATAAGGCAGGAACAGTTCCGACGATACACCCAACAAAAAACCACAATATTGTTGTTTCATACGCCCCTAATAAAAAACTGACTAAAAAAGAAAGTAAAAAGATGCCTGTCACTCCGCCTAGACCAACAGGCAGGAAAAACAAAACATTTTCTTTGAAATTTTTTGTGATATGGGCTAGAAAAGAAATCAGTCGCTCATACATGCCAAAAACAGCTGCTAATGCACCACCGCTGACCCCCGGCAAGATAAATCCTGAACCGATAAACATTCCCTTCACAAACCGCAACATCCAATCTTTGGTTGTGTACCCCACTTTTTGATTTTCCATTTTTTGCCTTTTTTCCACTATTTGCGCACTCCTTCTTTCAACTCATTTTATTATGTTTGGATATTTCCTACTCGTTTATTTAAAGACTTTTTCGTAAGTCTCTATTATTTTTTCATTCATTTTGACAATATCAGGATAAAACATGTTACCTCCATTATGATAGAGATAGCCGCCGTTGTAAAGCAAGGACTGGATTCGCCAATATCGGTACTGTTTTCCTTCCTCATTTCCTAAAAGCGGGCTTAACACATCTTTAGAATACGCTTCTGCTAGTTCTACTGTGTTTTCTCCGCCATGATTTTTTACATAGGCAATATAATCTTTCCCAAAATTATACGCTTGGACAGCGGTCCACAGATCACATCCTTGTTTTTTTGCTTCCATTATCATCTCCGCCAAATATTTGACCCCTTGATCAATACTGTCAGCTGGATTATCAATGATATCGGCTTCTCCATGCAAACTCTCTGAACTCTGCATGAGATCTGTGCCTTTTCCTTTTGATTCGGTCAAGATTATTGCCTTGATCAATTTTTCGTATGCTTCCATATGATAATTTTTTGCAGCTGTCGTTATTTCTATTTGATAGCTTTCCACCCGTTTTACTGAGCGATAAGTTCTTCCTCCTAAAAACAACACCGCACCAATGACCGTTAGAAGGATCATGTAAAAAAGAATACGGATAATAGATAATCGTTTTCGCTTCATTTCATCACCTAGTTATTTTGACATCTTTTTTATCTTACTATTTCTTTATCTTCTTGGCTATTTCTTCCTTAAATTCTGTGTACACCTTAAGAAAAAATGAATTTTCCTGTGTTTTTTATCATCTTACGAAAATGATCGTTGTTTTTCAGTAAAAACGATTGCCCAATGACTGTTATAATCGTTATACTTTACACAGTAGGTGATTATGTGAAAAAAGAAAAGAAATATGCAAAAATGTCAGACGGGAGCGAAATTTATTATGAAAAGAGTGGTCAAGGCTTCCCACTCTTTTTACTGCATGGCAATGATGGCAGCGGCCGCTTTTTTTCAGAACAGGTTCCCGTACTTGAACGCTACTATACCGTTTATCTAGTAGACAGCAGAGGACATGGCCGTTCAACAAATGAAGCATCTATATTGAATTTTCATTTGATGGCTGAGGATCTGAATACGATTATGTTGCTAGAAAAAATCAATCAGGCAGATTTTCTTGGATTTAGTGATGGCGCAAATCTGGCATTGGTATTTGCCAGCAGCTTTCCCCAAAAAGTTCATCGACTGATTTTAAATTCTGGAAACACGCTAGTTAAAGGCGTTCGTTTTTCTGCCAGAGTCATCAGCAATTTTCATTATGCATGGGTATGGTTGCTCTCTTTATTTCGCCCAAGCCTTCGCAAAAATCTGTTAGTTATTAAACTATTGCTGCATGATATCGGCCTTACAGAAAATGATTTAAAAAAAATCAACTCCCCAACTTTGATTATTGTAGGAAAAAAAGATGTGATCAAGCTGAAACATTCTCTGTATATAGCTAAAACTATACCAAAAGCTTCTTTTGTACTTGTAAAAGAACAAGGACATGAATTAGCTAGAAAAGATCCTGAACGCTTCAACCGAGAAGTTCTTCAATTTCTTTCTGAAACATAATTATTAGGAATAGAAGGTGATTTATTTGTTAAAAACTACCATACAATGGCTGAAAAACCATCTAGGACTGTTCAAAACAATCTTTTTGATTTCTGTCATTGTCATTATTGTCGGTGAATTGATGTCCATCGGTAAGACTCTATCTATCCAGCAATTAGGAGAAACGTTTGCCACTATACCTATTTGGAAAAGCGGACTTATGCTGTTGATTGGTCTTGTCTCTGTGTTACCTATGATTGGTTATGATATTATTTTGAATCGGATGCTTGAACAAAAGCAGAATCCTCGTTACTTGTTTGAGACAAGCTGGCTGATCAATACAATCAACAATATTGCCGGTTTCGGCGGGTTTGTCAGTGTGGGGCTTCGCTCTGAGCTATATGGACAAAAGAAAGAGAGCAAAAACGTGATCCAGGCATTATCGAAAGTTTTCTTGTTTTTGATGGCTGGACTTTCTATTTACAGTCTGCTTTCTTTTTTACTTGTAGTCTTCACGCCAGTTGCTCCTTTTTTGAAGCAATATTGGATATGGCTGATTGGCGGCGGTCTGTATTTCCCTGTTGTCTTTTTATTCACTACTTTCAAAAAGAAAGGATTCCTTGGTGGTACCTCACTTAAAACGCAAGGACAGCTCTTGCTTGTTTCATTATTGGAATGGTCTGGTGTCCTGTTCAGTTTCCTTTCTGTTGGTTACCTAATGGAAATCCGAATCGATCTGTGGCAAACGATTCCGTTATTCATTGCTGCTTCAGTGATAGGGATTGTGTCTATGATTCCTGGCGAGATCGGCAGTTTCGATGTGATGATGATTATCGGATTATCTGCTATTGGTGTGCCAAGAGAAACAGTCGTTGTGTGGATCTTGCTTTATCGTCTGTTCTACTACATCATTCCGTTTTTGATTGGAATCGTCTTTTTCTTCAAAAATATCGGTTCCACTTTTGATCAACGTTATTCAGGGATCCCTAAGCAGTTAGCAACAGAAATCGCGCATAAAATCGTGGTTGTCCTCTTATACTTTTCTGGAATCATGTTGGTACTTTCTGCCACTATTCCGCAAGCTTTTACAGAGTTTCGCTGGCTTCATAGTTTGAACCCATTGAAATTCCACTTTATTATCCAATTTCCTAGTATATTATTAGGATTTCTTTTGATTGTTATGGGGAGAGGGATCGCTGCACGCGTAAAACGAGCCTATCTGCCTACAATTTTCTTGATCGGACTCGCTTTGTTTTATGTTTTATTAAGCGATTTTAGCTTCACACCGGTGATTTTCTTGTCTATTCTGCTTCTGATCATTCTTGCGTCCAAAAACGAACTGTTTCGGGAACAACTCATCTATTCGTGGGAATGGCGTACAATCGACGGAATCATTATCGGTGCATTGACATTGCTTTATATCGTTATTGGTGCATACAATCTGCCTGATTTTCCACATCGGCGTCACCATTTTATTTCCTTTTTCTTATTCCCTTCTGAAAAGATTTGGTTTTCAGGGTTGTTGGCCATTATCGCCGTTAGCTTCATGATCGTTCTATTTGTCCATTTTCTTCAAGGAGAAAAGAAACAGATTGGCGAAGCCTTTAATGAAGAAAAGGCACTGAAGATCCTCACAACTTATGGAGGAAACTCCGACAGTCAATTGATCTTCTTAAAAGACAAGCGGATGTTTGCCTATGAAAAAGACGGTGAACCAACTGTGCTTCTCCAATTCGCTTGCTTCAATAATAAATGCATCGTAATGGGCGATCCTTCTGGTAAGAAAGAAGATTTTCCAGAAGCAATTGAAGCTTTCATCGAAGAGACAGACCGATTATGTTATTTACCTGTTTTCTACGAAACAAGCGAAGAGATCGTTATGATTTTGCATGAATTCGGCTATGACTTCATTAAAATGGGGGAAGAAGCTTATGTAGACCTGAATAGTTTTACAACATCAGGGAAAAAAATGAAGGGCACTCGGGCTGTCTTGAACCGAATTGAACGAGAAGGATTTACATTTGATGTCTTACAACCGCCGTTTTCTGCTGAGCAAATGAGTATTTTCAAAAATATTTCTGATAATTGGTTGGGTTCACGAAAAGAAAAAGGTTTTTCTTTAGGCTTTTTCTCGGAAGATTATTTACAAAGAGCGCCTATTGCTGTAGTCAAAAATACTCAAGAAGAAATTGTCGCTTTTGCGACGATCATGCCTACTTACACGAACAACAAAGTAGGAACGATCGATTTGATGCGATATGATCCCAAAAAAGCCCCTTCCGGCAGTATGGATTTCTTGTTCCTGCATTTATTTGCTTATATGAAAGAAGAACATATCCAATGGTTCAATTTAGGGATGGCACCTCTTTCAAATGTTGGAACTTCCAGAAAGAGTTTTTTACAGGAAAGAATTGCTTACTTGGTTTACGAGTTTGGCTCTCATTTTTATTCTTTCCATGGATTAAGAGAATACAAAAGCAAGTACGCTACGAACTGGGTCTCACGCTACACCCTATATTCGCGAGATAGTTGGATTGCATATGTTATGATTGCTTTGCTGATTATTGATAATACGCCAGTTGAGCAGACACAAGGTAGAATAAATGGTTTGAAAAAATGGATACGAAGAAAGTACTAAAAACTGCGTAGTTAGTAAGGAAACACTCACAATATAAATAAAAGAGACTGAACCAAAGCGTGAGGTACGGCTCCTGCCCTCTCTTATTGTACAATTGAAGAACAAAAAAAGCGGTCAAAACAAGATTTCTGTTTTGACCGCTTTTCATTTTAAACATTTTTCATTACCAAAATATTCGAGTCACGTTTCTTATGCTTCGATTTCTGTAACGATACCTGAACCTACTGTACGGCCACCTTCACGAATGGAGAAGGTCGTTCCGTTTTCAACAGCGATTGGGTGGATCAAGTCAACATCAATCGTCACATTGTCACCAGGCATGACCATTTCTGTATCTTCTGGTAACGTGATTGTTCCAGTAACGTCAGTTGTACGGAAGTAGAATTGTGGGCGGTAGTTGTTAAAGAATGGTGTATGACGTCCACCTTCTTCTTTTGTCAACACGTACACTTCAGCTTTGAATTTTGTATGTGGAGTAATGGAACCTGGTTTAGCAAGTACTTGTCCACGTTCGATATCGTCACGTTGGATACCACGTAACAGTACGCCTACGTTATCCCCAGCTTCCCCGTAATCTAACGTTTTACGGAACATTTCTACACCTGTGACAACTGCTTTTTGTGTTTCAGGTTTGATCCCTACGATCTCTACTTCATCACCGACACGAACAGCACCGCGGTCAATACGACCTGAGGCAACAGTTCCTCGTCCTGTAATGGAGAAAACATCTTCCACTGGTAATAGTAATGGTTTATCTGTATCACGTTCTGGTGTTGGGATATATTCATCCACTGTATCCATCAGTTCCATAATAGCAGCTTCAGCATCTGGATCGCCTTGCAATGCTTTTAATGCGGAACCTTTGATCACAGGAGTATCATCGCCTGGGAAACCATATTCGCTCAATAACTCGCGAACTTCCATTTCTACCAAATCGATCAATTCTTCATCATCGACTAAATCTACTTTGTTCAAGAAAACAATTAGGTATTTTACACCAACTTGACGTGACAACAAAATGTGTTCACGTGTTTGAGGCATCGGACCATCAGTGGCAGAAACGACTAAGATGGCACCATCCATTTGGGCTGCCCCTGTAATCATGTTTTTCACATAGTCCGCGTGTCCTGGTGCATCGATATGCGCATAGTGGCGTTTTTCTGTTTCATATTCTACGTGTGCGGTATTGATCGTAATCCCGCGTTCACGTTCTTCTGGAGCTGCATCAATACTAGCATAGTCTTGAGGATTTGCTAGGCCTTTTTTGCCTAATACTGTAGTGATCGCAGCAGTTAAAGTAGTTTTCCCATGGTCAACGTGTCCAATTGTACCAATGTTAACGTGTGGTTTACTTCTGTCGTAATGTTCTTTTGCCATAATTTACAAACCTCCTAAATAATATAGATCACTGAAGGATTTCAGCTCTCACTTTTTTATTATAGTCTTTTTTTGAATAAATCAAAAAGAATACGTCCGGCTTACTTTTTGTAAGATTCGAACTAAGCTTATTATACGTCAAAATTGGTCAAAGTCAACTAAGAGCACTCGCCTGTCTTATACGCGAAAAAAGTACCTTTTATAAATAAAAAATTATGTTTTTTGAGAAAAACTTCAAGCTCTTCTTTAACTTTCTTTTGAAGCAATAAGAACAAAATGAGGAAAAGTTTAAAATTCAGCTGTCGCCAACAACTTTCAATAGACGAAATCTTCTATTTCGTTAATAATAAGAAGAGAGGTGAAGTACATGAAAAAATTAATTGGCGTACTTGTCGTTTTAGGCATCTTTCTCGGCGGAAGTTTTGCAGCCTATCATTATTTTTACGGCGGCGAAGCCTATTATACAAAAATCACGACGAATGGCGAAATGTCAGCTTTCCGAACAGATAATGGAGAAAAATTTACGACTTATACCTACAAGCAAGCGGCTTATAACAAAGATGGAGAAAAAAAACAAGTGACGCTTCATGAAGTAAGAGAACATCCATTAAAAATGAATGCGTATCTCCAACTCAAAGTCAATGCTCGTAAAGGTGTATTAAGCTGGGAAGAAATAAAAGCTTCTGAAGTCCCTAAAAATGCGGCAGAAAAAATCGATCAATAATCGGTGGTCTTAAAATTTTATTAGATAAAAAGAGGCAGGGACAGAAGCGTTTAACTCCAAGAAATAAGAAGAAATTCATGAAACTTGCTTTTCAAATTCTTGTGAATTTCAGCTTATTTCCGAAGGAGTTGCTTCTGCTTCCGCCGTTTATACGTGTTTAGAGCGTGAGACTAAAGTGTTCTTTACTTTTGTCTCACGCTCTTTTTTTGTTATATTCGTCTTTTCAGATCTTTCTCATGGACCATTCATTCAACTAAACATCGGTAGTTGAACATCTAATGTTCCAGTCTCTTTTATAAACGATTCAATACTTCATCCACATTTTTGATCATCACAGATATCGTACCATCCGGATTATTCACAAATTCAATCAAATCTGGGTTGCGATATACATCGACTGGTACAATCAGTTCGATTCCGTTTGATAGTTTAAATTTTTGTTTTCCAAATTTTTTCTCAGAAATTTCTTGTACTTCTTTTACAGGGGGTGCTTCTGGGACAAACCCTTGCTCCTGTACTTCTTCTTTAAAAGCCAGTTTTGCCGTAATGTTTTCCTTGAAGACTTTTTCTGCGATCATCTCATGATCCAACCGTCCTTTTTCTTCTATCGTGTCATAGACAGCTTCTTTTAAATCAGCCATGATATCAAATTCTTCTGTCTCGAATTTTTTTCCGAGATGCTTGGCTACTTTTTGGATCACTTTTACGTTTTCCTCTAAAGAAGGTGCAGGAACACTTTCGATCACTCTTCCAGAAAAATAAAGCTCTTTTTTACCGGAAAACTCATATTTTTTTTCAATCAATTCGTAGGTCCAATCGGACAAGTTCACCGCGAAGGCTTCATCTGCTTTTTGTGTTTTCGCGCCTAGTATTGCTCGGTTCAAAATCAAACGGTTGTCAATCCCTACTTCGTCTGCTTCAACAAAATGCGTATAAGCCTCACGATAATTGACTTTCAATAAAGATAGGTACATCACTGTATCTAATTCATACAAAACAACAAATACATCTGCACTTGGCGCCTCTTCACTTTCTTGGTAAATATCGAACCATCGCTGAACGATTGCTTCACTTGCTTCCACAAAATTTTCTTGAGCGATTTTAAGTGATTCAACGATCATGCTTTCTTCTGCCAATTGTCCAGTTTTCGTTTGGGCAGAAGAGATTTTTTGGATTTTCTTTTGAAGAAAATCACGAATATATTCTTTTGTCAGATCTAGCTCTTTTTGTGAAAAGACCGGCGAACCTGTTTCTCTGTCAATAATATGCAGGATTGCTTTTTTTAAATAGATATCCATTTCTTCATTCCCTTCTGTCCTAGTTTACGGAAAAAAAATCAAAAATGCCAGAATCAAAATCATTTTCTTTTAAACAAAAATTTCAATAGTAGAAACAAAATGGATTCTTTTTTTTGGAAAATGCGCTAAACTTATAGATGAACGAATAAAAAAGGAGCTGAAAGTATGAATTCATTAACAAGCACGTATCGTCTATCAAATGGTTACGAAATTCCAGTAGTAGGATTCGGCACATGGCAAACACCTGACGGGGATGTCGCTGTTTCCTCTGTTAAAGAAGCACTGGCTGCAGGTTATCGCCATATCGATACTGCCCAAGGATACAAGAATGAAGAAAGTGTCGGCCAAGCGATTAAGGAAAGTGGCATTCCTAGAGAAGAGATCTTCCTAACAACAAAGTTATGGAATGCCAATCACAGTTATGAACTTGTGATGTCTTCTTTTGAGGAATCATTAAAGAAACTCCAAACAGATTATGTAGATCTGTTCTTGATTCACTGGCCAAATCCAGTTGCTTTTCGTGATAATTGGGAACAAGCAAACGCAGATACATGGCGAGCATTTGAAGAACTGTATGAAGCAGGTAAAATCAAAGCAATTGGTGTCAGCAATTTCTTGCCCCACCATCTAGATACACTTGCTAAAACAGCAAAAATCATGCCAATGGTCAATCAAGTTTTCCTTGCACCAGGTGAATTACAGCCAGCTGTAGTTGAGTATGCAAAAAAACATGAGATGATCCTTGAAGCATACAGCCCATTAGGCACTGGGAAAATCTTCGATGTACCTGAAATGAAACAAATCGCTGAAGCGCATGATAAGACGATCGCACAAGTTGCTTTACGTTGGTCATTGCAACACGGATTCCTTCCTCTTCCTAAGTCAGTCACACCAAGCAGAATCAAAGAAAATACTGAACTGTTTGATTTTGAATTGACAGAAGAAGAAATGAAACAAATTGATCAATTAGATGGTGTAGTTGGCAAGGCAAAAGACCCAGATACTACCCAATTCTAAGTCGAAAGGTGATTTTATGGATCCAATCGAACGCTTGAATTCTCTCTCGGAAGAAGTCATTCAGACTTTTCATTCCGATTTTGTCTTTTTGATCGATGCAGAGAAGATCCAACATTTTCCTGCAAGAAACTGGACACATGATCAAATTATCGAAGAGCTAAAAAAACGGTTCGATCATTCACTAATGGTCACAACTTGGCACGAACACGAAGTCATTTATTCACCTGAGTTACCTGTTTTTGCCTTGATACCGAAAAGATAAAAAGATTGGAACAGGTTATGTGAATAGATAACCTGTTCCTTTTTTTATTTTTCTTTCAAAAAATGGAAAAATAAGCAAATTTTTCTGTTGTAATTTGCGTATACGCAAGTTTTTTTGCATTACTCCTTTTCATTTGGCTTTTTTTTTCTTATAATCGAAAGGGTATGAGCGAAGGAGAGAACATATGAAGAAAAAACAGAAACAAAAATTATTAAATCAATTCCGTCCTTCATTGGATGGTGTAAGAGGACAGTTATTCCGTTCTCTAGAAGATGAAAGCTTGAGACGTTATGGTTTGCCATTACAAGTCATGCTTGATCCCAAAAACCGTCAAATCTTAACGATCGGATTAGCTGGAAAAACAAATGAAGATACACGAATCAACGTGCCTATCGATGATAATTTCAATACTGTATTAAAGCGGATCCGTTCGGGAGAAAACGGTATTTTCGAACGATTCCGTGACAATCTTCTTATTGAGATCGTATCTTACTGGAATGATCAACGATTGAAAAACGATGAACCAACTGCACAAACCGTTGCAACACCAGTGACAGAAGAAACAGTCAGTGTGCCAGAAGAAAAAGTGGAAGAACCAAAAGCGGACACAACTGAAAATACACGCTCAACTGATACGAATGCCGCTTTAAGTTTTGCTGATTTTTCAAAAGCTGTTGCTGAGTATCCTAAATTTTACACAGAACAAAATGAACAAGAAGTAGTTATTTATGAAAAAAATGCGGATGAACCTCGTAAGTTAGCAACTATTTCTATGACTGCTGAAAATGAATTTGTCATCGAAAAAGCACTTGAACGAAAATACAAAGTCAAATTGACTTTGATTCCTTTAATTGAACAATTTGCAGCGACAGCGATTACCGATAGATAAAAATTCTATTTGTCACAAAAGGCTGGAATCGAAGATTCCAGCCTTTTTAGTCATATAATAAATAGTTAATATTAAAAATATATATCCGAATATAACAATAGATTCGTGCTTTTTTCAATTTGTTTTTCTTGTCTATTGCATGTCCTCTCTGTGAATGACAAAGCGTTGTCTTTGCGCATGTTCCAAAGGTTGCATACGCAAAGGACGATTATCTAAATATATGTCGTTTTGCACAGTTAAGACTCGTTGGCTCCGAACACTTTGTAGATAATAAACATCCCCATTTACATGCTCTTCCCTAGCTGGTATCAATCGCCATCTTGCCCGAGTCAAGAAACCACCGATCATCTCTACGTCACGAGATGAGATATCTTCTGCTAGAAGATATCTTGGATTTGCCAGACTTCTTAGGATATATGATCTTGTCTGTTCATCATATTCGAAAATCCATTTTTGATTTGAATGACCTCGATTTCTAAATATGATCCCAGTATTGTTACTCTGATTCCAGTCTACTACTCTCCAAACATCTGCTTGACATTGAATAGAAGCGATATAGCCATGGTATTTGCCTCTGCTTTCAGTATCTTTTAATAAGCGATGATTGATGTCAATAATCGCATTGACGAGCTTTTCGCTTGGGTAATCGTTAGGAACGATTCCTATGTGTCTGATATTTCTATGTAATATACGACGATAGGTAAAAGGATTGGTTACTGCTGCCTACCCCTGTACGCCGCTCCAAAATCCGTTTGCACTTAAAAAATTGATATATTTAACACCATTCGTCCCTCTACTTTGATTTGCGCTATCAATTTGCTGCTCGACAGCCCATCGTTTATCATTTGGATTCACTGGATTCCAATAGTCTTGTATATCAAAACTTGACGGATAAGGGATTCCGACATTATTTCCCAAGAAATTACGAAAAATGACGATTTTTCCTCGTGTCTCGCTAAGAGTCGGATTAGCGTAAAGTAATCTCTCCAGCGACTATCTTGTAAATATCGTGTATTAAGAATATGGTTGAATGTATGGTCATTTTCACTACTGTATTCTTGTTTCAATCTCATATAGACTACTTCTTCAGGATTGTCACGAAGAAAGGCCACTGTTTTATTAAGTACATCACCGAAATTCTGGTTTAGATAGTACCTGTCGTGATGCATCGTAAAAACACCATCAATGGCACGTATATCTAAAAAACGTATTTCATTGTCAAGTTGCTTGCGGATGTCGATACTTTGTGTTCTCACATAATCACTGAGTCCTCCTCTATAAGTTGCTGTCGCTGAATTGTGTGTCCCTGGAATAGATAATTCTGATAGACGTACATCATCTCTTAACTGACTCATCCAATTCCGATTATATGTACGAACTGTCCAAGATTCGGTAGTCATATTGGCATAAGAGATTGGGACTTTATAACCTAGTAAAAACACCCCAAAACAGATGCTCAGTAGTACGGTAAGTTTTTTCTTATTCATAAGTTCTCCATTCTTTTTTATTTTGTGCGCACACTTAATTATAGCTAGAAAAATATTCTAACAATGAACGCATTTTTCTCGTAAAAGAAAAAAAGGCAAGATCTGCAGTAAATAAAATAACTGCAAATCTTGCTTTCTTCCTCTAAAGATACTTTTTTATTTTTCTCGGATTTTTTCCAATAGCTGTATAGCTGTCTGCTGATTCATCTTTTCTGCTTCACGTAATTTTTGCGCAACTTGCTCGATTTCCTCACCAACTGCCCCAATTGAGATCGCTAATGAACGAGCTTGAAGCCCCATGTGTCCTTTTTGGATTCCTTCTGTAACTAATGCTCGCAAAGCAGCAAGATTTTGAGCTAACCCTACAGCAGCCATTACTTGCGCTAGTTCCTTGGCTGAATCGACATCTAGCATAGCTAAGGATACTTTAGCTTTTGGCAGGATATTAGAAGCTCCGCCCACTGTAGCCACAGCCAAAGGCACTGTTAACTTCCCAACTAGTTTATTTTCTTTAATCTGCCAGTCTGTTAATCCTTGGTATAATCCGTTTCTTGCCGCATAGGCATGGATCGAAGCACTTACCGCACGTGTATCATTTCCTGTAGCTGCTACTACAGCTTCTATACCATTCATGATTCCTTTATTATGCGTCGCTGCACGATACGGATCAAGCTTCGCGTATTCCCCTGCTTGCTGGATTTTTTTAGCAATTTGTTCACCAATTTCTTTACTTCTTCCTAAGCGTTCAAAGGGGATTTCACAACAGGCAGAAGCCAACGATTCTGTAGCAAAATTACTTAAAATACTGAATAGAATCTCCTCCTCAGGGAACCATTCCCGTAATTTGTTTGCTACGCTCTCAAGAATCGAGTTGATCATGTTGGCACCCATTGCATCTTTTACATCCACTAAAAAATCAATAGATAGGTAGGCATGGAAACTTCCCATAAATTCCCGTGTAGAGATATCTTGAACACCGCCCCCGCGTTTCACGATGGAAGGATAGCTTTCATTTGCACAAAGAATCAGTTCTTCTTTTCGATGATTCACTGCATTGATCACTGCTTGATACTCCGATTTTCCTGATAGAACGATTTGTCCGCGCATCAGCCGTTGAGGTGTTTCTGCACAGATATTTCCGCAGATTTTTGCGCCATTGCTTGCAGCTGCAATAACAGATGGTTCTTCTGTAGCCATCGGGATCCATTTTTTCTTGCCATTGATTTGGAAATTTTGTGCAATGCCCATTGGGATTTCCACTTCGCTCACTTGGTTTTCAATCATATGATCTGAGAGCTCTTCAGAAAGTGTTTGTTCCTCAAAAATCAGTGCATTTTCCTGTGTCAATACACCTTTTTCGACTAATTGACTGCGCCGTTCAGATGGCGTGAGCTGATAGAACTTTTTTTTTTGCAAATCCTCACGTGTTTGCTCCGTATTCGCTTCTAACAAGACTGCCAAGCCTAAACCTCCGCCAACACATAATGAAGCAATCCCGTATCTCTTCTGCTCACGAAGCAATCCGTAAGCTAACGTGGTCAAAATCCGTGCACCACTTGCCCCAATTGGATGTCCTAATGCGATTGCTCCTCCATAGATATTGACCTTTTCTTCATCTAACTGTAGTTCTCGATTGACCACGATAGATGAAGCCGCAAATGCTTCATTGATTTCAAAAAGATCGATCGTTGGTAAAGCTATTCCTGCTTTATCTGTCAATTTTTGAATGGCTGTGATTGGAGCGATTCCCATGATGCTTGGATCAATACCAACTTCCGCTACTTCTTTGATGGTTGCCAAATAAGGCAGATTATTATTCTCTGCGTATTCTTTGGATGCAAGGATCACCACTGAGGCACCGTCATTCAATGGAGAAGCATTGCCTGCTGTTACTGTTCCTTCTTCCGAGAATACTGTACGTAATGTACCCAATTTTTCCAATGTACTATTTCCACGAACTGCTTCATCCTCAGATAACACGTCTTCAGCAGAAATCTTGAGCGGAATGATCTCCTCAGAAAACATGCCAGCTTCAACAGCTTGAGCTGCTTTCAATTGGGATGCCAAGGCATAACGATCCTGTTCTTCTCTGCTCACAGAAAATTGGGTTGCCACATTCTCTGCGGTTAATCCCATATGTGCATTTGAAAATGCGTCAGTCAATCCGTCGTTGACCATACTGGAAATTGGTTCGCCATATTCATTTGTTTCTGACTGATAGGGTTTCAGCATAGGTGCTTGTGACATACTCTCTGTTCCGCCTGCTACCACAAGCTCTGCTTCACCTAATTGGATCAGTTGACGTGCTAAAATCACTGCTTTCATACCAGATCCACAAACTTCATTGATTGTCATTGCAGGGACATCCACTGGGATACCGCTGTTCAAAGCAATTTGTCTAGCAACATTTTGACCATTACCAGCCTGCAGGACATTCCCGAATATTACTTGATCTATTTTATCTTTTTTCAGTTTTGTTTTATCTAATAATTCTTTGGTCACAAGTGTGCCTAATTCAACTGCAGTAAATGAACTTAAACTTCCGCGATACTTTCCTATCGGCGTTCTTGCAGCATCTATCATTACGACTTCTTTCAAGTAAGCCACCTCCTACAAAAATATACCATTCTTTGCTATAAAAACAAATAGCTCTTGTTCCAGTTAGTTTTTTCTAAGATTAAATTTTAACAATCCTTAAATATTCGCTTTTTTATATTTCTTTTAATCTTTTTATGATACTTTAGTAAAGTAAGTTTTTTATCATGAGTAAAGAGGTGTTGAAATGAAAATAGGGATTGATCGTCTTTCCTTTTTTATTCCTAATTTATATTTAGATATGACAGAATTAGCAGAAAGCCGTGGAGATGACCCTGCAAAATATCATATCGGTATTGGTCAAGACCAAATGGCAGTCAATCGTGCGAATGAAGATATCATTACACTAGGGGCAAATGCTGCCAGCAAGATCGTGACAGAAAAAGACCGTGAGCAAATCGACATGGTCATCGTCGGAACAGAATCCGGGATTGACCATTCAAAAGCGAGTGCGGTAATTATCCACCATTTACTAAAAATCCAATCTTTTGCTCGTTCTTTTGAAGTAAAAGAAGCTTGCTACGGTGGCACCGCAGCTTTACACATGGCAAAAGAATATGTCAAAAATCATCCAGAACGAAAAGTACTAGTCATAGCAAGTGATATTGCTCGTTACGGCTTGGCAAGCGGGGGTGAAGTGACGCAAGGTGTCGGTGCTGTTGCGATGATGATCACTCAAAATCCGCGTATTTTATCGATTGAAGACGACAGCGTATTTCTGACAGAAGATATCTATGATTTCTGGCGTCCAGATTACAGTGAATTTCCTGTTGTCGATGGACCTTTATCTAATTCTACGTATATCGAATCGTTCCAAAAAGTTTGGAATCGACATAAAGAATTATCGGGTCGAGGACTCGAAGATTATCAAGCGATTGCTTTCCATATCCCATATACGAAGATGGGAAAAAAGGCATTGCAAAGCGTATTAGACCAAACAGATGAAGGAAATCAAGAACGGCTACTGGCTCGCTATGAAGAAAGCATTCGTTACAGCCGACGAATCGGTAATCTTTACACTGGTTCATTATACCTTGGACTAACTTCTCTACTGGAAAATTCGAAATCATTGCAGCCAGGAGACCGCATTGGTTTATTCAGCTACGGTTCTGGTGCAGTAAGTGAATTTTTTACAGGTTATCTGGAGGAAAACTATCAAGAATATCTCTTCGCGCAATCTCATCAAGAGATGCTGGATTCTCGAAAACGAATCTCTGTTGACGAATATGAAACGATTTTCAGCGAATCGCTTCCTGAACATGGAGAAAGCGCAGAATATACATCAGACGTACCTTTCTCGATTACAAAAATTGAAAATGATATTCGTTATTACAAAATATAATACACGCATAAAAAAGATCCCTTCACGAAATGTGAGGGGATCTTTTTTTGTCCTTGGACCAGAGAAGCAATCGATAGGTCAACCTAGTCGTACTGATGATTTCTTGTTTTTCACTGAATAGTTTGCGAATATATCTAGTCATAACAGGGTCTTTTGCGTACTCTTCATAGTACATCTTCATCCACTCTTCAGTAATTGATTCCTGTGCAAAATAAGTAAAATCTTTTTTCTTTACTTTGAATCCTTTATCAATTAAATATGATTCAAATTGATCCATGATAAATGGGGTTGTATTAGGATCTTCTTCTATCATTCCTAGTTGCTTTTCGATAGGATAAAAAACATCATCGATTGATTCCACTACTCTCATTATCACGCACCATTTGCTTGACTTTTTCATCAGTTTTTCTAATTGATTGGGATGTGTCAAAGCTGGGTTTGCTGCTGTAAAAACCACTTCATATGTCTCACTGGATTGGATAAATTCTTCTAATGATCGTTTGATAAAGGAAACATTTGATAAGTCAATTTTTTCTGCTTCTTTTTTTGCATTTGCTAACATTCCTGAAGAAAAATCAATCAAATCGTAGTGATTAACTTCTTTTGCTAAAGAAAGAAATCTGCCAGATCCTCCGGCAACGTCTGCTACTATTTCAGCAGGCAGGACTTTCTCCGACTTCAGATATTCTCTTACATCTTCTGCAATAGTTGTTTGTGATTCTTGCTGGATTTCATAATATTCTTCCGCAAAATCATCCCATTCTTTTTCATTCATTTGAATCCCTCTTACTTTTTGATTTTTGTTAGATATTTTCACTTTTCGGAATAAATAACTCTCCTCTTTTATCTATTATATCTCTTTTGATGAATAAAAAAATGTTTTGCTTTCCGTCTATTATAAATAAAAAAAGACTGTGACAAACGTCGTGTCACAGTCCCTTATTCCGAATAAACGGTGTTCAATCAGCTGACCTTCGGTATTAGCTCAACAAACGGCAAAATATGAGGAACTATTTTTCCGTTTGTTTCTCTAATACTCAGATCAGAACGCTGATTTCACAACCTCCTTGATTCGTTTTATTTATTTCCTTGTACTCGTACAATGATCAATTTCGTGATTTCCATCAAGATGATTGTCACAAGGGCGATTCCCATACATGTAAAGACTTCTGTCAATCCAAATGCTGATGGGATAGAGAAGACTTCTTTCAGTCCTGGAATCATTGTTAAGCAGTAAAGCGCGCTACATACAACTACAGCTAGTAAGACACTTCTGTTAGAGAAGAACCCTGCTTGGATAGCTGTTTGTGTATTTGAACGTGCTGGGAATGTTTGCAATGTCCGACACCAAATCAATGTTGAAAATGACATAGCTACACCGAATTCAGGTGAATGCTGCATGCCAAGCCATTGAGCGAAGATAACAGCAATCCCAATCAGCACACCACGATATGTTACAGAAATCAATGTTTTGTCCGTAAAGATTCCTGAATTTGGATCTCTTGGCGGACGGTTCATCGTAGCGGGTTCTGCTTTTTCTGTACCTAATGCAATCGCTGGCAGTGAGTCATTGACTAAATTGATGAACAGCAGTTGTAATGCTGTAAATGGATTGGACCAGTCAGCAACTAAGGCAAAGATGATCGCAATGATCGCACCTAAGTTTCCGGCAAATAGATAAGAAATAGCTTTCTTGATATTATCAAACACGTTACGTCCTACTTCTACTGCGCTGACAATAGAAGCAAAGTTGTCATCCGTCAATACCATCGCTGCTGCATCTTTTGCCACATCTGTACCAGTTCCCATAGCAATCCCGATGTCTGCTTGTTTCAATGCTGGTGCATCATTTACGCCATCACCTGTCATAGCGGAGATATGACCTTTATTTTGCCAAGCACGAACGATACGGATTTTATTTTCAGGAGAAACACGTGCATAAACGGTGACTTTTTCTAAAACTTCGTTTAGTTGCTCTTCTGTTAATTCATCTAATTCCGTTCCAGTCAGAGCTAAGTTTCCTTCTTCAAAAATCCCGATTTGTTTTGCGATAGCAACAGCTGTTGTTTTGTGATCACCAGTAATCATGATCGTTTTGATTCCTGCACTTCTTGCTTCTGTCACCGCTTGAGTGACTTCAGCACGTGGAGGATCGATCATAGCAAGCAAACCAACAAGGATCAAATCATCTTCATCTTCAAATGACAAATCAAAATTATCAAGTGGACGGTAAGCAAAAGCTAGTACACGTAATGCTCGTGTTGAAAAAGCTTCATTTTGCTCTTGGAATTTTTTCATCAATTCATCCGTCATCGGAACAACTTCGCCATTCAGTAATACCTTTTTACTGCGTTGGAAGACGATATCTGGTCCCCCTTTGACAAATAAGTAATTTTCGTTATCGATCGTGTGTCCAGTAGACATCAATTTTCGATCTGAGTCAAAAGGAAGTTCTGCTTGTCTTGGGTAGTTGTTTCGAATTTCCTGATAAGGCTGGTTTAGTTTTTCACTAAAATCGATAAACGCTACTTCCGTAGGGTCGCCCAATTTAGTCCCATCTTCACTGATTGATGCATCATTCGCTAAGACACTGATTTCAATCAAACGACGTTCGTCAGCTGTCCACTTTGAAGGATCGTTTGTGAAATCTCCAGTATCGCCATTTCCTAAAAAGTAGTCAACAACTGTCATTTTGTTTTGTGTCAATGTACCCGTTTTATCTGTACAGATGATACTTGTCGAACCAAGTGTCTCAACTGCTGGAAGTTTTCGGATAATGGCATGACGTTTCGCCATTTTATTCGTTCCCAAAGATAACACGATTGTTACGATAGACTGTAATGCTTCTGGAATAGCAGCTACGGCTACGGCTACGGCAAACATCACTGCGCTGACGATATCTGCAGTCATATCTCCTGTACCTTCTCCAAGATAAATACGGAACAATTGGATACCTAAAATCAGTAGAGATAATGCCAAAATAGCCAGACTTAATTTTTTACTGAATTTATCCAGACCTCGTTGTAACGGAGTGACTTGCTCAGTTGTTGATTCCAAAAGACCAGCAACTTGTCCGATCTCCGTATTGTTCCCAGTTGAAGTCACTAAGAATTTACCGCGTCCGTAAGTTACGATCGTTCCACTGAATACCATATTCGTACGATCACCGATTGGAACAGTACTTGTGATATCCATTACTTCTTTTTCTGCGGAAGTCGACTCTCCTGTCAGCATGCCTTCATCTACTTTTAATGAACCCGCATCTAGTAATCGTCCATCAGCAGGTACATAATCGCCTGCGTCTAACAACACGATATCCCCTACGACAAGTTCGTTTGCCGGAATCGTTTTTTCTTTACCGTCACGAATCACTCGAGCATCAGGTGCTGAAAGATTTTTCAATGCCTCTAAAGAACCTTCTGCTTTTTTTGTTTGGACAACACTGATGATAGAATTCAACATCAACACTGCTAAAATAACTAAGAATTCGATGTAGTCTCCCATGACCATCTGAATCAGTGCGACAATCAGCAATACGATAACCATTGCATCTTTGAAGGTTTCTAAGAACAATTTCCAAGTTGGCTTCTTCGGCTTTTCTTTTAGCTGGTTCAAGCCATCTCTTTCTAATTTTTCCTTCGCTTGCGTGGTGCTCAATCCATCGGTTGAGCTCTGCGTTTGCTGCATCAACGAGTCGATCGTTTCTTTATAGACCGCTTGTTGTGCTTGTTCCTTGTTTTCCAAATTTCATCCCCCATTTTTTGATCTCGGTCCTAGTCCTGTCTGAAAAAAAAGAGACCTAAGACAAATACGCATTTGTCTTAGGTCTCACCATTTCATACAATACCAGAAAACCATTTGGTTAACTTACTGTTGATATTATCGCAACAAAATGTTGCCGGTTACTCCCCTAAGGAGATATTCAACTGTACTAATATCCTACCTTATTAAGCTACAAAAAGCAACTACTTTAGCCCGATTTACCTACATTTTCATGAAAAGAGTGAAAAGTATATTCACCTTGGTAGGCTTCTTTCTTCTATCATGCTATACTAATGTTATTGTATGTAAGGAGGAACATTTTTGTGGTATCTAGTATTATAACCGCCCTTTATCTATTGAATGCACTTATTGCTTTAGTGGCTATCTTGATCAAACCCCGAGATGTAGCAGCTATTTGGGCATGGCTCTTAGTATTATTTGCCCTTCCTGGGGTGGGTTTTGTATTATATTTATTTTTCGGACGTGGATTAACGGATAAGAAAAAATTCTATCTCCGACAAAGTGACTTGAAAGAATTAGAAAACTTTCAGTCTTTTAGAGGAGATACCATTGAACATTACGATCCTGACATGGGCGACAAAGACAAACAACAATTTGTCGACTTCTTCTCTTCATTAAATCGTATGCCGCTGACAAGAATGAATTCTGTCACTCTTCTCACAGACGGACAAAAGAAATTAGATTCACTGCTTCAAGATCTAAAAAAAGCCAAACATTCGATCCATATCGAATATTACGCATTTGTGACAGATACTATCGGTCAGCAAGTCTTACGCGTTTTAGAAGAAAAAGCCGCAGAAGGCGTAGAAGTTCGTATATTATATGATGCATTTGGCTCCCATGGCACAAAAGCAAAAGATTTCAATCGTCTAATCAAAAATGGTGGACATGTCCATACATTTGTTACCTCGCAAAAAGCATTGCTTCGTTTCCGATTGAATTACCATGATCACCGGAAAATCGTTGTGATCGATGGAAAGATCAGTTACACCGGTGGCTTCAACATTGCCAATCAGTATGTAAATACGACAAAAAAATTCGGCTATTGGCGTGATACGCATATACGGATTTTCGGTGCCGCTTCTTCTTTGCTTCAACTTCGTTTTTTAACAGACTGGAACGTCTCAGTACCTGAAGAAAAAAAGGTCGGCTATCATTTGAATTATTTCTTTAAAAAAGCAGATCAAGACGAATCCAAACTTGCTGATACGTCCATCCAGCTTGTCTCAAGCGGACCAAATAACGAACGCGAACAAATCAAGCTTTCGTTTATCAAATTGATTACTTCTGCTAAAAAACGTGTTTGGATACAGACACCTTACCTCGTTCCTGATGAAAGTGTCATTGCTGCTTTGAAAATCGCAACTGCTTCTGGTGTCGATGTAAAAATCATGATCCCCAATAAACCGGATCATCCTTTTATTTATCGAGCAACACAATATTATGCTCGTCAGCTCATCAAGGAAAACGTACAAATCCTTGTCTATGAGAATGGCTTCCTCCATGCAAAAACATTGATAATGGATGATGAAATCTGCATGGTAGGTTCAGCAAATCAAGATATTCGTAGCTACCGATTGAATTTTGAAACAAGTGCTGTCATCTACGATCCTGAGTTTTTAGAAGAACTTGCTACTCAGTTTAAAGAAGATGAGACACATTGTTCACCAATGACGACTGAAACAGTGAAGGAAATGTCTAACTGGCTGTTATTCAAACAACAAATTTCTCGATTATTTTCTCCAATCTTATAATTTTTCCATTCAAGTAGAGAAAAGAGGCTGTGACAAAACGTGTCACAACCTCTTTTTCTGAATAAACGGTGTTCAATCAGCTGACCTTCGGTATTAGCTCAACAAACGGCAAAATATGAGGAACTATTTTTCCGTTTGTTGAGCTAATACTCAGGACAGGACGCTGATTTCACAACCTCTTTCTTTTACTCTAATTCACTGGCTGCCCAATGATTGATTGGTCCATATTTATGCCCTACGTTTATTTCTTCACGAATCGCACGGTTTACATAGTCTTTTGCCAATCGGATCGCTTGTTCTACTGTTTTTCCTTTAGCTAATTCGGCTGCAATACATGCAGATAACGAATCGCCAGTTCCATTGATCCGGTCAGTAGGATAAAATGGCGCATTCAGCCAAAATGATTTTCCTGATTCAAGCAATACGTAGTCGTTGACTGTTTCTTGTTGCGCATCTTTTGCATGATGTCCTTTGATCATGACGTTTTTCGCACCCATCTCTTGCAGTTCTTTTGCTGCTTGCACAAAATCTTCTTCAGTTGCTAATGTCCGTCCAGTCAGCTTTTCTGCTTCGTAAAAATTAGGTGTCAGTACTTCGGCCAAAGGGACAAGTTTTTCTTTCAAGCTTTGCAAAGCAGATTCTTCTAGTAAAAGATTTCCATGTTTCGTTACGATCACGGGGTCCACGACTAATGGTCCAAAATCATATTTTTGATAATTTTTTACAACTGTCTCAATCAAATTTGAATCTGCTAGCATACCTGTTTTAGCTGCACGTATTTGAAAGTCCTCTGCAATCAGTTCAAATTCTTTATCGATAAAATCGGTTGGCAAGGTCACACTTGCTCCGATTCCGTAAGAATTTCCTGCAACACATGCGGTCATGACAGAAACACCGTAAACACTTCTTGTAAAGAATGTATGCATATCTGCTTGCATCCCTGCGCTTCCATCGCTATCTGATCCTGCGATCGTCATTGCTTGTAAATACTGCTCTTCCATTAAATCGATCCCTCCATTTTTATAAAAAAATTTTTTCATGATGCTGTTACTGTTTCTATTATATGTTTTTCAAAGTATCCCTCAGTAAATATACCACTACCTTTTCTTGGTAATCAAATTTATTTGAAAAAACATTTGTAATAAATCAGAAAATAGTTGTCATTTATTTGAACTAGTTATTCTAATAACAAATACCTGCTATTCGATTTGTATATATTTCAGTATCCTTCTTGTTTTCATATAACCAATGGCGCTATGATTTCCATATGATAAAAAATAAAGTCAGGTGAAAAAATGAAACTTGAGGATAAAAAAGTCATTTTGAAGAAAATCAAACGTCTCCCAGACCAAATAGAAAACTATACGATCTGTTCTTTCAAAAAAGACAGGAGTATAAAAGCTTATACGCAAAACACAGAAAAAGGAATAATCTATTTCCTAAATGAAGAAGGTTACGATACCCAAACCTTTATGTTTACTGAAAAAAAAGAATTTCATAAACAGATGAAAAAACTGATTGAAAAAGAATTTCCAAGAAGTCATAAACTCTATGTGCATCAGCAATTTTAACTTTTAACTATACGCTCTTAATTAAATATGCTCTGTAATAAAATAAAACTTTATAACAACTATAACAAAACAGAATACAAAACGACGGTTCTATAAGTTATAATCATAGTTGTTAGATGATTCATCTAGTAAAAACACCAGATTTCAAATTTCACACAATTGAAACTAGATCAATCATCAACCTTCTTCAAATTGTTAGAACCCTTTCCCGAGGAGCTGCAGCATAAGCAAGAAAAACAAACAGGAAGCCAAATGGCTGAGACATTCCTTCTATTAGTCTAGTTGTTTCTCGTCGCAAATTTAAGACTTTAGAAAGTTATTTCTATTGATGTTTGGGTTGTTTCACGCTTATACACAGCTCCTTACCTATTATTTATCTCAACAGATCGAACAAATTAATGGAAAATTTAAGGAGTTTTGTTATGCTTACGATCTATTCTTCTCGTACACATAGTTACCATCTGATGGCAAATTGGCTGAAAGACCACCAAATGCCTTACAGAGAACGAATTTTCACACCTAAACAGCCTTTAACCAGAAAAGAAATCTTTTATTTATTATCATTAACAGAAAACGGATTTGACGATCTATTAGCTAAACGCTCGATTGATTATAAAAATTTGAAAGATCAAATTGACCAATGTACGACCTCAGAACTTGTCGATTTAATCGTGTCTCATTTTACTTTGTTGCAACGTCCCATCATTACTGACGGAAAAAAATTATTAGTCGGGTTCAATGAAGATAGTATGCGTCTTTTTATCCCTGTACAATGGCGCAGAAGCCAGCTCAAATCTGTCTATAACGATTTCACGTGGGTAAGCGATCTAGACAATTCTATGGAATTAGATGATGAATTTTTAAATTATTATATATAAAAAGGACGGTGACAAAAAAGTGTCACCGTCCTTTTTTCCGAATAACTAGTGTTCCAGAAGTAGCTTCTACGAAAAATAAGCCGAATTTTCTTGAAGCTAATTCTTGAAGATAACTACTTCTGTCACAACCTCTGATTCATGGCGTTCAAATTTGTGCACACTTACCACGAATAAGTGCTTTGAGTGAACTGACGATAAGAATGACGAACAAGACTGCCATAAATAATCAAAAAGACACCCGTTCCTACTGTAACAAAAAATCCAGAGGCACCGATACTACCATCCATATACCACAAAATCGAAGCAAAAAGTGGGAAAAGTGAAAAAATACATAATCCGATTCCTGCAATCAACGAGAAGCCAAAACTTCGCTGATATGCTTCTTCTTTTTCTTTTGCTTCTGCTAATACTTTTTCAGGTATTTTTCTATTATACAAAAAGTGATTTAAGCGGGTGATTTTCATACCAGAAGCGATGAAAAAACCGACAGCTAATGCTATACCGAAAATCAGACAAGAAACACCCATGAATGCATAGCCTGTTGAACAGAAGAACAGAAATCCTGCAAAGGATAAACAAGTGAATAGGACACCTGACGCTACTTGAAGACTTGCTGCTCTGTATTCTTTCCAATAATTTTCTGCTTCGCTTAAATAAATCGAAGCTGGATTTGATTCCGTCTCGGGACTTGGATTTTCTTTTTTGACATCTAATTCTTCTAATAATTCGTCGATTGAACCAAATGTCGAGATGACTGTACCAATGGCCTCTTGTTCATTTTTCCCTTCTCCCATTAATTCATGATAATGATCTTCCATATTTGCCAACAAATCAGCTTTCAGCTTTTCTATCTCGTTACTTCGGGGTACTCCGATAAAAAGACTTTCTAAATAATTACGGATTGTATCCATTTACTTTCCCTCCAAAAATTGATCGACCACGTCTTTCGTCGTCAGCCACTCTTGCTTTTTTTCTTCTAAAAGATTACGTCCTATTTCAGTGATTTTATAATAGGTCCGTTTTTTTCCATGGGTCACTTCACCAGGGTACGAAACAATCAATTGATTCTTTTCTAAACGGGCAAAAACGGAGTAAAGTGTCGTCTCTTTGATTACATAGGAATCATTTGTCCTCTCACGGATTGTTTTAGAAATTTCGTATCCATAAGAATCGTTTTTGTTAAGGATCGATAAAATAATCGCATCATTGTATCCGCGTATTCCATCACTTGAAATCATGTTCTCTCCTCCATATTACTCCATCTGTCGTTGTAATCAGCATAGCATGATTACTTCATCAGGTAAAGTAATTTTTTGCAAAAAATAAAAAGGAACAGAAAGCAAGAGAAGCATTATGCTTTTTTGCTTTCTGTTCCTTTAATTTATTTATTTTACAACCATGACGTTACATGATGCGTGGTTGACTACATAGGAAGTAGTGGAACCTACTAGCGCACGTTCTACCGCATTCAGACCTGTCGCCCCCATGACAATCAGATCGATTGGTTCTTTCGATTCATGGAAATTAGCAATCAGTGTCTTTGGATAACCGTAAAGAACATATGTCTCGATATCTGTCAGGCCTTTTTCGATTGCCAAGTTTCGATGTTCTTTCATCTGGTTTTCCGCAACCTCATCCAATTCTTCCTGCAGGCTTGTTGTAACAAATGCAAAATCACCAAAGTAATTGCCTGTTACTTCATTGACATACAGGATGTGCAACGTTGCTTGATTTCGTTTGGCAATCGTGATTGCCTCAAGAAATGCTTTTTCTGCCTTTTCAGAACCATCAATTGCTACTAAAATATTACGATAAGTGTCTACCATTGTAAACGCCTCCTTCACTGTTAGTGTAGCACGATTACAGTGTTAGGACAAACATTTTGTGAACGTTTTATCAAAAAATATCAGGCATCAAATCCGTTTTTTTCGGAGACCGTTTTAAACCAGCGACCTGATTTTTTGATCGTGCGTTTGCCGTCTTGTGCCAAATCAACAGCGATAAAGCCATAGCGATTTTTGTAGGCATTTGTCCATGACCAGTTGTCCATACATGTCCACATGTGGTACCCCACACAATTCGTTCCTTCTTGGATTGCTTGATAGACATATTTCAAATGATCCGTCACAAATTCGATCCGATAATCATCTTCAATCATGCCTTCGCTGTTAACAAATCGTTCTTCTCCTTCGACCCCCATCCCATTTTCAGAAATATAGCATTTGATATTACCATAGTTTTCTCTTGTATTCGTTAAAATATCATAGATGCCTTTTTCGTAAATTTCCCATCCACGATATGGATTCATTTTTTTATTGGGCATGTCGTAATTATCAAAATAATCATCTGGCATGGGGCTATGTTCGTGATTGATCGGTGTTTCTTTTGCTTTGATCCGACGAGGCTGATAATAATTGATTCCTAACAGGTCAATCGTGTTTTCTCTGATGAGTTCTAAGTCTCCTTCATGAATGTCAGGCATTATACCCAATGTTTTGACAATCTCGATCAACTCTTGTGGAAACTCGCCTTTCACTGCAGGATCAAGGAATGATCTGTTGAAGAATGCATCCGCGATTTGCGCTGCTTTTACATCATCTTGGTTTGTTTCATCTCTCGGATAACTTGGTGTCAGATTCAAGATGATTCCGATCTCGCCATCATGACCGCCTTCATGGTAGGCTTTGATTGCCTTTGCACTTGCTAGATTCTCATGATAGCCTACTTGGACCGCTTCTTTCATATTGATATGATTTGGATAGTGGAATTGATACAAGTAGCCTCCTTCTACAGGTACGATTGGCTCGTTATGAGTAAACCATTTTTTGACTAGGTCTCCAAACAATTCAAAACACGCGGCTGCATAAGAAACATAAGCGTCAACCGTTTCTCTTGATAACCACCCGCCTTTTTCTTGCAAGGACAGTGGCATATCAAAATGATAAAGATTCACAAAAGGCTCGATACCATTGTTCAGCAATTCAGTAAAATAATCTCGATAAAAAGAAACAGCTTTTTGATTGATTTCACCTGTCCCTTCCGGAATCAAACGACTCCATTGGATAGATGTACGAAATGTGTTATGGCCAGTTTCTTTCATTAACTGAACATCTTCTTTGTATTTTGTGTAAACTTGCGAAGTTTTTTCAGGTCCTACTTGATCGAAGAATTTTTCAGGCTCTAATGCATACCAATGATCCCAAATATTTTCTCCTTTCCCGTCATTACTTACTCTTCCTTCTGTTTGCGGTCCGCTAGCAGCAGAACCCCACCAAAAATTTTCTGGAAATGTGTAGGTTTTCATTTTGTACTTCCTCTCTTTTCTTCTTGATATCGTAATCATAACGAACCTAAAAAAATAAATCAATACTTTTTATAAAAATGACTAGACATTTAAAATATTCGGCGTTATACTTTGTATGTAATCGATTGCAAATAAATTTGAGGTGAATAAAAATGAACGGTTTTATGGACAAGCTTTCTGAGAAAATCATGCCCTTAGCTAATTTATTAGGGCAAAATCGTTACCTTACAGTTTTACGGGATGCGTTTATGCTTTCCTTCCCTTTAACGATGTTCGGTTCGATCGTTGTCGTTATCAATAACTTGCCTTTTTTCAGTGACGCAACAAAGGGAACTTTATCGAACTTATTCGGTAATGGGCAAAATGCAACAATGAGCATCATGTCGGTTTTTGTTACTTTTGGTATCGGCTATTATTTATCAAAATCTTATGACGTTGAAGGTATTTTCGGTGGTGCCGTGTCTTTTGCCAGCTTCTTGATTCTTACGCCTTTTGCAATGAAAACCGTTGGTGGTGAAGATGTAACTGGTGTTCTTTCACTTGATCGTCTTGGCGCAAAAGGAATGTTCATTGGAATGATCGCTGCTTTCTTGGCTGGAGAAATCTACTGCAGAATCACGAAACGCGGCTGGCAGATCAAAATGCCTGATGGAGTTCCACCTGCAGTAACAAAATCATTTGCCGCTTTGATCCCTGCTGTAGTGACACTAACTATTTTCTTAGTAATCAACGCTGTGATGACTGGTATTTTCAATGCTAACTTACATGATGTCGTTTATGAAGTGATCCAAAAACCATTAACTGGTTTGGGAAGTAGTTTACCTGCAACATTGATTGCTTTGTTCTTTGTCCAATTCTTATGGTTCTTCGGACTTCACGGACAAATCATCGTCAACTCTGTAATGGACCCGATTTGGAATACACTGATGCTTGATAACTTAGAAGCTTATCAACATGGAAAAGAATTACCACACATCATCACAAAACCATTCATGGAAACCTTCACTGTTGGTATTGGTGGCTCTGGAATGACTTTAGCTGTCGTTTTATTAATGGCCTTCGTTCTTAAAAAGAAACAGTATCGTGATGTTGGTCGATTAGCTTTAGCACCTGGTATTTTCAATGTAAATGAACCAGCGATCTTTGGTCTGCCGATCGTATTGAATGCAACAATCCTTATTCCTTGGGTCGTGGCGCCTCTAATCGTAACGACGTTCAATTATTTGGTAATGGCTGCTGGACTTGTCCCTGCACCAACTGGCGTCTCTGTTCCATGGACTGTGCCAATCATTGCAAGCGGTGTCTTAGCAACAAATTCATGGCTTGGTGGTATGCTGCAAGTCATCGACTTTGTCATCGTTGCCTTTATCTGGTACCCGTTCTTGAAAGTATTAGATAAACAACCAGACCTAGATATTGCTTAATGGATCATTAAGGGGATGTGACAAGAAACTTGTCATATCCTCTTTTTTCGAATAAACAATGTTCCAGATGCTACTTCGAGTTGTCGGAAGCATAATCTTTCGTTATACTCTAGAAGAGGTGAATAACGTGCCAAAATACGAAGAAATCGCAAATATTTTAAGGGAACGAATCCGTTCAAAAGAGTATCCTCCCGATAGTTTTTTGCCTAATCAAGTGGACTTGGTAAAAGAATTTGGTGCGAGCCGGATGACAATCAAAAAAGCCATCAATATCTTAGCGATGGAAGGACTTGTCTATTCGCAGCGAGGATCAGGAACGAAAATCTTGAATCATCCATTCATGCAAAAAGACACATCGCCCGCTAACGAGTATGAAGGTTTGAGTCTCCAAATGAAACGCAGACATCGTTCTTTGAAGAGTCAAATCATTCATTTTGACGTCGAATTCCCTGATCAATATATCCAAGAACGATTGATGATCGATGCCGAGCAACCTGTCTACAATATTCACCGGTTAAGGATCTTAGATGGCGAGCCTTATGTTTTAGAGCATACCTTTATGCCAGTCCATCTTGTGCCGGGTTTAAAAAAAGAACATTTGTTAGCCTCTATCTATGATCATCTTCATCAAGAATTGAATGTCCATTTTGCAGGGGCTTATCGTGCTATTTCTGCAGATAAAAGTGATGAATATGATCAGCAATATTTGAACTGTGCAGAAAACGATCCTGTACTGGAAGTTCAGCAAGTCGTCTATCTCAAAGATGGCCAGCCGATTGAATATTCTTCCAGCCGAAACCGATTTGATGTTCGGAACTATTCTGTGTTGGATGTGCGTTCAACTTAACCAAAGAGGTTGTGGAAAAGCCGCTTAGTTTCGAGTAGTAAGAAAAATTTTGTGAAAATGGCTTTCCTCATTTTTGCATAAATTTGACTTACTACCGAGAAACTGGCTTTTGAACACCGTGAATCAGAGGTTGTGGAAAAGCCGCTTAGTTTCGAGTTGATTGATTGTCACAGATACAATCTTTTGAATAACATTTACCAAGTACTTTCAGAAGCTCGTTTCCATCTAATCATAAAAAGACTTATGACCACCCGTAATGATTCTAAAGTTAGCTTTTTAAAGCTAGTTTTTTTGAAATCGATACAGCTAGTCGTAAGTCTTTTTATTTTATTGATCCGTTCCTCCTCTTTTCCATTCTAGATTCCTTCCTGATACTTTAGAAAACAAATTAATTGCAAAATAGAGATGCACCCTCTATACTATTTCTAAATCAACTACTTACTTTTTGTAAGTTAACAGGAGGAAATTTATCATGGATACACAAATCAGAGGAATTCACCACGTCACAGCAATGACATCTAGCGCAACAAAAATCTACCGCTTTTTTACAGATATTTTAGGAATGCGCTTAATCAAAAAAACCGTTAACCAAGATGACATCGAAACTTACCATCTTTACTTTACAGATGATACTGGTGCGCCGGGAACAGATATGACTTTCTTTGATTTTCCAAATCAGCCAAAAGGAAAAAAAGGAACAGATACGATCTCTCGTGCTTCTTTCCGTGTGCCAAGTGACGCTGCATTAGACTTTTGGTTAGAACGATTTGAAAAATATGACGTTACTCATTCAGCAATCAACGAACGTTTCGGCAAAAAATATATCGAATTTGAAGATTTCGATAATCAATATTATCAATTGATCTCTGACGAAAATAATCAAGGTGTAGCAGCTGGCATTCCTTGGAAAAACAGCAATGTACCGACAGAGTTTGCGATCACAGGACTTGGACCTGTCTTTGTCCGTGTCAGTCAATTAGAGCATATCCGCTTGATTCTTGAAAAAATCTTAGGATTCAAAGAAACAGACCATTCAGGAGATTTCTACTTATTTGAAATCGGTGAAGGCGGAAATGGTGCAAGCATTATTATTGAACATCGGACAGACTTGCCAAAAGCAATCGAAGGATTTGGAAATATCCATCACTTAGCATTGCGTGTAGCAGACAAAGAAGCATTGGAATACTGGATTCAAGTAATCAATAAGATTGAATTGCCAAATTCTGGTTTCGTCGATCGTTTCTATTTCCAATCTGAGTACTTCCTAGCCGCTCATCACGTACTGTTTGAACTAGCAACTGACGGTCCTGGATTCCTTGAAGATGAACCAGCAGAATCAGCAGGAGAAAAACTATCTCTTCCTCCATTCTTAGAAGAACGTCGTGAAGCCATTGAAGCCTATGTCCGTCCTTTCGATACAAGTGATGCAAATAAAAAACGTGAATAATCTCTTCATGCTACTTCATTTTTTGTATCTATAGAAACAGAAAAGAGGAAACAAAATGACCTATATTTTTGAAAAAGGAACAAGTGGCAAGCATTTGATCTTACTTCATGGCACAGGTGGCGACGAACATTCTTTACTGGATATCGCTCACTTTCTTGCACCAAACAGTACGTTGCTTTCTTTTCGCGGCACGGTCCAAGAAGATGGGATGAATCGTTTTTTCAAGCGTAATGGATTGAATCAATTCGACCTGGACAGTTTGGAAAAAGAAGCAGATAAACTCCATGAAAAAATCAAAGAAATCAGCGAAAAAGAACAGATAGCTTTAAGCGATTGGCTGCTTGTCGGCTATTCAAATGGCGCAAACATCGCTGCTCATTTATTATTGGAGCGTGAGACCGAGCTAAATAAAGGGTTGTTTTTCCATCCGATGTCTCTAGGTGTTCATCAAAGCCGTTCCACATTAGAGGATAAAACCGTCTGGCTTTCTTATGGTGATAACGATCCAATCGTTTCCCCTGCTTCCTTTAAAGAATTGGCCGATCAATTCGAAACACGCCAAGCAAATGTGACGATTCAGCTAACTGTGACAGGTCATCAGTTGTCGATGGACGAAATCGAGCAAGCGAGGGAATGGTCAGAGCATCTTCTAACTAAATAAAAGAAAAGAACTACGACTTACATGACACAACCTGAAGCAGACATCAATCTGGATCATAGTGTGTGAAAGTCGTAGTTTTTTTGTCAGATAGGTTAGTCTCCGCTAACTGTAATAACAGATTTATTATAAATAGCCGTTTTATGTTTCAAATCTTCCAATCTGCCGATTTTCTCACCTTTCGAATAAAACCCATCAGTAATCCCTAGTGCTTGGAAAATCGTCTGTTTATAAGCGATTTCTGCATTCCATTCGACTGTATCAAGGATTTGCAGTGCTTTATGGATGGCTTCGATTCCTGATTCTCCACCTGTGTTGATCAATACACCATGTGAATTGAGTAATAACATATGAGGCAATTCTAAATCATGTGTTTTTACGTAATCGCTTGTCAATTCAGCAAGTTCTTCAGAGCAATTAGGCTCAAAGTCCATGACAGGAATCTCTTTTACTTTAGCTGTGGCTTCTGTCAAATTAGGCATAGGCAACCCAGTAGTCGCCCAGAACATTGCATTAGGCGCATGAGCATGTAGAACAGCTTTGATAGCTGGATTAGTCTCGTACATCGCTTCATGCATATTGATCTCCCGAGTTAAATGACCGACTCCGTCAACGATTCTACGCGTTCTTGGTTCTACTACTAGAACCTGTGCAGGAGAAATCTCTCCTAGATAGGCTTCTGACATCATGGTCGGCGTCATGATGATGTAGTCTTTCCCTTGATCATCAGTAGTTTTAAAGGAAAAATTCCCTCCTGCGACATTTGTGTTTTTCCTTTCGAAAATCACTCTTACGATACGTGCCATGTCCTGTCGTTCTCTCTCAAATAACATACGTCCATCTGACATAATGACCCCTCCATTATCTTTTTATAAAACTTTTTTCTCTCAATATTTCTTTGGTAGCTTCTTTTATTTTTATTGATTCTTCTATTTTCCGTTTTCTTTTTTCATCGTACTCTCTGAATAAAACGTGATTTCCATATTTATAGATCACTAGCGCGAAAAAAATGACCAATAGATTGATGATGATATTCTGAGTAAAGAGTCCATATAGAAATAGCAGAAGTGTACCACAAAGAGCGACTGTCCATTTTATTTTATCTGTCTCTTCTCTTTTCATTGCTTTCCCACCATTTCAATGCTATTTTTGTAGTTCAGCATAACGTTCGCTCGGGACTTTCGCTTTTATCATATATTTATAAAGTAGAACAAACAGTCCTAGAAAAATCACGCATCCTACAATAGCGAGAATATTTCTATTAAATGCCTCCGCAAATAAAACCCTGAACTCCGGCCCTTCTATTGATGACCATGTGATCAACTGTCCTTTCTTGATTCCCTCGACTGCTCCACTTTTTTCTGCTAAATCACTGAGTATTGGCGCAAGATAAGTGGCACCGTACAAATAAATAGGCATCGTGAGGATTCCCAGGATCAGCATACGAGCCAAGTTTCCTCCTGTTAGAAGCAATCCGCCGACCGCAATCGAATAGTTGATGATCCCTGCTAATGGTAATACTTGGTTTCCTGGCAAAATAATGGCATAACCGATAAACACAGGAACAAGTAAAATAGCAGTAACCCAAATCTCTGAACGACCAGCTAATATCGGCCAGTCCAATCCAATATATACTTCACGATCCTTAAATCGCTTTTTCATAAATTCTGACATCGCGTCTGCTAAAGGAGACAAAGATTGCATGAACATTTTAGAGATCATAGGAAACAAACTTAATGCTGTAGCTGTTTGGATCGCTAGATTAAGAGAACCTGAAACACCGTACGCAGCAGCAAAGCCAAGTCCCAAGCCAATAATGAATCCCATTACAGAATTTTCAGAGAAGATCCCAATTTTCTTCTTCAATGCATTCGTATCCGCTCGTTTATTCAATGCAGGTATTTTATCCATGATCATATTGAAAGGGAGCAACAAGACAGCGGCAGATGTCATAAAATGAGTCACTGTTACTAATGGAATCCCTGTGAGATCTTGTATATGCTTCTGAAACATATCACCAAGCTTTAATTCCAATATGACTTGAACCATTGCTGTAAGAAAGCCTGCAGCCAAACTACCAGAAACATAATAAACTAAATAAGCAGTTAAAGCTTTCCCCCAAACATTCCACATATCAACATTTAACGTCTTCGTCCAATTAAAAAGTAACAGTACAAAATTGACCCCAATCGTTACTGCAAAGAATATAAAAGCATAACTCCACGACCATGTGATGCTTGCTGCACCTGTCCACCCAAGATCAAGTGCAGGCAAACTGATTCCCGTATTTTTAGCCAATGCTTCTGATGCTGGACTTACTGCGTTAGACATATAGCCAATGACCATAGACATCCCGCTAAAAGCGATCCCTAAAGTCAATGCAGACATGAACGCTTTTTTAAATTTCATCCCTGCCAATAATCCAAGTATCAAAATAATCAAAGGAACAAAAATAGCTGATCCTAAATTCAAAACATAATTGATTACGGTTTGGAAGACTTCCATAAATAGACCTTCTTTCTTTTGAAATATAGTAGAAAAACTAGGAGACAATTTTTTATCCAACAATCCTCCTTTACTGTATTAACTCTTTGATACTGTCATAAATAGGTTCTACGCCCATTCCAGTTAAAAATGGAATTCCTGGAAATACTTCAATACCTAACTCTTTTGCTTGTTCAAGTACTTCATCATCCGGCTGCGCGACATACACATAGATTCCAGCAGTAGGAAGCTCATTTTGGATTGATTTGTAATCAACTGCTTCTACAGGAAATGTAATGCCATCATCTTCTAACATACTTTGGATCTTACTCGCGATCGTCTGACTCGTTGCTACGCCACTTCCACATGCGACAATTAACCGATTCTTCATTTTTCTTCCTCCTAAATATAATTTGTAATAAGTTCGTATATTTTTTGCGGTGTTTCTTGTTTCTTATAATTTTCCACGAATGTTTCATCCATGAATAAATTCATAAACGCTTGAAGTAATCCTACTTGTTCTTTTGGTTCTTTGATTCCTAAAAAAAATAGATTTTCTACAGTCATTTCCTGATTATCCCCCATTTGATAAAAATAAATTGGGTTCTTCAGCTGCATAACAAAAACGAATGGCTTTTCGACATATTCACATTCCGAATGTGGCAGTGCAATATTTAAATACTTAGTAATCAATCCTGTAGGAAATTCTCTTTCTCTTGCAATTAGTCCATTCAAATAATTTTCATTGACGTACCCCATTTTTTCTAATCGTTGGGCAGCTATTAAAAAAGCTTCTTCTTTATTTTTTACGTCTACCGCTAATTGAATCAGACTAGGAACAAACATCTCTTTATATTCCATTTCTCCACCCTCTTTTTTGATTAAGTTTGTTAATTTTATGTTCTACTAAGTTCATCTTTGTTTACAAGAACATTATATTTCTGTCAGTTTATTTTGTCAACGCTTTCAAAAGAAATTTATTTTGTTAAATTTGATCTACTTGAAAATAAAATCGTTTATCTATATAATTAAGAAGAACAAAGTCGAACAAAAATTGACTTTTATGTTAAAGGAGTAATTCATATGTTGAAAAAAGAAAGACAAGAACGAATCATTACGTTATTAGAGAAAGATTTTTATTTAACTAATTCAGAAATCGCTAACAAATTAGGCGTATCAGAAATGACCATACGCCGAGATGTCACTGAATTAGCAAAAAAAAATAAAGTAAAAAAGCTGTATGGTGGCGTTGAACGAAAGGAACCTTATAATCGAGAACTATCGACTCAAGAAAAGATTGATACGAATGTAGCCGAAAAAAAATATATTGGCCAAGTCATGAACAGTATAATTCCGGATAATTCTACTATTTATGTAGGCGCCGGTACAACGATCCTGTATACACTCCCTTTCATTCAAAAGAAAAATCTATTTGTAATTACAAATAGTTTGATTGCTTTCAACTATTTGAAGAATCATACTAGTTATCGGATTTTACTTACTGGGGGCGAATTTTCTCCTATTACAGAAGAGTTCATTGGGGAAGTTGCAGAAAGATCTTTTGAAAGTTTGAATGTCGATATCTCTTTCGCTGCAACAAATGGAATATTTGAAAACAATGTCACAACTGCTCAATTTATTGAGGGAAATATTCAAAATGCAGCGCTCAATGCAGCAAAAATCAAATGTATTGTTGCAGATTATTCAAAATTAAATAAATCAGATGTCTATACTTTTAGAAAATTAACCGATTTTGATTATCTAATAACCGATAATCATTTATCAGAACAAGATTTCCATCATTATTCAAAATACTTAACCATATTAAAGGAGCCAAAAAATGATACTGACAATCACGATGAACCCATCCATTGATTCCATTTATTTTACAAAACACTTTGAATTAGGTACGATGACACGCTTTGCTTCTCCGGTACGCTATGTAGGCGGCAAGGGAATCAATTGCGGACGAGCATCTGCTTTACTAGGTTCATCAGTTATTTTAACGGGGTTTTTGGGCGGTTATTTTGGCGGTATGATTCAAGATATGCTGCAAAATGAAAATCTGTTTGATTTGCATTTTTTACCTATTGCAGAAGAATCAAGAGGTGCCGTCACCATCATGCATGATGGTGAAACGCAGACAGAACTTGTGGAAGCTGGTCCTAAAATAGCAGATGCTACTATCAAAAAATTAATGAATGATATCAAACAAATCAGTAAAAATAATTACCTTTCAGTCATTACAATAAATGGTTCTGTCAACAATCAAGATCCCTTTTTGTATGCTAAATTATTACAATATATCAAAGAACAAATAGATCCTTCCACCTATATATTAATGGATATATCTGGACAACATCTCCGTGAAGTCTTAGCAAGTAAGTATAAACCGATGTTCATCAAACCTAATATCCATGAGTTTTCAGATATCATCCATCAAAAAATCACTCAAAAAAGCGACATAAAACACCATCTAAAAACAAATCCACTATTTAAAGATATCGATGTCATCATGGTTTCTTGCGGCTCGTATGGTGCAGTAGTCAAAGTAAAAGAAGAATTTTGGAATGTTGAAATCCCTAAGATTCCTATCACGAATACAACAGGCTCTGGGGATGCCACTGTTGGAGGTTTTGCTCATTCATTAGAACAGAATTATCCTTTAAAAGAATGTATAAGGTATGCAATGGCTTGCGGCATGTCGAATGCACAGCAATCAGAAGTCGGGAAAGTTATCCCAGCTGATGTAAAAAATTTAGCAAAAAATATTAAAATCACAGAAATGAAATAAATAGTATAAAGTGAATGATTATTTACACGAAATGAGACACAAAGAGACTGTGACAAAAAATGTACCGACCCCCCAAAAGTTAGACCAAAAAATCTAACTTTTGGGGGTCAGTACAGTGTCACAGTTCTTTTTTTCGAATAACGGTGTTCTCCTGCCAACTCCTCGGTCACAAGTCACAATATTCAACAAACATGAGAAGCGGCTTTTTCACAACCTCTTTTGGTTACACAAGGTTCTCTTCAAAGAATGTTGCCATTTTTTCAAATGGAATGATATCTGTCTGGTCGTATAGATCTGTATGGGAAGCTCCTGGAATGATCATGAGTTCCTTGTTATCGCCTTTCAGCTCATTGAAAGCATCCTCCCCAAAGTAACGTGAGTGAGCTTTTTCCCCGTGAATGACTAATACTGCATGACGGATTTCTGGAATATAATGCAATAGTTTCGCATTCATAAGTGATAACCCTGATGTCCTATTCCAACCGTCGTTAGAATTTAAAGAACGAACATGGTATCCGCGATCTGTTTTATAATACGCATGGTAATCTTTAACAAACTGAGGAGCATCTTCAGGCAATGGGTCAACCACTCCTCCAGCACGTGCGTAGTCCCCTTGTTTGAAATCAATGATACGTTGTGCATTTAATTCTTCACGCATTTTATATCGGGCATCTTCATCCATAGCATCGAAGTAGCCATTGGCTGTTACTCGAGTCATATCGTACATTGTTGAGACGACTGTTGCTTTGACCCGTGTATCGATCGCTGCCGCATTCAATGCCATACCTCCCCATCCACAAATACCGATGATTCCGATTCTCTCAGGGTTTACATTTTTTTGTACAGATAAAAAGTCTACTGCCGCTTGAAAATCTTCCGTATTGATATCAGGCGAAGCAACATATCGTGGTACTCCTCCGCTTTCTCCTGTAAACGATGGGTCAAATGCAATCGTTAAAAAGCCTCTTTCAGCCATCGTCTGCGCATATAGACCAGACGATTGTTCCTTTACTGCGCCAAATGGTCCGCTCACAGCAATTGCTGGCAATTTCTCTTCACTTACTTCTTTTGGTTCATATAAATCAGCGACTAATGTGATACCGAAACGATTTGGGAAGGTCACCTTTCGATGATTGACTTGCTCGCTTTTTGGAAATACTTTGTCCCATTCTTGGGTGATATTTAATTCTTTACTCATATTCTAAACGCTCCTTTGATCAAAATTGACATTTGTTTTTGAATGTATTATCATGATAAAACTTAAACCTGACTTTAGGTCAAGGATAAAATTTTAATTTAGGAGGATTTTTTTATGTATTCCATTGGACAAGTGTCTGAAATGTTTGGATTGCCTGTTTCTACTTTACGTTATTACGACAAAGAGGGGTTATTTCCTGATATCCAGCGTGTTTCCGGTATTAGAAAATTTTCAGAGAGTGAATTAGAGGCTTTGAGAGTCATTGATTGTTTGAAAAAATCTGGTTTAGAAATAAAAGACATCAAGCAATTCATGGAATGGAGCAAAGAAGGCAGTAAGACATTTGCGGTTCGTAAAGAACTATTTGAAAAGCAAAAAGAAGTTGTAGAAGAAGAAATAACAAAATTAGAAAGAGTACTCGCTATGCTAAATTACAAAAGCTGGTACTATGAAGAAGCAATAAAAACCGGCAATGAAGAAGCCGTATTGAAACTGATTCCTGATGATTTACCCCAACATGTAAAAGAAGCTTATGAACAATCTCACTGAACAAACGGATAACTCACTTTTCTTCTCTATGAACTTCATGAAAACATGAATAAACACCTCTAACTGATTGTTAGAAGTGTTTATTTTTTCACTCAAGTATCCTGCACTTACAGAAATTCCTTTTTACCGCCATCCTAATTCTGGAGCGATATCTTTTACGATTGTTTCAAGCAAGTGCATGTTGTATTCAACGCCTAAAGTATTAGGAATCGTGACAAGTACTGTGTCTGCTTCTTTGATTGCTTCATCTTCAGCTAGCTCCTTGATTAATTGATCAGGTTCACCAGCAAAAGTTTTCCCAAAAATCGTCGGGTTTCGGTGGTAAGCAAGATAGCCGACAGCATCTTGTTGCGGACTACCATCTTGTCCAAATAAGCGTCGATCCAAATCAGTGGTGATTGGCTGGATCGAGCGAGTGACCAATGTTCTTGGTTCAAAATCATGACCTGCTTGCTTCCACGCTTCTTTATACGCACGTAATTGGTTTGCTTGTTGGATATGGAACGGCTCATGGGATTCGTAATTGACTAATGTAGATGATTGCAGATTCATTCCATGTTGTGCTGCCCAGATTGCCGTTTGCTGCGAACCAGCTCCCCACCAGATTCTTTGTCGTAATCCTTCTGAATAAGGTTCGATCCGTAATTTTCCTGATCCTTGTGGGAACATTGGTTGAGGATTTGGTTCTGCAAATGGTTTTCCTTCAAGTAATTCCAAGAATTCAAGGGTGCGTTCCCGTGTCACCTCTTTGATTTCTTCTTCACTGTAATCATACCCAAAGTATTTCCAGCCATCTAGAACTTGTTCAGGTGAACCACGCCCCACTCCTAGTTGCACTCTTCCTTGTGTGATGATATCTGTCAATCCGGCATTTTCTGCCATATAATAAGGGTTTTCATAGCGCATATCGATAAGTCCTGTGCCGATTTCGATCTTACTCGTCTTTGCGCCGATTGCCGCTAGCAAAGGAAACGGCGACCCAATCTGAGGGGCAAAATGATGTACGCGGAAAAACGCTCCGTCTACTCCAATTTTTTCTGCTTCCACTGCTAAATCGATGGATTGCAAATAAGCATCTTGAGCTGTTTTCACGAGTGATCCTTGCTCCATCCAATGTCCAAAGCTTAAAAAGCCGATTTTTTTCAAGGTAATGACCTCCTCCAACCCTACAAAAATGGAAGGTTTTTTATTTTTAATATGAACTGATTCTACTACTTTTTTTCTTAAAAGACGAATAATTGTTCTCGCGTTATATTCAAGAAATTTATCGGCTGACTATACCCCTGCTTCCTTCATCATCTGCCATGTCTTAATCTCTTTTAATAGTCTTTCCCATCGTTGTTTTTTGACTCAAAATGATTGTTTCTAACGTGTATTTATGGTAAAAAAGACAGGATGAGTTCTTTGTACACATCAATTTATACGCTAAACCACAAGAAATATATAAACTAAGAAACCCATTATTTTTTCGCTCCATCATATAGAGTTTTCTTTAGATAAACAATTACAGTTACTAATCCATAACGGAGGAAATCAAATGAAAAAAATCTATTTTTTATGTACGGGCAATTCTTGCCGCAGTCAAATAGCAGAAGGCTACGCGCGTAAATATCTGCCTCCTTCAAAGTTTGAGATCAGAAGTGCGGGGATCGAGACACATGGTTTGAATCCAAGAGCTGTAAAAATCATGGCAGAAGACAGCATCGATATTTCCAAACAGACGTCTGATTTGATTGATAGAGATTACTTTGCTCAGGCAGACTTGATCATTACACTTTGTGGTGATGCCAAAGACAAGTGCCCTGCCGTTCCAAACAATCACGAACACCTTCACTGGGACCTAAAAGATCCTGCACAAGCTGTCGGGAGCGAAGAAGAAATATTAGCGGAATTCAGAAAAGTCAGAGAAGTAATCAAAACAAAGGTTTCTGACTTAAATCAATATGCTCCAAGTTTATAAAGGAATTCTCAAAAATGTTTTTACAATTAACTGATAAATAGAATTGTTCTCTAGCAAAAACTTCTTCTCTTCTTTTTGCTAGATCAATCGTTCCTCCCGTTGACAAATGGATACTTCTCTGCTATTTTATTAGCAATCAATGAAACGCGATGACAAAGAAAGTAAAGTAATGTTAGACGCCAAAGAGAGTTCCTGCTTGGTGAAAAGGAATGCGTATCTGTTACTTGAAAATGGCTTTTGAGCGGATTTCCCGAATATTTAAGGAAATACGGATGTCTACCGTTAACAAGGCACAGTTTCCAAAAGATGATTTTTTTGGGTACTGATCGAGGTAAAGTCTGTGAGGATTTTATAACCAAAGGTGGTAACGCATATCTATGCCCTTAGCAATTTTTTGCTAGGGCATTTTTTTGTACCCACTTTTGAATCGACTATCGATACTAATAAAGTCCATCCACTACTTGACCTTGGATACTATCGAAAGGAAGTGAACTTTCGGAAAATTTCGAATCATCCAACAAAATTTTGACATAATGTGGTCAAAAATTGGAAATGCGTATTCATAAATAAACAATTGGGGGAAAATAGAATGAATAAAAAATTTACAGTAAAGCATATTGTAGCTATCGGTATCGGAGCAGCTGTCTTCTTTATCTTAAAACGTTTCGTCACCATTCCAACAGGTGTTCCAAATACGGATATCGCGACCGCTTACCCTTTTCTAGCGCTGCTAGGCGTAGTTTACGGGCCAGTCGTTGCAGGATTAGCTGGTTTTATTGGCCATGCACTGGGTGATTTAACTACTTATGGTGCTTGGTGGTCATGGATCATTGCATCTGGGATTTTAGGTGTGTTTTTTGGTTTACTGACCAAACGTATCCCAATTGAAGAAGGCATATTTGGTAAAAAAGAAATCACGCTCTTCCTCGTGGGTGAAACGATTGCCAATTTAGTGACATGGGTGATTATTGCGCCTGTGGGAGATATTTTGATTTATGCAGAGGCCCCAAGTAAAGTCTTCACGCAAGGAATCGTTGCTGGAATCACAAATGCTATTGTGACAGGAATTATCGGCATTATTTTATTGAAAGCTTATGCACAGACAAAAGTCAAAAAAGGAAGTTTGAACAAAGAAGCTTAGAACGTGAGGAACTAAAATGATTGAGTTTCGTAATTTTACATTTCAATATGACAGCCAAGCTGAAGCAACATTAAAAAATATCGATTTGATTATCCATCCTGGGGAAAAAATTTTGATCATAGGACCTAGCGGCTCAGGAAAATCAACTTTGGGAAAATGTTTGAATGGCATCATTCCACAAAATGAAAAAGGAAGTTTTACTGGTCAATTAACGATCAATGGTAAAAATTTCAGTAAATCTTCTATCTATGATCTTTCATTAGAAGTAGGCACCGTTTTACAAGATACTGACAGCCAATTTGTCGGATTAACAGTAGCTGAAGATATCGCTTTTTCTCTTGAAAATGAGATGATCGAACAAAAAGAAATGCAAGAAGCAGTCAATTTCTGGGCAAAAAAGACAAATTTACTGGCCCAATTAGACAAACGTCCGCAAGATCTATCTGGCGGACAAAAGCAGCGGGTAGCAATGGCTGGTGTTTTGATCGATGAAACACCTATTCTCTTGTTTGATGAACCATTAGCTAATCTTGATCCACAGACAGGCTATGAAGCAATCCAGATGATTGACCGTCTCTATCAATCGCAACAATTTACGACGATCATTATTGAACATCGTTTGGAGGAAGTGTTAGCTGCACCAGTCGATCGCGTCATCTTGATTGATGAGGGAAAGATCATTGCGGATATAGCTCCTACTGAATTGCTGAAAAGTGATTTATTGTCGAAGTCCGGAATTCGTGAACCCTTATACATCACAGCATTAAAACGTTCTGGACTCTCATTGACAGAATTCCCAGATTTAACACAAGTCGATCAACTGGTTTCCCCAAAGATTGCTGCTGCTTTAGCAAAACAACAAGGGACTTTTTGTTCTCCTTCTAAAAAGAAAACGCCGCTATTGACATTGAAAGATGTATCCTTCCACTTCGGTAAGGAACCAATCATCAAAGGAATCGATTTAACTCTTCATCAAGGAGAGATGGTTAGTTTAGTCGGACATAATGGAGCAGGAAAATCCACATTGTCCAATCTCATCACCGGTTTCCAACCTTTCCAACAAGGAGAACTATTGTGGAAAGACCAATCTATCATATCTGAAAGCATCAAAGAGCGCGCAGACAAAATTGGCTATGTACTGCAAAACAGTAACCAAATGCTTTCTAAAAACATAGTTTTTGAAGAAGTTGCTTTGGCTTTAGAAAATCGCGGTGAAGATCCGATAAACATCCAAGAAAAAGTCTTGGAAACTTTGAAAGTATGTGGATTGTATGAATTTCGTAACTGGCCGATTTCAGCGCTGAGCTATGGACAAAAACGACGGGTAGCAGTTGCATCTATATTGGTACTCGAACCAGAATTGCTGATTCTTGATGAACCGACAGCTGGACAAGATTACTATCACTACACTAAAATGATGAAATTTTTGAAAAAATTGAATCAGCAAGGCCTCACGATTTTGATGATCACTCATGATATGCACTTGATGCTGGAATATACAGAACGGACGATTGTTTTGAAAGAAGGACAAATTATTGCAGATGAAATACCTTCGAAGGTACTATCTTCAACCGATTTAGTTACCTCGGCAAGCTTGCGGAAAACTAGTTTGTATCATTTGGCAAAAAGCAATCAGCTGACAGATGCTAGCGGATTCGTTTCGGCTTTTATTCAGCATAAGGGGGACCCTTATGACAGAGAATAATCTCATCGGTTATGTACCGAAAAAAACAATCATCCATCAACTCAGCGGTTTTACCAAACTTTTTTGTTTTCTATTACTTTCGATTATTGGGATGGTCTCTTATGACACACGATTTTTGCTTTGCCTTGCTGTGTTTTCGGTTCTCATTTTTCGGATAGCCAGAATTAGTTATTCTGAGATCTCTTTTGTATTGAAGTTCATTGCTTTTTTCTCCATTTTGAATTTATTGACTGTTTATTTATTTGCCCCAGAATACGGAGTAGCTATCTATGGTACTCGCCATGTCATCTTTGATGGAATCGGTAGATATACGCTCACTCAAGAACAGGTTTTTTATGAATTCAATTTACTGATTAAATATTTCGTTACCATTCCTCCAGGTTTGATTTTTATTTTAACGACGAATCCAAGTGAATTAGCTTCTAGTATCCATCGAATCGGTGGCTCTTATAAAATTGCTTATGCCTTTTCTTTAGCGCTACGCTACATTCCAGATATCCAAGAGGATTTTCGAACGATTTCCAAAGCCCAGCAAGCACGAGGAAATGAACTCTCTGGTAAAGCCTCTCTCATGAAACGGGTACGAGGAAATTTGACGATTGCGATCCCATTGATTTTTTCTAGTTTAGAACGTATTGAGACGATTTCTTCTGCCATGGAACTTCGGCGTTTTGGAAAGAAAAAAGGACGGACATGGCTGTCGACAAAACCATTGCAACGGAATGATTATCTTGCACTATTTCTCGTTGTCCTTTTTTGTTCAATAGGGATTTTATTAGTGATCCTAAATGACGGACGATTCTATAATCCATTTCATTAAATAGAGGTTGTGGAAAAGATGTTCTGCATCAAGTAATAAGTCCAGCCAAACAAAAACAGCGTTTCATGTTTTTGAATTGGCTGGACTTATTACCGCAGGTGCAAGCTTTTGAACACCGTTATTCGGAAGAAGGAACTGTAACAAGACTTTTGTTACAATCCCTTTGTATTTAGTTTTTTAACTTCAAATAAATAGATAGAATTATTATAAATATAAAGGCAGTTTTTTAATATCTACTTATTCATAACTAGACAACAAGGTTAAAATCTCTAGTGGATGATTGGATTGCATCAACTGTGCCATTTGTTCTGGCTGCTTTTCTAAATAGTGAATAACAGAAAAAATTTTTTTGAACTCTGCATGTTTCAAATCCTTTCTCTTTATTGCTAACAGCAGTACGATACGTATCTGTTCCCCATGCCATAGGACTGGTTCTTTCATTGTTGCAATAGAAATCATCGAATGTTTTACATACAGCGGATTACCGTGAGGAATCGTTACAAATGGTGCCACTCTAGTACTGGCGTGACGGTCTCGTTCCAAGACAGAATCGACGAATTCCGGCTCCACATAATGATGTTCTACTAAGACATTCCCCATAAAATTTAAAATATCTACTGGGTCAGTCCATTCAAGCTGAGGAAAGATCAAAAATGGATGAGTAAAGCTTGCTAGATCAAACGTTTTTTTCTTCTTGATAGGTACATGTTCCAGCATATATTTTGTCAAATAGGCCAGATCAGTTTCTGTGATCATTGGTGAAATCTCGATTACTGGAATATTTTCATATTTAAACGGTAATGTAGTCAAAATAAAATCAACAGGTGGAAAATCTTCCCTCTCTAGTTCTGGCTTATATTCAATTAAATCTATAATCGTTAATTCCGGAAGTTCTCTGTTCAGCCGTGCTTCAAGAAAAGTAGCCATAGCTTTTGAATATTCACTGACTAGAACTGTTTGGTATCTTTTACTTTTCTGATGTTTGTGTCGCTCGATCGCCGCTTGGAAATGGATCGTTAAATAAGCTGTCTCATCTTGCGGAACATAAAAATTTTCTTTCTCAAAATAATCTTCTAGAATCAACTGTAAAACTAAAAAAAGTTGTGTGTACGTACTAAACACACTTTTCGTCAATGGATTAGAAATCTGCAAGCCATAATGGAGTCGAAAATAGGTAGAAGATAAATGAGACCTTAAGTTTTGTTTCAGTAACTGATCTTCTTTCAATGAATAACCTAAAAACTGCTCCACTTGTACAATCAAATGATCAGCAAGTGTACTAGATTCCTTTTGAAATCGTGTGGCTGCTTGTGAGTTTGTAAAAAGATTGGCGATACGCAAAGCCAGATAATTAATTTCATCAGGAGAAAATTCAATTGGGTAAATAGTGGCTAGTTTTGCTAAGATTTGACTACTTAACTGCTGTGCTTGGGTATGCTCAACGACTTCATTTTCGTCTTTACTTAATTTCACTTTCTGGTACTGTTTCATTCGCTCAAGCATAAAATAGATATGAATCTCCACACTAGCCTGGAATGGCAACAGTTTTTTTGACAAATTTTATAAGGTGCAGAACTTCTTTCCGTATGCTATTCCGATTGTCCTTGACAATGAGCCTCCTCGGATGTGACGATCTTCGGCAGGAGCTAACAGTTAAAGTTAGACTGCCTCGCTAGCGT